>DDYY01000079.1:161373-175457 GCA_002346225.1 Bacteroidetes bacterium UBA3022
CTTAACACAGAGGCACAAAGATTATCACTATGGCCACAAAGGCAATCACCGATTGGTATTTCTTTTTAACGCGGTGGCGCAGCGATTTCGCAGTGAGCGCGGCGTTGAATTGGAACACAAAGGCACAAAGAATTGCACAAAGTCCACGAAGACAAAACTCTTAGTGCCCTTCGTGCCTGTGCACAGCACCTGTGGCTTAGTGTTAAAACCTGAAATGCTACCCCCACAAGTTGGAAAACTGAATAGCTCTCGGGCAGTGGATATAAGCCTCATCCACTTCCACCAGTAAACCCTGGATGAGAATAGTATTGTCATCGCTTTCCGCTACTTCTGCCTGTTGCAGCATACTGTCCAGCTCCGCCTTTTGAATGATGCGTGCTCTGCCGTTCACCCGTGCGCAACGTGTATTTCCCGGCAATAGAAACAGCAATGCCGCCTTTCCATTGCTCAATACGTTTTCATAACTCTGGAACATGCGATTCCCTTTAATATCGGGTAGCAGCAAAGTGGTTTCATTTAACACCTTAACGAATCCCGGTAGTCCGCCCCTTGGAGAAGCATCACAATCACCAGTAGCGTTAGCGGTCGACAGCACTGCAAAAGGAGATTGCCGTATAAAATCCATCACACTTTCTTCCATATAAGGCAACACCTTTTCCGTCACCCGCTCTGAAGGCTGACCATTTATTTTGCGGAGGCTTTCCAATGTATCAGACATATTAACAATTTATAATTACAATATTCCGCTCTTAGTGCGGTATTTCCATCACTCTTCTTCCGGCTCCTCCTGTGGTTCTTCTTCCTGCTGTAGTAAACTGATGGCCAGTCCCCCACCAGCGGCCAGGTTAAACGTCATAGACACTTCCCTTGGGATAATCAATGTATCTATCTGCAGGCTGGTAGGATTATGTCGATAGTGAGCACCTTTTCCATCCCTGTACACGGTAGCAATAAAATTCTTATCGGATGGCAGGAAACCAAAATCAATGGTTATCTCACGAGGCTTTTCGTTGGTAACAGCACCCACGAACCAGTTGCCCGTGTTGCGTTCTTCTCTTGCCATCACCACATATTCTCCCACCTCTCCTGCAAGCGGTACACTTTGCTCCCAGTCGACGCCCACATCGCGGATAAACTGAAAACCGGGCTGGTCTGTATAGTTTTCAATGAGATCGCAGGCCATCTGAACAGGACTGTACAACACCACATACAGTGCCAGCTGCTGAGCCAGGGTGGTATTCACCCGATTGTTTTTCTTGTAGGGTTGCAGACTGATATTAAAAACGCCGGGTGTAAAATCGAAGGGACCGGCCATCATGCGTGTAAATGCCACTGTGGGAATATGACCGGGAGGATTACCGCCATCCGGTGACCAGGCATTGAACTCCTGTCCGCGCATTCCTTCACGGGAAATAAAGTTCGGCCATGTGCGGCGTTCACCGGTATCTTTTATGGGTTCATGCGCATTCACAGCCACCTGGTACTTGGCGGCTGTCTCTATTACCTTGCGGTAGTGATTGACCATCCACTGTCCGTGATGGTATTCACCTGCAGGAATAATTTTTCCAACATACCCTGTTTTCACCACATGCAGTCCCAATTGTTGCATCAATGCAAAAGCGGTATCCAGCTGCACTTCATAAGTACGTGGAGCAGCGGATGTTTCATGGTGCATGATAATGTCCACACCTTTAGACTTGCCGTAGGCCACCACTGAATCCAGATCATAGTCGGGGTAGGGCGTAACAAAATCAAATACCCCTTCTCTATCCTCGAATCCAATCCAGTGCTCCCAGCCGGTATTCCATCCTTCCACCAACACGCCTTTGAGTCCGTTGGCAGCTGCAAAGTCAATCATTTCCAATGCATGTGCGGTTGTTGCTCCGTGCTTGCCGCTGGCCATATCCCAGGATGATTTTCCCAGGTGCATTTCCCACCATATGCCGGCATATTTCATGGGTGTAAACCAGGAGACATCGCGGAGGCGGGAGGGCGGATTGAGGTTGAGGATCATGCAAGAAGACAGCAAACCGATGGCACTATCCGCAATTTGAATCGTTCTCCATGGACTTTCAAATGGCAGATCGCGCAAAACCTTATATCCCAGCCTATCACTCCCCACCAGTTCCGCTTCCATCAAAAAGGTATTCGTATCTACGAGCAGGGTCATTCCCGAGAAATCTTCCAGATGCGCCTCGTGAAAGGTCATGTGTATGCCCGACGCTGTGCGCATGGTTACCGGTGTATTGACGGCATTGAATGGGATATAGGTCTGCCCCAGAGCAGGATGATCCCGTTTGGCTATGGCATTGATATCGGAGAACTTTGTTGTATTGTATAAATGTTCATATATATCCCAGTCGCCGGGCGTCCACCAAACAGTATGGTCGCCTGTCAGCTGAAACTGTGTTTTTTCGTGTTCAATGATGAGGGTATCATATCCCTCCTGCCGTGGAAATTCATACCTGAAAGCAATACCATCATCGAATGCACGGAAACGTATATGCATGCGCCGGAAGGGTGCCTCCATTTGCATCAGTTCCACCAGCAACTCATTGTAGTGATTGTTGATCAAGCGGTCTTCGCCCCAGGGTTGTTCCCAGGTGTTGTTCTTGCTGCTTTCCACCACCCGCAACAATTCAAAACCGTAATTCCAGGTTCCCTGATCGCGAATGGTAAACCCCAATGCAGAAGTATCTATCAGTACAACCGTATCGTGTAATACCCTGTAGACCGGAACCCCACTTTCCAGTAAATAGAACTCTACTGTATTGCGTTGATCGGGCGAGCTGACCAGGAGGCCGGTCTGCTCTATCGTGGAATCGCATGCCGACATAAAAGACAGTAATAAGCTCATCCAGCCGATAATAGCTGTCAGTTTGCTTTTCGATACAGGATGTGTGTGGGTATCCATCATTACCAGGAATAAAGCTACAACACTCCTAGGATACTCTGCAAGAAAGTCTATGTGGTTAAACCCTCAGGTCACTTTATTCAGCCGCCAGAATATTCCCTACCGGAATCAATAGGTGGTTTTGCCTATAGCCAGAATAGCCTCCACATGCTCAGCTACGGAAAGGGAATGCAGCTCGGCATAGTTTTCGGGTATGTTGAAATCTGAAGTCTGAATATTGCGGATTGTATGGAGCCAGTCTGCTGTTGCTGTTGCCGGCAGAATTCGACCTTCATCAGGGCCTACCACCTCCGCGGCTCCGCAGGTATCGGAAATGATAACAGGAGTTCCGGAACTCAGCGATTCAGGTACAATTTGTCCGAACGGCTCGTACCGGGCAGGATGGATGGTAAAATCAGCTGCCGCATACAATTCCTCCATTTGGGTATTGTACTGCAGATCTATAACATTGGGCAATTCAGACTGCACCGGTGGCAACCCTGCGATAACGAGTACAGCATCGGTATCCTGCAACTGTCGAAAACAGTCGAGCAACAGCGGAAGCCCCTTTCTGAAATGAGAAGAAGAGATAAAGAGAAAGATGCGTTTGTCTAAAGGTAAATTATACTTTTTTCTATATGCATCCCGATGCACTTTATTTCCAGGTTTAAAATGCGCGAGATTAACAGGTGGACGCAGCACGTGAATTTTATCCTGCGGGATGTGATAAAGTTCCCGCAGCTCCTTGGCCATCATTTCGGATGCTGCGATGATTTTGCGCGATTGCCGAAAAGCTGCTTTGTCGCAACGTATTTGCTCCTTGTCCGTAAGTCGGTTGCCCTTTTTGTGCATGGCTTTCAAAAAGCCCAGGTGGTTTCCCGGACAGAGCACGAGATCCTGATGGGAGGTACGCATCAGCGACAGACTCAAGTCATAGTTTTGCTGCTGCATGAATTTTCCCAGGAGGTGGTCAAAATAGCGTTGACGAAAAACTTTAGGCATCAGGCCGGGAGATAAAACATGCACCTTGACAGCCTCGGGCAGTTGTGCATCGTGCGAGCGCTTGGCGACTATCACTTCCACCTCATGACCTTGTTCCAGCAGGTAGTTGGTGTAATTAAAAAGGCGACGTTCCAATCCACCCCTAAGAATCAGCCGGTAGTGAATCAGGGCGATTTTCATGCCACGCCAAATGCTTTTTTATAGGTGATGAGGGCATTGCCTTTCACTGCTAATGTATCTTTTCCGAAGTCCCACAGCGCATATCCCTGCTTATTGAGCAATCTGGAGCATTCGTATCTATTGTCCTCGCCAAGATGTACGTGTTCGAAAACAATGGCTTCCGGCAGTAATCCGGCGTCATGGAAGATGGTGATAACCTCGTAGTCGAAGCCTTCGGTATCAATCTGCAATAGCTGCACATTGTCCAGCTGGTATTTCCCGATTAATTGCTGGGGTGAAATAACAGAAATATGCTCTACCTGAATTTGGTCATCTGGATTTGCGGGTATTCTTACCCCTTCCTGAGCGGCTTTTTTCTGAATGTATCCGGATTCGAATGCTGAGGTAATTACCTCTTTTCGGAAGCTGGCAAGACCTGTTGCCCATCGGGCTGTGCTGAAGGCAATTTTATACAAGGTAGCTTTCCCATCCTCTTTACCCAGTGCAGCGTGAACACAGGTTATACCTTTCGATAATCGGTAGAGCTTTTCCAGTCTGTTAAATACCCTTTCCTGGGGCTCCAGCAGCACGCCCTGCCAGTGATCGCGCTTGATAAATTTATGGATAAGGTCGTGGGTGATGCCATCATTAGCTCCCACCTGAATAACGGTAAATGGACGGTGCTCGCGGGAGTAGGCATCGAGAAATACCTGAATGCTGCCCCGTTGCGGCTTATACAACCATTTATAATATATGAGGAAGGGCCAGGTGTTATGGCTGCTGAGCCAAAACCTGCAGTTTTGCCAAAAGCGGTTGTAAGTGGATTTTATCAGAGGTATCATTGGCGCACCCAAATGTACAGACCTTCCCGCTCTATCTCTACATCTAAACTGCGATTACCCTCCATTTGCATGAGGTCTTCGGCATCCTGCACTCCATTAACATGGTCTACTGCATGTTTATTCGCAATCAATTTCCATCTTCCCTCCGGTAATTGTACACCGTGGAAAGTTCCCTTTTCCTCTCCTGCGTTGAGCAGCACCAATACAGAATCTGCCACCATATATCCCAGCAGTCGTTGATCATCGCGAGCATAAAAGCGGTAATAGTCGTCGGGGAAACGCTCGCTGACCCTGAAGACCGAACCGTAGTCGCTTAAACGGAATGCGTTCATCCCCTTCCAGAACGCATGCATATTTTTATAATCATTCTTGTTGGCTCCTTCAGGGAGCGCACCTACGGTTTCCCAGATAAAACGATTGGCAGCGCGGTGATTATAGGTATCTCTTTTCCCGTGGAAGTAACTGACAAAGCCATCTCTTGTAGTTTTGACTACTTCCATGGGTGGTGCCAGGCCTTTGCTCCGCATGATTTCGGAGCCACCGTGTGTTACGATAGGTCCGGGTGTAGTGTAAAGCAGGGTTACAGCAATTTTATAATTGTAAGCATCTACGGCAAGTCTTCCATCAAAATCGGAGGTGGCAAATTGATCGGCCAGCGCGAAGTTATCGTGAATATCGAGGTAACTAATGCCGCTAATGGGTGTTACATCTGTAGGGAAGCGGGCACTGAGCCCCAGCATCACATTACTTCTTTCTTCATATTTTCCGCCTGCCCATCCACGGTCCTTGTACTTATCCTTCAATTCGAAAACCGGTCCTTTGTAGGCATCCCGGGAATCATCCTGAAAGAAGGTTATTGGCGCATCTTCTTTGTACCAGTCCCAGTCGGGATTGTTTTCAAATGCAGGATCATTGGAGCCTATCCATGCCTCACCGTAGAGTATCCTATGTTCACCGATAGCTTCCTTGAGTACTTTGAGTGTCTGCTGGTCAATTTGTCCGGCGAGGTCAATGCGAAAACCATCGATTCCAAATTCATCGATAAAATGCCGGCACTGATCGATGAGCCATCGTTGCACCATCGGGCGGTTTTCTGTTTTCACCTCGTTGCCGTATTCCCCGATATGGTCGAAATCCTTGGTGCGGTAATAATACATCTTATCGATGCCATTGAAGTTAAAATACTGGCGGTCGCCGCCCATATCTTCAGCCGTATGGTTGGGAACGATATCTATAATCACAGCGATACCGGCATCATGGAATGCCTGCACCAGGTCCCGGAATTCATCTCTTTCCGTTCCCGGCTCAGCGCCTTTGGTTCTGTATTTTGATTCTACTGCAAAAAAATGAGAGGTGCGGTAACCCCATTGGTAGTTTTCCAGGTTGACCCCCTGCTCTATCATATAGGGATCATTTTCAAATGAGGCCTTCCAGTCTTCATCCGGGAAGTGGAGGTATTCCTGTACGGGCATCAGGTGTACTACGTTGATGCCGAGATCCAGTAGGTAGTCGAAGCCTATTTTCTCGCCGCGGCTGTTGCGAAGTCCGGGCGTAATCATACCGGTAAAAGTACCTTTCAAACGGTCTTCCAGTGGCAATAAGTCGGTAAAGTCCTGCACGTGCACTTCATAGGCAATGACATCTTCCATGGCGGGGATACCGGATTTTAGCGGCGTGGCCGGCTGGGTTTTTCGCCATATGCGGGCCTTACCCCAGGTATTATCACTGACTCTCGCATAGGGATCTGTAACATGGACCGGAGTTGTAGCATAGAAATGATTGCCCGGATCGTCGGGACCGTGTATGGTAAAATCGTACCAGGTTCCGTGGAGGTCTTCATCGAAAAAAGCCTCCCAAACACCGCGTTCATCTACCTCCATCTTAATGGTACGGTAAGCTGCTGTGTCGTCCTTGCCTTGGTATAAATAGAGATAGACTGCCCAAGCGCGAGGCGCAAACAGGCGAATGGTGGTCTTTTTGCCCTGGATATTGGCACCTAATTCCTTGTCGGAATAAAGGGTTCTGAACCAGCCGTCGTAGGAGCAAAATGTCTTTAACCCGTAGGCGGGGATTTCCAGAAAATACACCCTTCGGATATCCAGTTGCTCCGTAGGGAAGATCATCATTTCCGTGGCGGTGTTCGGCAAAACATCGATACCATATTGTGCCCCATGGGCGTCGGTAAGGCGGTATTCATATTTATTCAGGGGTTGAATACCTTGCAGGGTAGCTATTATGCTGCCGTTGGCGAGTATTTCAGCGTGAAGTGTAGGGACCTGCATATCGTGCAAAAATACAAGGTTACCGCCTTTACTGTTGGCTGCTGTTGCGGGGGGATCCATCCAAACGCCTTCGTTGATTCGAAATTTAAAGGGGGACTGTACAGGGATGGCAGCATATCCGGGATTATCAAGGGATAGTGCCCAGTAATCCTTTTGTCGGGTCAGTTGCCATTCGGCGGCATCCATATCGGTGCTCCAGCTCCGGAATGCTCCGGTCACCGAAACGCGGGTGGGGGCTACTCCATATATATTTTCGTCGAATATAAACTGCACCTGTTCGCCAGTGATTCGGTAACCCTGCAGCCGCTCCGCATCTGTCGGGGTCTGTGCATACATCAGGGTTGATGCGGTGAGCAACAGCCATGTGCCTATAATCCTTAGCATGTCTTGTCTTAATGGTTGGTTCAAAGATAGGACATGGCAATTTGTTGGGGCGAATCGGGTGTACTTTGGGGGGCTGGATTTAGTTTGTACTAAGGGTTATTCTTCTCAGGATAGGTGTTAAATTGTTAAACGCAGCGACGCAGGCACTGCGTGCTTTCGCGGCGGACGCAGCCAGGATAGTATTGAATTCTTAACACCAAGGCACGGGTGCTAGGCACTTTCACAAAGAGCACTAAGGGATTTGTCCCTGTGGACTTGGTGTGAACCTTTGTGTCTTTGTGTTCCAATTCAACACCGCGATCGTTGCGATTTCGTTGCGTCGCTGCGTTAAAAGAACAAACACCAAGGCACGGGTGCTAGGCACTTACACAAAGAGCACCAAGGGTTTTGTCTCCGTGGACTTTGTGCGCCCCTTTGTGTCTTTGTGTTAAGCTAATAGCATTTCAGGTTTTAACACCAAGCCACAGGTGCTGTGCACGGGCACGAAGGGCACTAAGAGTTATGTCTCGTGTACTTTGTGTTAAGCTATCAAAGACCGCTAGCCCTGAATTGCTTACCTTCGCCGACCCTGACATACCAAACCAGCATTCCATGCATGCGTGCATGCACATAGCTTACTACCCATTCACATGAAAAAATATTTAAATCTATTCGACCTGACGCAAAAGGTCAATTACCGCACTGAAGTACTTTCGGGACTAACTGTAGCACTTGCTTTGGTGCCTGAAGCAGTCGCCTTTGCCATGATTGCTGGATTGTCGCCCCTTACCGGGTTATATGCAGCATTTGTAATGGGACTGGTCACAGCCATTTTCGGAGGTCGACCGGGAATGATTTCGGGTGCAACAGGAGCTGTAGCCGTAGTAATTGTTGTGCTGGCGAGAGACTATGGAATTGAATATGTATTTGCTACCGTTATTCTGGCAGGCCTTATTCAAATGACAGCCGGCTTTCTACGTCTGGGCAAACTCATCCGCCTGGTGCCGCATCCTGTCATTTTCGGATTTGTAAACGGACTGGCCATCATCATTTTCATTTCGCAGTTGGAGCAGTTCAAAGACGCTTCCGGCAGCTGGCTGACGGGTACTCCACTGTACATTCTGCTGGGACTGGTGTTACTCACTATGGCCATCATCTATTTCTTACCCAAGCTTACCAAAGTAGTGCCTGCTTCACTTACTGCTATTCTGGTAGTATTCGGACTGGTTACATTCCTTCCCATTGACACCAAGACTGTCGGCGATATGGCATCCATTGAAGGTGGCTTCCCTCCTTTTCACCTGCCACGCGTGCCCATGACGCTGGAGACATTGCGCATCATTTTTCCCTTTGCAGCCATTGTTGCAGGCGTAGGATTGATAGAAAGTCTGCTCACACTCAACATTGTAGATGAGATTACCGGCACACGAGGCCGCGGCAACAAAGAAGCTGTGGCACAAGGCGCGGCCAATATCCTGTCAGGTGTATTCTCCGGCATGGGTGGCTGCGCGATGATTGGTCAGAGTCTAATCAATGTATCGAACGGTGCGCGGGCCCGCTTGTCGGGTATTGTGGCTGCCGTCATGTTGCTCATGTTTGTGATGTTCGGCTCTCATCTGATAGAACAGGTACCTATGGCAGCGCTGACGGGTTTGATGATTATGGTGTCGATTGGCACCTTTGAGTGGGCCAGCTTATCGGCCTTTACCCGAATGCCTAAGTCCGACATTTTTGTGATGGTACTGGTTACACTTGTTACCGTTGTGCTGCACAACCTGGCACTGGCAGTGATCATCGGAGTTATTATTTCTGCGCTGGTTTTTGCCTGGGACAATGCCAAACGCATCCGCGCACGGAAAAGCATAGATGAAAACGGCATCAAACACTATGAGATTTATGGCCCATTGTTCTTCGGATCCGTTACTGCCTTCAATGAAAAATTTGATGTGGCCAATGACCCTGAAGAAGTGATTATTGATTTTGCAGAAAGCAGGGTGGTAGATATGTCGGCGATTGAAGCGCTAAACAAAATGACTGAACGCTATAGCAAAGCCGGAAAGAAAATACATTTGAAACATCTGAGTCCCGATTGTCGTCAGCTGCTTAAAAATGCAGATAGCATTATTGATGTCAACGTGCTGGAAGACCCGACCTACAAGGTTGCAGTAGATAAAATATAAACCGAAGGGTAGAGTGCATGATGAGCAACATCATCACCCTACCCTTCAGCTATTTTATTATGCACTCCATTTTTCCCGCCAACCCAATTTCTTTTTGGTCAGAACAGGATACAGGATAACGAAGAGAAATACCAGCAAGAGGGAACAAATCAATACAATTTGCATAGGTTGTTCACTGGAAATATTGGACAATTGAATCAGATTATAATCCTCGGTACCAATCATTCGATTGATGTATACAAACACCAGGTGAAAACCTATTCCTGTCCATATGCTGCCTGTCAGAATACGCAGGTATTGAATAAAAGACGCAAATAAAAGCATGGTAATCAAATAACTTAACTCGATATGATCAGTACGTCCAACGGATACTTCCATCCCCAGGATATAGCGCTGTATCTGCACCAGTACAACCGGCAGCAACACAAAAGAAAATATGGAAATAAGGGCCGCTTTCCACTTCCTGAAACGAACGTTTAGGGTGCTGAAGATATAGCCTCTAAAGACCAGTTCTTCCGGGAGCGCTTCGAATAAAAAAACCGTCAGAACACCCAGCATGAAATTCGGCAAAAAACCTTCGACGGTATTCAGAGAAATATCTGCCCATCCGAATACAGCAGTCAAAGCAAGCGTCAGCAAAAAGGGACCCAGAAAAAGGCCCAGACCCAATCCTAAAAATTTTAATGCTGACGGAACAGTACCCACACCGATACCGGCAGGTTTTCCCTTATCAACGCGCGTGCGCATCCACCCTATTCCGGAGAGCACGATACCCGACATAATCAGGGCCTGCAGGACGTACCGTACGCTCAAGCTCAGGTCCCATCGATTCTGAGCCTGCTCTCCTAGAAAACCGGCAGAGCCCAGGGCTAGTAAAATAATGAACCAGGCAATAACGGATCTTTTACCCGGTGATACATCCGACGGATGGGACAAGCTGCTATTTTTCAATGTTGCTGTCTGCATGTTGTTTGGTTTTCAGTGTTTAGAAATGAAATGTCTATCCTTGAGGCGATTGAATAGTAAAAAAGTTACAATGGATATTTTTTATCCAATCAAGCCATCATTTGTAACCTTCCATGGCTAATAATCGTCTAATAGACCATGAAAGCCATTTATTGTCCTGCATACGGACCAGCCCATCTGTTGCAGTTGAAGGAGGTTCCCGTTCCGGAGCCTAAGGCAGATGAAGTACTCGTTAGGGTAATGTACAGTTCTGTGAATGCCTACGACTGGCATTTCTATACAGGTGAGCCCTGGCTGGCCAGGTTTTCATTTGGTTTATTGAGACCCAACCCGTCCATTCTAGGTGCAGACGTATCCGGAATAGTAGAAAAAACCGGACGCCATGTAAGCGCGTTTCAACCGGGCGACCGTGTGGTAGGAGAAGTGACTTCCGGTGCCTGGGCAGAGTATGTCTGCGTAAGGGCGGAACGGCTCACATCATTACCTGTATCGGTATCACTGGAACAGGCAGCAGGCATGCCCATGGCAGGTCAAACTGCCTTGCAGGGATTGCGCAATCATGCCCGTGTTCAGGCTGGTCAAAAGGTATTGATTAATGGTGCTACAGGTGGAGTCGGAACCTTCAGCGTACAGATTGCCAAAATACTGGGCGCAGAAGTGTGGGCGGTATGTCGGACTGGTAATATGGAATTGGTGAAAAGCCTTGGTGCCGATCACATCATCGATTACACCAGAGAGGACTTCAGACAAATGAATATGCAATGGGATGTGGTGCTGGACAATGTTGGCAATATCACTAGAAGACAATACGAACCACTTTTACAACCTGATGGCACAGGCATTATGATAGGTTTTCAAAATATGAAAACCCTCATGGGTATCATGCTGAGACAGCGCAAGAAAAGCGGTAGCGGTAAGCCGCGGGTATTCAGTTTCACAGCTGAACCGAACGCTGCCGATATGGCACAACTGGTGGCTTGGGCAGCATCGGGACAATTGCGCAGTGTTATTACCAAGCGCTTTCCGCTGACTGAGGCAGCCAAAGCAGCTGCTTTGCAACAAGAAGGACATGTTCAGGGAAAGCTGGTGTTGGAGATAGCCTAGCAGCTACCTCACATGTCAGCCAGCCCATATTGTAACTGTTAATTGAAAAAGTTAGTGAATGCATTGCCGAGATTATCCATATCACGACCAAACTCTGTTTTAAAATTCTCCCAGTTATCTTTTCCGTCTGCGGTATGATTATCTAATCTTTTCTGCATTTCGCTATTCTTTGCTTCCAGCTCGGCAATTTTCATTTCATAACCTGATTTTGCTTCCTTTTTCTCTGTAGAAATCCGGATGTTGTAATCGTTGATGAGTTTTCTATTAGCTTCCAACTTCTTAGCAGTTTGCATCTTGAACTCAGCTACATCGGCCAGATAGGCCTCATTAGCTTCGTCCAAATCCTTGTTAGCTTCTTCTACTTTCATCTCAGCTTTGTCCACCTTTTCTGATGAGCTACTACAGCCTGTAAATAGCACTCCTACGGTAATTGTAAATAGTGCAAGTGCGCCTGATACTTTTTTCATTTTATTATATTTAATTTGTAATCACTTTTAGAACGACCCATATCTATATGTTCGTTTGCTTCTGAATCTATAGGTCTTAGAGGAAGTATACGCATCATTACATTATGCCTGCTTTTTGCTGTTAGCAGAACATTGCCAGGCAGTACCCCATATTTTGGCGTCGATGCATTCTGGCCTGCTATCAATCCATCTTCCAAACCGTTTTTATTCTTCATAAATTACTTTTGATGTATGTATAATTTACCACATAACAAAGTTGTGGTTTAAACAACCTAAACGCGTTACACAATACTTGTAATAAGTTGTATAATTCACGCTTTGCAAGCATTTCTGCTTTTTTAACCCTACAACATGGGTGCTGCAGGTTTTAACACAAAGGCACGGGTGCTAAGCACTTTCACAAAGGGCACCAGGGGTTTTGTCTTTGTGGACTTTGTGTAACCCTTTGTGTCTTAGTGTTCCAATTTAACGCCGCGCTAGCTGCGAAATCGCTGCGTCACCGCGTTAAAAAGAAATACCAATCAAGTGATTGCCTTTGTGGCCTCAGTGATAATCTTTGTGCCTCTGTGTTAAGCCTTTAAATTTTCAGGTTGTAACACCAAGGCACAGGTGTTGCGCACATGCACCAAGGGCACTTAGGGTTCTTCTTTCTACAATAAATACTAAGTGGTTGAACGCAGCGACGCGGCAGAAATGGTATGGATCTTTTAACACCATGGCAGAGGTGCGATGCACTTTCACAAAGAGCACTAAGGGTTCTTCTTTCTACAATAAATGCTAAGTGGTTGAACGCAGCGACGCGGGCCCTGCGGGCTTTAGAAGCGGTTGCGGCGATGGAGTATTTTATTCATTTATTTAATATATCTATCCAAATGGCATAATTAGCAGCCAACTCCATAGAAAAGCCCCCTATCGTTTCATCCAATACCAGGTAGTAGTGATTGAAACAAAAGGGGGCTAAGTTGTTAATTGGTAAATTAAATGACTGACAGAATTATTTGTCTTTCCCTTTCAGATCAATTTCCTTCATGATGTCATCAGCACCATCGATGGATTCCTTGAGTGCATTTTTGACGGATACTACGGCTTCTTCACTGATTTCACTTGCTACCGTTAATACCGTTTTTACAGCGGTAAATGTGGCTTTTACGGTATCACCACCTACCTGTTTTACACCGTTTACGGCGCCCATTACCGACTGTACCGCGGTCTGGCCAATGTCTTCGCCCAATTCCTTTGCGCTGTGTAAGGCCTGCGCTACAGCGCCTTCAACGGCTGGCTTTTGCTCCATTCCCGACTGCATGGCACCCTGCACAGTTCCGTCGACAACTCCTTTTACGGCCTTAATGATGGACACACCGATTTCCGACAATCCTTCTATGGTGCCTTTTACTATAGATGCCGGCACCTGAATACCTTCCCGCAAAACGTCTCCTGTTTCCTTGAAGGCGCTGACGGTGACATTCTTGACGGCATTAATGGTGGCGCTCAGCACATCGCTTGCGCCTTTCACACTGGAAGTAACAGCACCCTTGGCGCCATTCACTACACTAGATAAAATTTTAAACATATAATTGGGTTTTTAGATGACTTAAAAGTTAAAATTTCCCCAAATTATAGACTAATTATAATGTTAATGATTTTAGTATTTTCTATTAATATTTTTTCTATTGAAATAAATCGAACAGGATTAGCTTTTTTAAATTCTTGGCTAGAAAATAATATATTTCAATTATGTTTTGTATTGTTATGTTTTTTATTTATTATTAATGGCTCAAATTTAATTGATGGTTTTAATGGCCTGCTAATTTCTCATTTTATAATAA
>DDYY01000071.1 GCA_002346225.1 Bacteroidetes bacterium UBA3022
TGCTATTTCATCTTTCAGCACCCCTTTTCCAATTCCGTGGATGATATACACCTTATGCAAACCATGTTGGATGGCTGCGTCCATATAGGTTTCGAAAGCTTCCAGCTGCATCTGTAAAATCTGGCCTTTGTCCAGCAGCTCCCATGCATGGTCCAGTTTCTCGATGTGCAGGTCTATGCTGTCCTGAAGCCCTGCCTTGCTCAATGGGTCGGCTGTAGGGATAACCTTCTCCTCCCAGTCAAAAGCTTCCTCTGACGGCTGCTTTTCAATTTTAATCCGCTCCTTTACCGATGGCAATTGTTCGAAGAAGGTAAACAGCAGCATACCTTCCTCTCCCCATGCATATTTACCTCCGAAAAATTGTCGTGGCTTGATGCGCAGTTCTTTCTCGGCATAATGGGCAATACCCTGTCCCGGCGTTTTAGGCCATGCCTCCAGGCTGAATGCCGGTAAATCGTTTAGTTGTTCGGTTTTAAACAAGTGCAGCAACAAGTCATCACCGGAACCCACATCTTTCCTCATAGCGGTATTCAAGACCCCATTCAGGTAAAAAGAATAGTGCACCATCAAATCTGCGTCCATGCGATTAGCGAGGTACAAGGTATAGGTTACGCCTTCTGTATCCGATGATTTGGTTGGTTGAAATACCAGGTGCAGTCCATCCGGTAATCCCGGCATGCCGTTTCCCTTTTTGGGGGAAGCAGCCTGCTTTCCGGTACCGGATTTACCCCCCGGATTGAACAACCATGCCGGTTCCAGCGCTGTAACATGGACTGTTCTGTAGTCGCCATTGACATCTACCATTGCCGTAAAGCTGTCGAGGTACTGTCGCAATATGCCCACTTCTCCTGTATGCAGAATACATACTTGTTCTCCTTCCTGTATCTTCGCCATGTTAAGTGCAAAGGTACGAATGAAGAAAACGTTGAAGTGGAATATTGCCCAAAAAGCTGAATTGCGCTGGTGGCAGGCATATCTCAGGAAAAAGGATGTGGCAGATTACAGGACATGGAAACTCAACTACTGGCAGGGTGTACTGCAAAAAATTGCACCTGACTGTCCCATTCTTCCGGGCATGGAAATACTGGATGCGGGTTGCGGACCTGCCGGCATGTTCATGGCTTTACCTGACTGCGCAGTGGATGCCATGGATCCCCTGCTGGATGACTACGCAGCAGCATTGCCCCATTTTAATAAAGCGGACTATCCGAATGTGCGATTCTTTCACAGTCCGCTGGAAACTTTTACCCCCGACAAAACCTACGATATCGTATTTTGCATGAACGCCATCAACCATGTAAGCGATATTGGTCTTAGCTACGACAAGTTGACTTCATGGGTAAAACCGGGTGGGAAATTGGTGGTGAGTATCGATGCGCACAACCATGCCTTTTTCCGACATCTGTTCAGGATGATTCCGGGAGACATCCTGCACCCTCATCAATATAATTTAAAGGAATATGAATTGTTCCTGACAGACAGAGGAATGGACATAATATCTTCCCTCCGCCTGAAGAAAGAATTCTTTTTCGACCATTATGTGCAGATAGCGGTTCGAAAAGGTTGATGGTTAAAAATACAGGGGATAGAAATTCACCCTGCCATCGCCATTGAATTCAATAGTGGGCATAGGCACTTTGATGATACTTAAAAGCTCGAACATCATATTCCAGAATGGACTATCGGTTTCGATAGACTGGAGGTCCAGGTCGAGAGAAAGGTAGTATTGCCGGTATCTGGGCACTTCAGTATAGTCTATGCGATTTTGGGGAAGGCATTCTTCCGGGCGGATCAGCGGGTCGGTGCACCAGTAATTTTCAAATCCACCCAGCAAGCCATTGGCACCATAGCCACCGCTCACCATGAGCCATTTGGGCCACCAGGTATCCTGTCTCATGAATTTATACGGATTGACGGATATCCATGTGGTAAGTCCGTTATAATCCTTAATCAGTTGCTCAGGACCGGCAGTGCCGTAAAGCGACTGGGCTCTTTGGCGCACAATTGGGTCGTAATTTGCGTAATCGGGGAAATGCTGGGAGAATTTCACCTGAATACGCTGTTCATCCCATAGCAAGTTTTGACTCAGGGATAAGCCTGCTCCCAGGGTATTGGCAGCAAAGTCACCTATAGAAAATCCCCATTTCTCGGAATAGGCATCAAACATTTCTATGGTAAGCTGAAAAATGGAAGCGGTAGCGAAACCCGCCCAATAAGCTTTATGTGGCTCCATACCTGTCCATTTATACAAACCGGTAGTAAGATTTGTTTCAAAATAAGCGGTAAAGACATGACCAGCCTTGTCTTGCTGAAGCCATTCCTTATTATCATTAAAAAAGTGGAATGGTTCGGAAGGAATATCTTTATACCAATATTGATAAAGTGCATACACAGCCGCAGAGTATACAACTGTTTCGGCACCCAATACCATATTCAATCGGTCTTGTCTGAAGCTGTCAGAAGTCGCAAGGAAATTATGTAAGAAAGGTGTTTCCGGCACCTCTTGCGCCCTCGCACTTGTGATGGAGAGCAAGCAAAGAACCCCTAAAAGATGCCATCGCTTCATGATTTACACCAAAACTACCGTTCTCTGATTGAATAAGCGACAGTTGATTGTCAATATTCTGAAAGGCCTTCCGATACTACCCGAGTAGTGTGGCTTTGGCAGCTGCCAGAATCGCATCTGTCTCTTTTCTGTCGGGTGCTTCAGCATATACCCGCAGCAGCGGTTCAGTACCTGATGCCCGGATCATTACCCAACTGTTATCGCTGAGGTGGAATTTAAATCCATCCACATCTTCCAGGCGTTGCACCTGATAGCTGCCAAATCCTTTATAGGTGCCATTGGCACAGTTGGCCATAATCTGGTTCTTCAACGCATCAGTGAGGTGTAAATCGTTGCGGTCAAAGCAGAAGGAACCGGTGATGGCATAGATTTCCTGAATGAGCTGATTCAGGTTCTTTCCTGTGGCAGCCATAAATTCCATCAATAACAGACCACACCAGATACCATCGCGCTCAGGCACGTGCCCTTTCACTGCAATTCCTCCACTTTCTTCTCCTCCCAACAGCACATCATCAGTTACCATTTTTCCGCAGATGTATTTGAATCCGATTTTGGTAACCTCGTACTCCAGTCCGTAGTGTTCGCACAAGCGCTTCACCTTTTCAGAAACACTAAAGGCAATCACCACTTTGCCGGTGTAGCCTTTGTATTTGTGGAGATAGTGAATAAGCAACAGAATAATATGGTGCGAATCGACAAAATTGCCTTGCTCATCGTACATGCCGATTCTGTCAGCATCTCCATCATTGGCCAGGCCGGCCATCAGGGATGCATCTTTCTTCATCAAAGCACTTAACTCTGTAAGGTTCCTGTCAATAGGTTCCGGCGCTTGTCCGTGAAAACCGGGATTATCATCGCAGTGCAGCAATTCCACATTGGTAAAGATGCGCTGTGCAATGCGCTGTCCGGCTCCGTACATGGCATCGTAGGCCAGGCGAATTCCGGAATTATTGATTTTGTCCATGTCGAAGCTCGCCTGGACATGATCGAAGTACATTTGTTCAAGGTCCACCCATTCCAGCAATCCTTTCTTTTCCCACTCTTCGAGGGAGGTATCAGGTATCTCGGCGGTTGCCGGAATTCTTTCTTCTACAGCAGCAATTTCTTCCGGGATGGTAGGACCACCGTAGCCACTTTTAAGTTTGAAGCCATTGTAGTCAGGCGGGTTGTGGCTGGCAGTAATAACCACACCAGCAAAGGCATTCAGCCTGTTGGCACCCAGACTCACCATGGGAGTTGTTACGAAACCTTTTGCGATATACACTTTCACCCCTGCCGCACACAATACGCGGGCAGTGACATCGGCAAACATAGCACCGGCGAATCTGCAATCGTGGCCAATTACTACTGAATGGTTTTCGGATCTTTCCTTGACCCAGCTGGCCGTTGCAACAGCAACCCGTGCCACATTATCATTGGTAAATTCACGTGCTATGATGGCTCTCCATCCGTCGGTTCCGAATTTTATCTGTACCATATTTTCTTCAATTGACTACAATGTTATAAAAAAACAGCTTTTGCCGGTTGACCTTCATTACCGACTATAAAAAATCAGTTACCCCATTAGTTGAGTTTATCCAGGAAACTTTTGACCTGCTTGTAGTATTCGTCCTTGTTGGATTCGAAATTCATATCATTGTTCACGCCGGGAACAGTATAAACAGATGTAATCTTTTTCTTGTAATCGGCTAATGCAGCAACATCTTCTGCTTTGATCAGGTCGCCATTGGCACCGCAGATGAGCAGTATACCGCGCAGGTGATCGCCTTTTACCGGCAGTGCATTACCCGGCTCCACCAGCGCCTTGTCGAAAGCCAGTGGCATAAAGATTTTTTCACCGGTCATTTCCTTGTGGGTTTTCTCGATTTTTTCGAGTGTTATATAAGGAGCATCGGCGATTACGCTGAACACCTTCACGCTGTTGGCACCCACGCCTAATGCCAGTCCGCCACCGATACCATAACCGAAAATGGAGCAGGTCATGGTAGCGTGGTATTTTTTGACATAGTCCACCATGGCACTCAAATCCGTTGCAAACTGAGCGTAGATATAGAATTTATTGCTGACCTTGAATTCGTCGCTTTGCCCGAAACCACGGTAGTCGAACATGAAAACATGATAGCCCAAACCCAGGAATACACCGGCGTATTCCAGCGCATATGACATATTACCCTGACCATTGTGGGCGATAATCATGGCTTTGCGGGAGGTCTTATCATTGGGAATCAGGTGCCATCCGAACAGCATTACATTATTGTTCTCAGCATCTTTATCGGGTGTTTCGATTTTTATTTCTTCAAAATTCAATCCGTAATCAGCAGGTGTAATCGGATATTCAGCTTCAGCGTTCAATCCAATTCCCTGAGCATTTATGATTTGCAGACTTCCGATGATCATAGCAATTGCAAGCGTACCTAGTTTTCTCATGATTTAGACAATGGCGGTTTAAATTGTTTGTAATTCAACCTGACAATGAGCGGCCTTGTTGTAAAATTTGTGGGTTAAAATTAGAATTTTGAACCGACATGGATGATAACATCCTGTTAATTATAGCAGAATAATCAAGTGAAGCGAGAAGATACTTACCGACATAAAGGAATGCGAAGGGCTCTGGTGGACCTTTTGCGCACCAAAGGGATTTCGGATGAAAGGGTGCTTAGTGCCATCGATGCGGTGCCGCGGCATTTGTTTTTCGATGCGGCTTTTATCAGCCATGCCTATGAAGACAAAGCTTTTCAGATTGGAGAAGGGCAAACCATCAGCCAGCCCTATACCGTAGCCTATATGACTGAAATGCTGCAGGTGGAGCGCGGTATGAAAGTGCTGGAAATTGGTACCGGGAGCGGCTACCAGGCAGCCGTGTTGGCTGAAATGAAAGCAAAAGTTTATTCTATAGAGCGTTTCAGGATTTTACACGATGCAGCCCGCATCATGCTCGACGAACTGGGATACGCGGGAATCAAAACATTTTTTGGAGACGGATATGCCGGATTGCCCGTGTTTGCCCCTTTTGACAGGATTATTGTAACGGCTGCTGCTCCTCATATTCCGGAGGCCCTGTTGCAGCAGCTGAAGCCCCAAGGAATTTTGGTGATTCCGCTGGGCAGTGAAGAGGACCAAGTAATGTTGCGCATCCGCCGCGATGCCGAAGGAGGATTTCATCAGGAGGAGGGAGCTACCTTCCGATTCGTGCCTATGTTGCCGGGTAAAGTTTTTTAATTGCACATACATGCAACGCGATGAGACCAACAGCCCTCTTTGCTAATTAGAAGTATTAACTTTGCGCTTCAATTACCATTCAGTATGAAAAAAGCAACATTTATTTTCCAATCCATTTTTATAGTTGTAGTAGCTATATCGCTCAGCGGCTGTTTTGGTCGGGGTGAAGATGATCCTTTCCTTTCCCTACACACCCGGGATGCCCGCCTGGCGCAAAACTGGAAGATGGTGGAGATGCAAGGCACTGTGGTGAATACCATCGATGGTATGTCAACAACTACCCGCTATGAGTTTGATGGCTCGAATATTTTTATCACCAGCGACGGCAGCACGGTAAGTTATGGCTATACCTACAATATGAACATCAAAGACAACGGCGATATCCAGACTACAGAGACGTTCACCGACCCTGCCAATGCCAACCAGGAAATTCAAACGAGTACCAAAACCAGTTTCTGGTTCTGGTCGAATGACGATAAGAATAAGACTACTGTCAATCTGGATGCAACGGGAATCCTTGCCGACTACCAGTCGTATGATATCCCCAGGTTAGCGTGGAGTGATATGACGCTGACCGTCAATTTCTCAGATAACTATCAGCAAACAGCCGATACCACTGTCATTTCCAGCTCCAGTACGGTGGACTTCCTGATTAAGTTTGAATACGATAACGGAAGGAACTAACAGCCGCATCAACGCAACTTTCCAAGGGACCTGTCAAGGTCCCTTTTTTGATCCTTTTCCTTGATACTGCTGCGTTTGTCGAAGGTTTTCTTTCCGCGAGCCAGTGCAATATCCACTTTGGCAAATCCGCGGTCGCTGATGAAAACCCGCAGCGGAACAATCGTAAAGCCCCGTTCTTTCACTTTGGCCAGCAGCTTGCGTAATTCTTTTTTCTGCAACAGCAGCTTGCGCATCCTGATAGGATCGTGCTGCCAGTGTGTGGCCAGATCATACTCTTTCACATGCATGTTCTTCAACCACAACTCATTGTCCTTGAAGATGCAATAAGCATCGTTCATGCTCACTTTCCCTTCGCGGATAGACTTGATTTCACTTCCGTGCAACTGCAGCCCTGCCGTATAGGTATCGATTAGTTCGTAATCGAATGTCGCCCTTCTATTCCTGATATTTACCTGAGCAGGTTTCATTTCGCTTCCTTTACCGCCTCCAGCAACCTGAAGACCTTTTCTTTTTTTAATACTTTTTGTCCCGTTCGGCCGGAGGCAATCATGCGTTCCCCGGCATAAGCTTCAAAGCGACAAATAACCTCATGGTTGTTCACCTCCATTAAATATGCCCTGAAACATATTTCGGTGCCAATCAATGCCGGTGCATGATGATTCACTTCTATGAAGGTGCCAATTCCCTCTTCATCTTCCTCCTTCATATCCAGCACAAACAGGCGCGTGCTCCATTCTGCATCCTTAGCCAGACTAAAGGTCGAGTATACGGCATGCACCGTACCCGATTCAAATTCGGCCTTTTCATGCTCCTGCACGATTTTGACGAATTCCTTTACGGCTCCCTGTTCGAACGGATTTTTCACACTGCAAATGTAGCGCTTGTTCAACAAGGAATATTTTTAGACTTATCTAAAATTACTTTTTTGTATTTCTAAATATTTGCTACATTTGTAGTATGAAAAAACAGCTGATGTTGCTGCTGCTTCCGCTGATGGTATGGGTTGCATCCTGCCAGCCAGCCGGTGATAAGGACGATCGGCCATTGATAGTGGTAACCACCGGTATGATTGCCGATGCCACCAGGGCCATAGTTGGAGAACATGCGCGGGTGGAAGCCCTAATGGGACCCGGCGTGGACCCGCATTTGTACAAAGCGACGCAAGGCGATCTTGCATTATTGCGTTCAGCCGACATTATCGTGTACAATGGCTTGCATCTGGAAGGAAAAATGCAGGAAGTATTTGACCAACTTGCAAAAAGTACGACGGTATTCAATCTTTCGGATGGGTTGGATACTTCCCAATTCATAGTTACGTCCTTGCGCAACGATTTGCCAACCTATGATCCGCATATCTGGTTTGATGTTGCCCTTTGGTCTAAAGCCATCGACCAGTTGTGCCCCCAGCTTTGCAAAGCCATTGGTTTAGATAGCTGTACTGAATCGGGACTTGCCTATACGGAGCGTTTGCATTCGCTGAATCAATGGGTTTCCGACACGTTAGCTACCATCCCCGATAGGAACCGGGTACTCATCACCTCCCATGATGCATTTGAATATTTCGGCCGCGCCTATCAATTTGAGGTGATAGGACTACAAGGTATATCTACTGCTGCAGAATTTGGCCTTAAGGACATCACCGATATGGTGAATCTAATCAGTGATCGCAGGATACCTGCAGTATTTATAGAGAGTTCCGTTTCTGAAAAATCGATCCGTTCAGTGATGCAAGGTTGCAAAAGCAAAGGACATGATGTCGCTTTAGGAGGCACCCTGTTCAGCGATGCGATGGGCGCTGAAGGTACTGCAGAAGGAACCTATCCCGGCATGGTTCGGCACAATGTGATGTTATTGCTTCATGCACTTCAAACTTCATCCACACCATGACTATAAGAGCGGAACATCCCGTCATTGAAGCGCACGACCTGACCGTGAGCTATCAGCGCAAACCAGCCCTTTGGGGTGTAGATTTTAGTCTGCCCGCCGGTGTACTCACCGGTATTATAGGACCCAACGGCGCAGGGAAGTCTACCTTGATTAAAGCTATTATGGGATTGGCCCATCCCGACAGCGGTTATGTGCGCATCCTCGGCAGACCCATTGATGAGGTGCGCGAAAAAGTAGCCTATGTTCCACAACGCGGTTCGGTAGACTGGGATTTCCCTGCCAGTGTGTTGGATGTGGTACTGATGGGACGTTACCGCAAACGGGGGTTATTGCGCAAACTCCATGCAGCCGATAAGGAGCTCGCCTTCCACTGCCTTGAAAAAGTAGGAATGCAAGACTTTATCAAAAGGCAGATTTCACAGTTGTCAGGCGGTCAGCAGCAACGCGTTTTTATTGCCCGCGCGTTAGCCCAGCAAGCAGAAGTGTATTTGATGGACGAGCCCTTTGCAGGAATTGATGCCACCACCGAACAAACCATATTTGAATTGCTGGGCGAGATGCGTAAGGAGGGGAAGTCGATAGTTGTTGTGCACCATGACTTACAAAGCGCCTACAAATACTTCGACTGGATTATATTATTGAATACCCAGCTCATAGGCAGTGGTCCCAAGTCAGATATTTTCATTCCTGAATTCCTGCGAAAAACATATGGTGGCAAGCTCAATATGTTAACCAGTGTAGGTGAACTTATGGCAGAGCTGGAAGCCCCTTTAAGAGAAAAGAATTAGTCATGAAACACATTCTATTTTTTCTACTTTTTGTATCACCTTTTCTTATTCAGGGTCAGGAGCTGGTTACAGACCGACCTGATATAACAGAAAGTGCGGTGATTGTACCCGGGGGTTCCCTGCAGGTGGAGCAAGGCGTAGGGATTGCTTTTGAAGGCAGCGACAGAGAAGTTGGTATTTTATCCACGCTGCTTCGTTATGGTATCAACGAGCATTTTGAATTAAGGGGTGAACTGTTCCCTGTTCTGGATCCTGTTGCCGATGCGAATCAACTGGGCATAGCCCCTGTATCACTTGGACTTAAAATACTGCTCACCGAAAAAGATACCAGGGGTATTCAGATGGCCTTGCTAACGCATTTCGTTTTTTCGCAACTCGCGACAGCAGAATACCGGGAACCACACAATGCACTAAGGGTTTTATTGGCGGCGCAGAAGGATATCAACGAGGCCTTCACACTGAGTGCCAATGCAGGCTTCAGCTATGATACGAATAGCTCTCTTTTGCAATATGTTTACAGCATTTCGGCAGGTTATGCCCCTTTTGAAAAGTTGGGCATTTTTGCAGAACAGTTCACCGTGTCTGCCATTCCCGGAAGTAACAATCCTAATGACTATGCCATGGATGCAGGTATAACCTATCTCCTGAGTCCGCTTTTTCAATTAGACGCCAGCGCAGGGGTATCGCTAACCTATGCCGACAGTTATTTTTTCAGCGCAGGTATTTCCTGGCGTATAGACGGTAAAAAATGATATTACTTTCCACTATATCAGATTTCTTTTCCTTTAGCGACCCCAATGTTCTGTTTGTACTGGCCGGTATGGTATTTCTGGGCATCAGCTCTTCCACCATCGGTACTTTTGCATTCCTGCGCAAACGCTCGCTCACCGGAGATGCCATCGCTCATTCTGTACTACCCGGTATTTGTCTGGCTTTCCTGCTTTTCGACACCAGAAACCTATGGGTACTATTAGGTGGTGCCTTCGTCACCGGCTGGCTCTCCATTTTTCTGGTGGACATCGTCACCCGAAAGAGCCGTATTAAAACAGATGCCGCTATCGGTATAGCGCTCAGCGTTTTCTTTGGTGCAGGCATTGTATTACTGACCTATATACAGCAAACCGGTAATGCGGGTCAAAGCGGATTGAATAATTTCCTTTTAGGAAAAGCTGCGGCCATGTCGCCCGACGATATCATTACCATGATGGTAGTGAGTGGCATTATTGTACTGGTAGTGGTATTGTTTTTCAAGGAATTTACTCTGCTTGCTTTCGACCCTGAATATGCCCGTGCGTCCGGTATGCCCATTCGCTTTCTGGAAACACTATTGACGACACTTACAGTCATGGCGGTGGCAGTGGGTATACAGGCAGTGGGTGTTGTACTAATGGCTGCTATGCTCATAACGCCGCCGGCTGCAGCGCGATTCTGGACGAACAACCTGAAGAAAATGGTTTTGCTAAGCGTCGCATTTGGCATACTGGGTGGATTTATGGGTGCTTTCATTTCCTATACCGACAACCGGATGCCTACCGGACCGTGGGTGGTAACCATGACTTCCCTGCTGGTACTCTTCAGCCTGATAGCTGCGCCCGGAAAAGGGTTAGCAGCAAGCTGGTTGCTGCGCAGGCGTTACGGGGAAAAGGTAGGCCGGGAGAACACACTGAAGGTGCTGTACCATTTAAAGGAACAACATCCCGAGCGGCAAACTTTCACGATGGAGGCTATGCTCCAGAGAAGAAGTATGGACCCTGTTAAGCTGGCACGGGCACTGCGTTCTCTTATTAAAAAGGGTATGGTAGTGCGTCAGGACAACGGCTACCAGCTCAACACCTCCGGTGAAGAGGAAGGGAAAAGGATAGTGCGCATTCACCGGTTGTGGGAAATGTACCTTACAGAAAAAATGAATATTGCAGCAGACCATGTACATGATGATGCTGAGGCCATCGAACATATTATAACTCCTGAAATGGAAGAGAAACTGGCGCGCCTGCTCGACTTCCCCGATAAGGATCCGCACAATAAAACAATCCCCTGGTAATGAGCGATGCATTCTGGATCATATTGACAGGAAGTCTGGTAGCGATGACAAGCGGCCTGCTGGGTTGTTATCTCGTGCTGCGCAAAATGTCTATGGTGGGTGATGCGATTTCCCACGCTGTTTTGCCGGGCATTGCCGTTGCATTTTTACTGTCGGGAAGCCGCAGCAGCGTTCCCATGCTGATAGGAGCAGCTGCATTTGGTATGCTATGCACGTGGATGATTGAAGTATTTACTAAAAAAGCAAGAGTACAGGAAGATGCTTCCATTGGTATTAGTTTCACCTGGCTGTTTGCGATTGGTGTTATTCTCATCACCTTTTTCGCCGACCAGGTAGATCTGGATCAGGAATGTGTATTATACGGTGAAATTGCATTCATCGGATTTGAAACATGGCTTGGTGTACCGGTAGCAGTCTGGACATTGGGTGGCTTATTCCTGGCTATCATAGCATTTCTGTACTTTGGCTACAAAGGCTTGTACATTACCACCTTCGACCCTGAGTATGCAGCCACACTTGGTATTTCAGTAGCTACGTGGCATTATCTGCTGATGGGAGCTGTATCGGTAACTACTGTATTCACCTTTGAAAGCGTGGGTGCTATTCTGGTAGTGGCGTTTCTGATTGTGCCTGCGGCTACCGCATATCTGCTCACACGAAAACTACAACAAATGTTGCTATTGGCAGCTGCGACCGGTGTAATAGCTGCTGTAGCCGGGTATTATCTTGCAGTCTGGATAAACGCATCCATTTCCGGAAGCATGGTGGTGGTGCTGGGTGTACTTTTCGCAATGGCCTTCGTTGCTCATATTGCAAGAAAAGCATCACCTCAAAAACAAAAAAACTTGTTACCTGACAATGGTTAACGGTTGACTCATCTGCCTACCTTCTGCCTGCACAACCAACCAGTATTGACCTACCGGAATATTCCCTACGGTCAGGCGATTTTCACCAACTGTAAGCCTTCCCATCAAATATCTTTCTCCTAATGAACCGCATATATAAAAATCAGCATCGCGATCGACGTATATGCGGAGCATATCATCTGTTGGATTGGGGAACAGATGGAGTTGGAAGACGGGATAGGATGCTGGAATTGCCTGAGGGATGTAGGTTTCCAGTGTTGTGAAGGCCGTATTGGTTATAATGGGTGGGTTGGTATCAAAATATATTTCGGCCTTGTTTCCAAACTGTGTTCCCTCCGGCAAGCCCGCTTGTAGTTTTATGTTATACAACACAAAACCTTGGCTTTCGGCTTCGTTGGTAGTGCTGTCGGGCAATTGAATATTTTCAAATATCCATTTTACCATTCCATTATCCTGCATCTGCATTTCATACGGATGACTTGCGCCTAGCATTTTCAAACTAACCTGTATCAATTCGGCAGGCAGTGTATCGATTAACACAACCAGATCCGCTGTATCGTTTCCGGTATTTTGAAATTCAATGAGATAAGTGAGTTGCTCCAGATCTGGATCGACGTAACCCCATTCGGTGGTACCTGCCGGTTCTGCAGTGATTCGGTTGGGATCATAAGCTGCTGATATTACTTTAAAGGTTGTATCGGAATTATTCAGCGGTGTAAAATCATCATCAAGGCTCCATACATCAGCAAGGGCGTGAATGGTATCGCCCAATAAGTCGAAATCGTAAGGTATAAGCATTTCAAAATGGACATAAGCAGTTGAAAATATTGGAATAGATTCAATAACCCATTCCGAAAATGTTTCATTGAAATCATAGACTTCCGGATAGCTATTATCCAGTTCGGTGAACAAGGTATCGTTTTGCAGCTGAATGTGGGCATAGTAAGCAGGCAGCGACCCCTTGTTTTCCACTAGCACATAGCCATGCACGCCCACCCCGGGATGGGCAATATTAATTATCACTTCTGTGGACAAGTCTACCAGAAAGCTATCGGCTATATACCTGAAATCGAGACCGTCATAATCTGTTACTAAATCGGGCATCTCCACAACATAGCCGGCATCCGGTACAATGGTGAAATAATCCAATGTATCTGTGATGTTCCGTATGTGTACTGTGCCTGTATCATAATTAAACATCGTATAATTTCCATCATAATCTGTAAGCGCCCAAACAATTGATTCATCCATCTGAATGATTCTGTTTTTCAAGGGCACGTCTTCGCCATCAAAGATTCCATTCTCATCCACATCGACATAGGCTTTGCCGGTCAACATATTGTTTTCAAGTGTTCCAACGGAATCAATTCCAATCAAAAGAGGGAGTAATTGTGTAGGGAGTGGCCCATACTTATAGGTTCCTGTCAGCATGTATCCACCATCCATTCTTCGTGCGGCGTAGGAGGTAAAAGCGACATCGCTGTTTTCGAAAGGAACTTTTGTAATCGTATCACCAGCTAAATCAAATCTGTACATTTTGACAAATTCATCGCCCCATGTACCAAAACTTGTTAAAGCAAATAGGTCAAAACCTGCATCGTGCCTGAAAAAACCCGGATAATAATTATTGAACTCATCGGGATAGTCCTTTTTCCAGATTATTTCTCCACCACTATCGAAATGCGCAATCGCAAAAGTACCCGTTGCATCACTTAATGAATCGTGTTGCAACGGAAGCAATGCATAGAATCCTCCGGCATCATCTGAGATAACGTCCCTTATCGTATATCCGGAATCGACTTGTGTCCAAAGAAATACACCGTCGTTGGTATATTTGGAGAAAGTGCATTCTAAAACTCTGCTATCCCAATAAAGATCTGGATCCAAATAAAAATCATCTACCCTGCAAAGCAAAAAGCCATCCTCCAGTTGCAGTAAATAGTGACGGTAATTGCCCCCCCAATCATCAGATTCGAAAAAGAGCGTCCATACCGTATCACCTGCAGGTGTTAATCTGTAGAGCTTGATGGTGAAGTCCGTATCACCTAATGTGTAATCATCAGAAGTCTTCCAAAGGGCATCGCCGTTGGGTAACCAGGATTGAAATCTGTGGTTGTATTCTGAAACAAGGTCCAATGAAAATGTGTCCAGAAAAACACCATCGGAATTAAAATGAAGAATATTCGCGCCATCCGTCCAATCCGATTTTATGACCTGGAAAGTACCATCGGGTAAGTCTGTAAGGCAATATAAAACCCCTGCAGTGTCATCGCTAAACGAATGTATCCACACAGGATCACCGTAAATATCCACCTTCCAGAGCTCCGGGTAATAAATGCTGCTGACCGTATCAATTGCGTGCTTTTTACATATAATGAAATTATTATCATTAGTAGCTACAATTTCACCTAAGCTCGAAAATTGGGGTTCATATGTTCTCAGAAAATTCACCTGGGCATTACTTCGTCCTAGGCATAAAAACATGCAGATAAAGAAAATCAAACGATAATGCATACCTAAATATAAGGTTAATGCACCAATCGAACCAACAAATTGCCGGCTACCTTCTGGGAGACCGCCATGGTTTCCTTGCCGGCGATGAGGATGTTCCGGCTGTTATCGTAGTCTTCTACCGATTCAATGAATACTGGTGTGTGGAGTACGAGATTATGTTTTTCGAGAAACTGCAGGAAGGCAGGTGTGTGATCGGTGACGCCGACAATGATTCCTTTCTTGCCTGCATCGACCTTGTCCAGTGTGACATCTTCATGATAGGAAATATTACCCTTGCTGTCCGGAATGGGGTCGCCATGCGGGTCGAAACGCGGCTTACCCAGAAAAGCATCAAGGCGTTCAGTCAGCAGGTCAGAAGCGACATGTTCTAGCTCCTCTGCCATATCGTGCACTTCATCCCAGTGAAATCCTAGTTTATCAACCAGAAATGTCTCCCATAGCCGGTGCCTTCGGATGAGGTTCACAGCCACCTGTTGCCCGGCTTCGGTAAGGCTCACACCATAGTACTTTTCATAATGCACGATGGATTTTCCGGCAAGGCGCTTGATCATATCAGT
The DNA here is from genome assembly GCA_002346225.1 of Bacteroidetes bacterium UBA3022. Lineage (GTDB taxonomy): Bacteria > Bacteroidota > Bacteroidia > Chitinophagales > BACL12 > UBA11426. The sequence goes on from DDYY01000071.1 coordinate 15,123, forward strand.
CACAGAAGCCGCTGTGGTTCCCAGCCTGTCTGCAATTGCATTGGTGGAGATGTTACCATCCTTGGTTTCACTAAGTGAAAAGATGCACTTGATGTAATTTTCTTCTGTATGCGATAGTACCGTCACCTCTATTAATATTCGCCTATAGAGAGCAAAACTAAGGTACAGGCTTCAATTGCTTCAATTCCCGCCTCACGGGCCCTGGCAGCGAGCCGGGGATTCTCGGCTCCCGGATTGAAAATGATGCGCTGTGGCCGGAGGGAGAGCAGGTAATCTTCATACGCCTGCTGCCTGTCCGCATTCAGGTACAAGGTAACTGTATGAACATTTTTCAGTTCGGGCATACCTGTGACAATTTGAATGTCTCCAATGGTATTCAGGCGATTACCTACCGCAACTACTGCATGTCCGTGTGCTGTAAGTTTGCGCACAGCTTTGTTACTGTATCGGAGGGTATGCGGTGACGCGCCCAGCACCATGGTAACCGTATCAGAATTTTGGCTCATTTTGGTTATTAGTGGTTATTATGCTACTTTTCCCAACCAAGAAAAACGAACAACTGTTCACTAAAAAGCATACCAATGGAAAATGTAACTGTACAGCCAATTGAGAAGGAAGATATCCCCCGCCTTCAATTCATAGAACATGAAGTATTACCGGGGACAGTGTTTATGGACAAGCGCAAACAGTTATTGTTTCAGAGTATGATATTGGGCAATACCTACCACGCCAAGGTAAAAATCATATTTGAAACCACAACAGGTTACTACGAAGTGGAGACCACCGTATGGGCTACCACTGATGACTTCGTGTTACTGAAAGGTGGTGTATACCTTCCCATGAAATGCATCCACGATGTGATTATTCCCTAAGGGAATACCCCAATCATTAAACCAACATTCTCACCGGATCTTCCAGATAGCCTTTCAGGGTCTGCAGGAACTGCGCTCCTGTTGCACCATCCACAACCCTATGATCGCAGCTCATGGTCATCTTCAGGATATTTCCCGGAACCACCTGCCCATTCTTCACCACGGGCACCTGATTGATACCGCCTACTGCGAGGATACAGGCATCAGGTGGATTGATGATAGCGGTAAACTCTTCAATGCCCATCATTCCCAGATTCGAAATGGTGAAGGTATTGCCTTCCCAATCCTGTGGCTGCAATTTGCGCTCTCTTGCTCTGGTAGCGAGCGAACCAGTTTCTGCGCTGATCTGCGACAGGGACTTTCCGTCGGCGAAGCGAATTACAGGAACAACCAGTCCGTCGTTGATGGCCACTGCTACACCAATGTGCACATGGTTATTGTAGCGAATTTTGGTTCCCAGCCAGCTGCTGTTCACTGCTTTATGCTGCCTCAATGATAAAGCGGCAGCTTTGACAATCATATCATTGAAAGAAATCTTGACCGGAGCTACTTCATTCATGCTCTTGCGCGCCGCGATGGCGTTGTCCATGTCAATACTAATAGTAAGGTAGAAATGCGGTGCACTGAACTTACTTTCAGACAAGCGGCCGGCGATGGTTTTCCGCATTTGAGAAACCGCCACTTCTTCGAAGGATTCTTCTCCGACAAAGGTCGGGATATTGATAACAACCTGTTTTTCTTTGGCAGGAGTTTCGGCTGATGCCGCGGCAGGTACATAGTTCTCTACATCACGACGTACAATCCTGCCGCCGTCACCACTTCCGTTCACCTGATGGAGCGGAATGCCCTTCTCGGCAGCTATCTTCTTAGCCAAGGGTGAAGCTTTAAGCCTACCGTCTTCTGTTGTTTCTGCTTCTGCAGTTACGGGGGCCTGCACTTCCGGAGCCTTTTCGGCCGGAGCAGGAGCCTGTTCTACTGGTTTATCAGCTGCCTTGGGAGCCTCCGGCTTTTCTTCTTCTGCACCGGATGCCGCGGCTTTATCTTCGGCTTCAGCAGCCTTCAGCAACTCTTCGTAGGACTCGCCTTCCTTACCTATAATAGCTATTACAGAATCGACGGGAGCAGCACTACCCGCTTCCACACCTACATATAATAATACCCCGGTATCGTAGCTTTCCAGCTCCATGGTCGCCTTATCGGTTTCCACTTCTGCCAGGACATCCCCGCTTTTCACTTTATCTCCAACCTGCTTGTGCCATGCTACAAAAACACCCTCGGTCATTGTATCACTCATGCGGGGCATTCTAATCACTTCTGCCATTCTTCTCTTATTTTGAACTGCGAAAATACGCACGCCTCAGCGAAATGCAAAGGTGCGCTGCGTATAATGCTGTCTAACAGCGCATACCGCCAATTGTTCCCTGTGCTAACTGACAGATAATGAAGCACTACCCGTCCTGTCGAATGTAAACCCTCTGCCAGCTCAATATCCGAATATCTGCTCCAAAGTCAGCTCTTCAAAGCTGCCCAGACTGCGCAGGTATTCCATATCAAGCTTGCTTCTGTCGCCAATCACCAGGTAGGTATAGTTGCGGTCGGCAATATGCTCATCAAAGAAATTATTCAAATCGTTGATGGTCATTCCCTGCAGCGCGTCGTATACATCTGCCCGTACATCGTAGTCCAGTCCCCTTCTCAATGCCTGCTGGTAGTTCCAGTAAACACTGCTTCTGGTTACCCTTTCGCTCTGTATTTTTTTGATGGACGCTTCCACGCTCTGCGCAAATTGTTGTTCTGCCTGAGGCATATCGTTCATGATTTCTGACATGGCCTCTATGGCGTCCTGCATCTTATCTGCCTGGGTCGCTACATAGCTTCTCACGTAGTGGGCATCATCTGCCATTGAAGGAATGGAGTAGTTCGCATAAGCCGAATAAGCCAATGCTCTGGTTTCCCTGATTTCCTGGAAAACAATAGACGACAGACCGCTGCCAAAGTATTCATTGAATAACTGTGCTACCGGAATCAGTTCCTTATTGAACTGCTCATCTTTCGACATGCGCAGGATCATAGCCTGCACCATATCATAGTGCACAAAATAGACTTTATTCTCTGTGGTGGGCAGCTCTGTAAACTTCCTTGCCTCCGGATAACTGTTCTTCCTGGCGGGAACTTTATGTTGCTTGTTCAGCATCATTTTAACCGCGCCCAAATCTTTGTTGCCATAATAAAAGACTTCATGCGGATAAGTAGTTAGATCATGCACTCTGTCTATCAGGCGGTTGGGATTGTAAGAACGCAATTCCTTCTCCGACAGCTGGTGCTTGAATCTTGAGTCGGGACCATACTGGGCATAAGACGCCATTGCCCTGTTGAGAATCACACTCTTATTGAGTTTGGCATCACTTCTCTCCTTCAACATCAACCCTACCATTTCCTCGTACTTATCCTTATCGGCCTTCACATTGGCAAGTATATGCTCGAGCAGCTCCACTCCCTTTTCCATGTTGGCCTCCAGTCCGCTCAGTGTAACGTAAGTTCTGTCAGAACCTACAGACACATTAAAGCTCAAACCATATTTAAAAAATTCCTGTTCTAGAGCTGCAGCGGAATAATCGTTGGTGCCAAGGTAGGGCAGATAGCTCAGTGCAAGTGCCAGTTCCAGATCATTGTCGCTGCCCATATCGAATACGTAGTACAATTCGAAGAGATCGTTGATGGTGTTGGGAACCACTGAAAGCGGAATATCATTATCCAGTGCTGCCCGCTGAATGTCCTTCTTATAATCGACGAATTTCGGTTCAGTAGCAGAAGAGCTCAAACGCATCCATTCTTTTAAAAATTCCGACTCAATGTCTCTGTTGGCTTCTACCGGGGTGATAGCGGGCTTATCTACTTTTTCAACATTTTTATCTTCTCCCATCCGCTTGTAGACAATCACATAATTTTCATTCGTGAACATCTCACTGGCGAAATCCATGATTTCCTTTTTGGTAAGCTTCGCCATGTTATCGGGTTCGTCGAGGTAAACTTTCCAGTCTTTTCGCATAATGAACGCATCCACCAATGCACTGGTCCTGCCCCAGTTACTTTCAAAGCTCTTCGTACGTGACAGTCGCATATCATTGACCACTGCATCCATAAGCCATTCGTCAAAATCTCCTTTTCTAATCCTGTCCAGCTGTTGCAGCAAGAGGGCTTCACATGCTTCCAGTGTCTGTCCTTCTTTGGGTTCAGCGCTCATGATCAACATACTGTAATCGGTGAGTTCATACACAAAGGCTTCTGAGCTCAGTACTTTTTGTGCCTGATTGAGATCCAGGTCGAACAATCCTGCCTGACCGTTGGACAGCAAAGCTGCCACCATTTGCGCCTTGAGTACATCAGCACTGCCGCTGCCGCGCAGGCGATATCCCATCATCATCGATTCCGCTTCAGTACCATAAACTTCTCTTCTTTTTACACTGGTTATCGGTTCCTCTTTGGCGGGTTTATAATCGGGAACAGGTCTTGCTTCATAGTTACCGAAGTATTTGGTAATCAAATCTATCGTAGCATCGTAATCGAGGTCGCCTGATAAAATGATAGCCATGTTATTGGGTACGTAGTACCTGGAAAAATATTCCATAATGCGGTACATGCTGGGGTTTTTCAGGTGTTCTCCTTCTCCGATGGTAGTCTGTGTTCCATAGGTATGTTTGGTAAACATGGATTCCATAAAGGCCTTCCACATTTTTCTTCCATCTCTGTCCTGACTCATATTGAACTCTTCATAAACTGCTTCCAGCTCTGTATGGAAGAGGCGCAATACCAATCGGTGGAAACGCTCGCTTTCTATGATGAGCCATTTCTCCAGTTCATTGGAGGGAATATCATTGACATAGACGGTTTCTTCCAGACTGGTATAGGCATTGGTTCCCTTGGCACCCAGCGAACCTATCATTTTATCGTACTCATTGGGTATGGCAAATTTGGCTGCTTCCTGCGACATTCTGTCGATCTCCGCATAGATTTCTTTCTTCCTGTTTTCGTCCTTTTCCTGCCGGTGCTCCTCATATAATCTGGCGATGCCGTCGAGAATGATCTTTTCGCGCTCCCAGTTGCTGGTTCCTATATTCTCAGTCCCCTTGAACATCATATGCTCGAGGTAATGCGCCAGTCCGGTAGTGGTAGGAGGATCATTTTTAGATCCGGTGCGTACCGCTATGTAAGTCTGTATGCGTGGCTCCAGGGTATTTTTGGACAAATAAACAGTAAGCCCATTGGGGAGTCGGTACATGCGCGTAGCCGTGGGGTCGCCCTTATAGGATAATACAGCAGCCTCCCGTTTAGCAGGTTGCTGTATCGCAGTCGAGCTGGGTATGGTTCCCTGATAAATTTCCAGCGGATTCACGTAACCCGCGGCGGTGCCCACTTCATAAACAGAGCTGCCAGCCTGTTGATTATTCTGCTGGTTGTTCTGCTGATTCAGCTGTTGCAACATTTGCTGGTTGACACCGGAGTTGCTGTTCGTATTGCTGACTCCACCAGAATTTGTCTGGCTCACTGCCATCTGCACCGACAGGACCAAGATGCCTGTTAAAAATGAATATTTCATATGCTAATTATAATTTATATATCTAATTCCATTCCTAAAAGTTCCGAGAGGGCTCTAATGTCGGGGTTGACCTCTTCCATCTTGCGGTATTTCTCCATGATAGTATAAGGACGACGTGTTGTTACTTCGCCCTCCACTACGCTAAAGCGCAACTCGAAGCCATGATTGTCCATGGCTTCCGCCAGGAAAGACCGCAGTTCCTGTGCAGATTCACGGAACAGGGTAACCTCCATTTGCGAATCGACCTGTATTTCAATTACATTCTCCTCGCCTATGTGCACACGGGAATGATCCATAAGGATGGCCATATGCTGCTTACTGGATCGGATGAGATCGGCGTATTGCTTCCAGGCCATGAAAAAGATCTCCGGCTGCACGGGTTTAGCTTCCTGCACAGGCGTTGCTTCCACTTCCTCTTCTTCGATTACTTCCTTTTTGCGCGGTCCGGATTTTAAGTTGATTACCGGAATATTCAATTCCACCTTTTGTTCCGGTTCTTCTTTTTTGACCGGTGCCGGAGGTGTCTCATATTTTTCCATCTTCAACTTCACCGCAGCAGGTGGAGGTGTCGTGGTTTCCGGTGTTTTATTAGCGGGGACCGGCTGAGCGACAGGAGCCGTTTTGCTCAGGTCAGCCGTTTTTTTTTGAGGGGCAGTTCCGATTCCGGGGGTTTGAATAGCATTGCTCATGTAGCACAAGCGCAGCAGCGCCAGCTCCACATGGAGGTGCTTGTTCTTGGCAATACGGTATTGTATATCGGAGTGATTGAGCAGATTGAGCGCAGACAATGCAAACGATGGCGATACAGCGCCTGCCTGCTGTTTATACTTTTCCGCAACAGCATCGCTGGTTTCCAGCAGTGCAATAGTAGCCGGATTATGACATACCAGCAGGTTGCGCATGTGTTCGGCGAAACCGATTAAAAAAGTGTCGCCGTCAAAACCCTTGGAAGTGATTTCATTGAACAACAATAAAATGGCTGCTGCATCTTGTTGCAACAGCATGTCGGTCATCTTGAAATAATAATCGTAGTCGAGGATATTGAGGTTTTCAATAACATCCTTTCCGGTTATCGCTTTTCCGGTAAAGGTGGTGATGCGGTCAAAAATGGAGAGTGCATCCCGCATGGCACCATCTGCTTTTTGCGCAATCAGGTGGAATGCCTCATCGTCTGCCTGAATACCTTCGCTGGTGCAGATTTTTTTCAACTGGAAAATCATATCCTTGACCGTAATCCTGTTGAAATCGAAAATCTGGCAGCGCGACAATATGGTCGGAATGATTTTATACTTTTCGGTGGTAGCCAGAATGAACTTCACGTAGGGAGGAGGTTCTTCCAGTGTTTTGAGGAAGGCATTGAAAGCCGCTGCCGAGAGCATGTGCACCTCATCTATGATGTAGACCTTGTACTTTCCACTTTGCGGCGCATAACGCACCTGATCTACCAGGTTGCGGATATCATCTACTGAGTTATTGGAAGCCGCGTCAATTTCATGGATATTGAACGATGCATTGCCAGCAAACGATTTACAGCTTTCACAGTTATCGCAGGCAGCACCTTCGGCACTGAGGTTTTCACAATTGATGGTTTTGGCCAGAATCCTGGCGCAGGTGGTCTTTCCTACTCCTCTTGGGCCGCAAAAAAGGAAAGATTGTGCCAGATGTTCCTGCAGGATGGCATTCTTAAGGGTGGTGACAATATGGTCCTGCCCTACCACTTCATCCCATGACAAAGGGCGATACTTCCTGGCTGAAACAACAAATTGCTGCATTGACGTAAAGATACTGAATTGAAGGTATCCTGTTTAGTTGAGCCGTAAAATACCCAGATTGAGATAGGTAGCAAAACAAACCCAGGCCAGATAGGGAATCATGAGCAATGCTGCCAGCATGCGCACTTTTCCAAAATAGAACATCGTAACAACGATGGCTGCAATGAGCAGGAAGATATCGACCAATGCCAGCAGCGGAGATTGCATTTTGAAAAAGAATAAAGACCAGAGAAAGTTCAATAACAGCTGAATAGCAAAAAACTGATATCCCATGCGCTTGGAATTCGACGATGGCGTAACCAGATAAAAATACAATGCTACTCCAATCAGAATGTACAGGAAGGTCCACACCGGACCGAAGATCCAGTTCGGCGGATTCAGTGCCGGCTTCTCTAATGTTGCATACCACGTGTCAATTTCACCGGCTGTAAAAAAACCGCTGATGCTTCCGACAATCACCGTTAAAAAAACAGAGAGAAGCAACTGCGGTAACTTTAATTTTTCATTTTCTATCATTATCTACCTTTTTCAATGTTGTATAACTACTTTATCTATATAAGTGCCATCGAACCGCAAGATATAAATGCCATTCGATAACCTGTTCACCGGAAGGACAGCAGTGCCTGCAGCATGTTGCCGGCTGTACACAACTGACCCGGTCAGGTCCATCAGCTCTACATTGCCCATAACAGGCAAAAACAACTGAAGGTTCGTATGAGCGGGATTGGGGAAACACGCCACAGCTGATGGCGCCGTTGTATTCAGGCTGGTAGGTGAGCTGCTGCAATCAATTGCTGCTGCATCGCTCTCCAGCTCAAGGGAGCCATCCTCTACCCACCAGTTTTCCCAGGTCACGTCTGCACCTGTAATTGTTTTCCAGTCGTTGAGGTCTACTGTTCCTTCACCGTTAATGCGACCCGGAGCTTTAATTACTTTCAGCGCAGCCGCATCGCGGTTCCACGTCAGTTTTTCTCCGTCTTCGCAAACTTCAGGTATCGTTTCACCCTCACAATTCACCTGAACAAACCAGGCAAAGTCATCATAGGCCGGATACTCTCCAAACACAGTAGCGATGCCATTTTCGTCAATGCATACAGCGGTAAATTCTTCACAGGCAATGGCAAATGGCTGTATACCTTGGTCAGTGTAGAGCCTTGCCATAAATGCCACCAGTCTACCTTTTCGATCCGGATTGTCGAAATGCGTATCGGTAATAATATGTTGCAAAGCAGGATTCTCAATAAAATCGTCGTAGCCGATGGTCACAGCATTCGCATAGGGGTTCATCAAAGCCTGGGCGGAGGTTACGGTACCATTTTCAGCCGAAAAATAGCCCTGCCCCTGTATGGCCATGCCGGCACTGGTTCCTCCTACAGGAACCTGTTTCTCGTTAATCAGGTAATTGATAGCGGTTTCCACAGGTGTATCCCTCCAGTAGCTGATATAATCCCACTGGTCACCTCCGGCAATCCAAAGCGCCTCTGCCTGTTCAATGCGGGCTATTACATAGGGATCGGTAGCCGCAGCAGCTGTATTAAAAACAATGGTTTCCACAGAATTCACTGCAACTCCCAGGTCGCTGTACAGGTAGTCATTGTAGCCATCGCTGCCACTTGCGCGCAGCACAACTATATCGCCACCACCTGAGCGGGTAAGCATCCAGGTGAGGGCATCGTCATTATCCCCGGCGCCGCCCATGAGCACAGTACCGGGCAATGTTGCTGTCGTAATATCGGCAGTATCGCCTACCATATAAGAGCTATAGGACTGCGCTTGCACCCATCCGGTTCCTAACCATATTCCCAGGACGAGCAATCCCTTTAAAAATGGTGTTATCATATGCCTAAAGATAATCAGAAACTCAGGGTATCTTATCACAGAGTAAACTGTTAATTTTGCTCCAAATAGTAACCTGGTGGAAACTTCATTACAGCTTTCGTTCGACGATACGTCCATTGCATTTTCGGGGAAAAATGATCAGGCGTTGCGAAAAACCTACAGGTTATTCAAGTTGATGAACAACGGGAACCTGGTGCGTATGGGGACCAAAGCTGCAACGCTGGCGCTGAATATGCACCTTCCGGTAAAAGGCCTTATCAAGCAGACCATCTATCAGCAATTCTGCGGTGGTGAAGATTTGCAGGAAACCGTTCGCGTGCTGAACGAACTAGAACAATACAATGTAAGTGCTATTCTCGATTACGGCGTAGAGGGGAAGGAATCGGAAGCAGAATTCAAAAGAACCTGCGACCAGCTCATCCACACCTTACAATTTGCCGGCACACAGCGCAATGTGCCTTACATCAGCTGCAAGGTTACCGGCATAACACGCTTCGACCTGTTGGCGAAAATCAGTTCCGGAGAAACGCTTTCGGCCGCGGAAAGCGCGGAAAAGAAAAAGCTCTACGACAGGATGTTTTCCATTGCGGAAGCAGCGCAAAAAGCAGGTATAGGTCTGTATGTAGACGCAGAAGAAACTTGGATACAGGACGCAGTGGACAACCTTGTATTTGAACTCATGCGCACCTTTAACCGACAAAAGGCCGTCGTTTTCAGCACACCTCAAATGTACCGCCACGACCGTCTTGAATTTTGTAAACGCAGTCTGGCGGATGCACAGGAGCATGGCTATATCCTCGGTCTGAAGCCCGTGCGGGGTGCCTATATGGAGAAGGAACGCCGGCGTGCTGCTGAGAAAGGTTATCCATCACCCATTCAGGTTGATAAGGCTGCCACCGACCGCGATTACGATGCCGTGCTGAATCTGGCACTTGACCATCTGGACCGTATAGCCATCTGTGCAGCTACACATAACGAAAAAAGCAGCATGTTGCTGGCCGAGGGAACGGTACGCCGCGGCGTGGAGCCTGGGCATCCGCATGTGCACTTCTCTCAATTGTACGGCATGAGCGACCATATCACTTTCAACCTTGCACAATCCGGCTTTCACGTATCTAAATACCTGCCTTACGGACCAGTAAAAGACGTTATACCCTACCTGATCAGAAGAGCCCAGGAAAACACCAGCGTAGCAGGCAGTATGAGCAGAGAGTTGAGTCTTATTTACAAGGAGATTAAGAGAAGAGCCCTCTAAAAGGCTATGGCAAGAGGTTGACAAAAGTCACCCCATAAAGCTGCTCAACAAGGTTTATTTTTGTACAAAGCAGTAGTTTATGCCATTCTATCACACATTAGGGCAAATTCCCCCTAAACGCCATACCCAATTCCGCAAGCCGGACGGTACGCTGTACCATGAAGAATTATTCAGCACCGAAGGTTTCAGCAATGTTTATTCTCTGTTATACCATTTATATCCTCCTACCAAAATACGCCAGGTGGGTGAGCCCTTCTCGGTAGAGCCCAAGGTAGTGCTCAGCAAGCAACTGAAACCTAGGAGCCTGAAAGGTTTCCAGATTACAACGGAAGATGATTACCTGAAAAGCAGGAAAGCAGTTTTGGTCAACAGCGATTTGCATATTTCCCTGGCTGCCCCGCGGAAAAGCATGACCGATTATTTCTATAAAAATACCGATGCCGATGAAATGATATTCATTCATGAAGGCAGCGGAAAGTTATTATCGGCCTATGGCGAAGTGGCCTTCGAATACGGCGATTATGTAGTTGTCCCCAGAGGAACCGTCTACCAGATACAATTCAACGACGAAAACAATCGCCTGCTGATTGTAGAATCTTTCAGTCCGATTGAATTCCCCAAGCGGTACATGAACAAGGTGGGGCAGCTGATGGAGCATTCGCCCTTTTGTGAAAGAGATATCAAAACGCCGGTGAACCTGCAAACCCATGATGCATCGGGCGACTTCCTGTTTTTCATCAAGAAACAGGGCATCATGTATCCTTACCATTATGCCCATCATCCATTTGACCTGATTGGCTGGGACGGTTATGTATACCCATGGGCTTTCAGCATCCATAATTTTGAACCCATTACCGGAAGGGTGCATTTGCCTCCTCCTATTCACCAGACATTCGAAGCGCACAACTTTGTAGTTTGCTCCTTTGTGCCGCGCATGTACGATTACCATCCGCTTTCCATACCGGCACCATATAACCACAGCAATATCGACAGCGATGAAGTGTTATATTATGTAGACGGTGATTTTATGAGCCGCAAGAGTGTGGAACGCGGACAAATTACCCTGCACCCGGGTGGCATTCCTCACGGACCTCACCCAGGTACTTACGAAGGCAGTATCGGCAAAGCAGAAACCAAAGAGCTTGCAGTAATGATTGACCCCTTCAGGCCCTTGCAACTAACTGAAGCAGCACTGGGCATTGAAGACCCCGACTATTATCTCAGCTGGTTATCCTAATAATCAACTTATAAATTAACAGATATGAATACGGATCAAATTACACAACCCAACACCATCGGCACCGAAGACTTTTTGCCACTAAGAGGTACCGATCACATTGAATTCTATTGTGGCAACGCCAAGCAGTCAGCGTATTATTATCAGTCGGCCTGGGGCTTTGAGCTGGTAGCCTACGCCGGACTGGAAACGGGCCTCAGAGACCGCGCATCTTACGTGCTGCGACAAGGCAAAATCACCCTGGTGCTGACCTCCTCCTTCGACCCGGAAAGTGAAATTTCTGCGCATGTACGCAAGCACGGTGATGGCGTTAAGTTTCTGTCGCTTTGGGTAGATGACGCCCGCAGTGCATTTGAAGAAACTGTAAAGCGTGGTGCAAAACCATATATGGAGCCGACTGTAATGCAAGATGAGTTCGGTGAAGTAGTAGTTTCGGGAATACACACCTATGGCGATACCATTCACAAGTTTGTACAGCGGAACAATTACAACGGACCATTCCTGCCGGGCTATAAAGCAAAAGAAAGTCTATTGAAGGTAGAGCCTATCGGGCTGATGTATATCGATCACTGCGTAGGCAATGTGGAGCTGGGTAAGATGAATGAGTGGGTAAGGTTTTATGAAGATGTAATGGGCTTCAAGCTGCTGATTACTTTCGATGATGAAGATATCTCTACGGAGTACTCTGCACTGATGAGTAAGGTAGTCAGCAACGGCAACGGCTATGTGAAGTTTCCCATCAATGAGCCGGCTAAGGGTAAGAAAAAGTCTCAGATTGAAGAATACCTGGATTTCTACCGGGGAGCGGGCGTACAACATATAGCTGTAGCTACCGATGATATTGTGGCCACTGTTAGTGCGTTGAGAAAAAGAGGCATTGAATTCCTGTATGTTCCCGAAACCTACTACGAAGATGTACTGGACAGAGTTGGTAATATTGAAGAAGATCTGGAGGTGCTGAAAAAACTCAACATTCTGATTGACCGGGATGAGGAAGGCTATTTGCTGCAGTTGTTTACCAAACCTGTGGAGGACCGCCCCACCCTGTTTTTTGAAATCATACAGCGGCATGGCGCTAAAAGCTTTGGAAAAGGAAATTTCAAGGCCCTGTTCGAATCTATTGAAAGAGAACAGGAGTTGCGAGGTACGCTGTAAAAAGTAAATACTGTTCTACAAAGTGCTGCCTTAAGGCGGCACTTTTTTTATGCATCTTGCAGATAGTTGTGCATCACTTCATAGAGGGCATCCGGATGATCGGCATGCACCCAGTGACCTGCTCCTTCGATGGTGGCAAGCTTAGCATTAGGAAACATTGACTGCATCGACAACCAATCACTGTCAGAAATATAGTTGGAGTTCCCGCCCCTAACAAATAGCATAGGACAGTCTGAACGCAACCCTTCCACCGGACCCCTTATATGAGCGTACTGGTCGTACAGTGCCTGTAGGTTCATCCGCCATGCATAGGTACCATCGGTATTGCGGTACATATTTTTCAGGAGGAATTGCCGCACGCCGAAATCCTGAATCTTATCCAGCAATACCTTTTCAGCGTCAGAGCGATAATGCACCTGGTCAAGATCAATGCTGAATAAAGCCTCAAATATCTCATCATGTCCCGAAGGATAGCCCTGAGGTCCTATGTCCACGACAATGGCCTTCTGCACCCTTTCCGGAAACTCCAGCGCCAGTTGCATTACTGTTTTACCACCCATGGAATGGCCAATAAAAAAGGCTTCTTTCAGCAACTCATGATTCATCATGTGCACTATATCTTCTGCAAGATCGGGGTAGGTGTGAGAGGGATGGTGGGGAGAGCGGCCATGATTGCGCTGGTCTACGAGGTATACCGTATAATGCGCTTCCAGCTTGTTAGCTATGGATTGCCAGTTATCCAACATACCAAATAAGCCATGAAGTATGATTAGAGGCGGACCTGTGCCGGACTTTTTAAAATTCAACGAGAGCATGTATAATTATTTCAACTTGGTACGCTTGATCAGATAAGGTAGTAACACCTGTTGGAAGTCTTTGTTGATATCAGCCTCCACAAAATCGATGCGGTACTGCTGACATCTCAGTTTCAAATGCTTCAGGTAATCCTTCATCTGGTTCACATACTGCTGCTTCACATCAGCACCTCGTATGCGTACCTTCTCTCCGGTTTCCATATCCACAAAAACATACGGCTTATTGTCATATGTAAAATCCAGCTCTTTGGAACGATCCACTACATGAAAGAGTACTACCTCATGTTTATTGTATCGCAGGTGCTGCAGCGCTGCAAACAATTCTTCGGTTTCCTGACCACCGCCTTCCATCATATCGCTGAAGATAATGACCAGACTCCTGCGGTGCAGCTGCTCTGCAATCTGATGCAGGCATGCCGCCGCCTGTGTGGGTCTGTTGCGGCTCTTCTCACCCAGAAAGCGCTCCAGGTGATTGAACAGCAACTGATGGTGCACATTACCGGAAGCCGCTTTCGTATGAAGGCCAACGGTATCGGCAAACAAACTCAAACCCGCCGCATCGCGCTGGGTCTTTAACAGCTGAATAATAGCTGCTGCGCACACTGCGGAGTAGGTTACTTTATTGACTGCGAAATTACCCGAGGGGGCTGCCGTTTCGGGAAAATACATACTGGAACTGTTGTCGATAACAATCTGACAACGCAGGTTGGTCTCTTCTTCAAACTTCTTGCTATACAGCCTGTCTGTTCTGCCAAACACCTTCCAGTCTACGTACCTGATGGGTTCACCGGGGTTATAGATTCTGTGTTCTGCAAATTCAACCGAAAAGCCGTGAAAAGGACTCTTATGCAAACCCAAAATAAAACCTTCCACCACCTGACGGGCGAGGAACTCCAGGTGTTCTATCTGGGAGAAATCTCTTAAGCTTAAACTGGTAGTCTGCATATTGAATATTCTAACGTTTTATCCGGCCATTTATGCGCCTGCCTCATAGCTTTCCAGGGTACCTTCTGCCATATTGCTGTTACGTTATGCACCTTTACTATCAAAGACAATCTTCCCATCAATGTGCGAAATGGCGGAGGCTGCAGCCGTGCAACCCATTCCGCTTATATCTACTAGTGGTGTGTTGGGAAAACACATCATTTCAGGTTATTTCCAACAAATATTACAAAAACATTCCGAAACCCATTAAAGACCACGTAGGAACATGATTGCCGGAAACAAAAAAGCCCTCTCACAGTGCGAGAGGGCTTAATGATATTAAAACATATTACATGTTAGCTTTTACTTTAGCTTCCAGAGCGCTTTTAGGCACAGCACCTACCTGCTTATCTACTACTTCACCATTCTTAATGAAAAGAATGGTAGGGATATTCCGGATGCCGTATTGCTGGCTGATCATTGCGTTGTGGTCAACGTTCACTTTGCCAATATTTACTTTGCCTTCATAATCTTTGGCAAGCTCTTCAATAATGGGTCCGACCATTCTGCATGGGCCACACCATTCGGCCCAGAAGTCAATAACTGTAAGCTGGTCATTGTCCAGGACCTGCTCTTTAAAGTTCGCATCGGTAAATTCCTTAGCCATTGTTCTGTTTTTTTGTTTTGTGAATATGTAAACGCTTGTCAGGCGTATTAGTTCCTTAACAAAGATAAATCATTAACTGCCAACACCCAGCTGTACTTCCCCCCATTTTCGAAAGGCTTTTACCACATGCCTGTTGATTTGTACCACGCCGTTAACAGACCTGAAGGGGACAGACATATCGTCGTAGACGACCTCCATGCTCAATCGATCGGTTCCGGGGTGGCTTTCAATAATGGATGATAACTCCTTTACCATGTTTTTACTCAGCCTCTCCAGCGGCATTCTCAACTTGATTTTGAGGCTTTTTTTGGCCCTCGCCTCGCTGAGTAATTCCACCTCCTGCACCCTTAGCTGGATTTTTTCCTTATCGCGGTAGTCGGGTTGACATTTTCCTTTTATCTGGAGTATGTAACCCGGCTCTTCCACATAATGCTTGAATTTGACATACATTTCCTTGAACAGCACCAGCTCGGTACTTCCACTGTAATCCTCCAGCTGAAAAGATGAAAACTTATCTCCGCTTTTGGCAGTGCGCACAGAGGAACTGCTCACCAGGCCAATGATGGTAACCTGTTTTCCATTGAAATGAGGAATTTCAGCAATACTACAGGTTCGCAATGCTTCTACTTCAATGCGGTATTCATCGAGCGGGTGCCCGCTGATATACATTCCACACACTTCATACTCCTTCTTCAACCGATCCACACTATGCCATTCAGGCACTTCCGGAATATCAGGTTCTGCAATTTCTATTTCCACTACATCACCAAACAGAGTAGCCTGTTCATTGGAGCTTCCCTGTTGAAAGGAGGCTCCATATTTGACAGCGTGCTCCAACACGGTAAACTGGTCGTTCTTATGCAGCGCAAAATATTGTGACCGCTTCGGGCCGAAGGTATCCATGGCTCCCGCCAGCACCAGCCCCTCCAGTGTTTTCTTATTCACCGTGCGCAGGTTCACCCTCCGCACCAGATCGAATATATTGCTGAACTTGCCTTCTGCTTCCCGTTCGCGAATAATTTCCTGAACCGCAGCCTCTCCCACACCTTTAATGGCAGCTAGGCCAAATCGTATTTCTCCCTTATCGTTGACAGTAAAAGTCTCTCCCGATTCATTGATATCCGGTCCCAGTACGGCTATTTCCATCCTGCGGCACTCATCCATAAAGAAGGAGAGCTTATCGAGGTTATTCTGGTTATGGGTAAGCACAGCACACATGTATTCGCTGGAGTAGTTCGCTTTCAGATAGGCCGTCTGATAAGCCACCATTGCGTAACACGTTGAGTGCGACTTATTGAAGGCATATTGCGCAAATGACTCCCAGTCAGTCCAGATTTTCTCACAAACCTTTGCCGGAAAACCATTGGCTGCACACCCGTCCATGAAGCGGCTCTTCATCTTATCCAGCACAGCCCGCTGTTTCTTACCCATGGCTTTTCGCAGGGTATCAGCTTCACCTTTGGTAAAACCGGCCAACTTTTGCGACAAAAGCATCACCTGCTCCTGGTACACGGTGACACCGTAGGTCTCTACCAGGTATTCCTCCATCTCCGGTAAATCGTAGGAAATCTTTTCCTTTCCCTGCTTACGCTTGATATAGGTCGGAATGTAATCCATGGGACCCGGCCGATAAAGCGCATTCATGGCAATAAGGTCTTCGAACTTATCGGGCTTAAGCTCCTTCAGGTATTTTTGCATACCGGCGCTTTCAAACTGGAAAGTACCGTTGGTTTCTCCTTTCTGGTAAAGTTCGAAAGTCGGTTCGTCCAATAATGTTATGTTATCCAGGTCAATTTCCACTCCGTGGTTATTGCGGATATGCTTCAAGGCGGTTTTCAGTATGGACAAGGTTTTGAGACCCAGGAAGTCCATCTTAATTACACCCGCACTTTCAATAATCTCCCCTTCATACTGGGTCACCATGAGCTCTGAATCCTTAGCGACCGCAACCGGAATCAAATCGGTTAGATCGGTGGGAGCAATGATGATTCCCGCTGCGTGGATGCCGGTATTCCGCACCGACCCCTCCAGTTTTACGGCTTCCTTTAGCACCTGTGCCTGCAGGTCGTCTCCTTCCATGATTTTCCGGAGCTGCAGCACATTGGCCATATCGTCGGGTTGGAGTGCCTCTTTTTCTGCCAGACTTTTTTCCCCTTTCAGCGGAGCAAACATCAGACGGTTAAGATTAATCCCCGGCTTATCAGGCACCAGCTTGGCGAGTATATTGGATTCTGCGAGTGGCAAATCCATCACCCTTGCAACGTCCTTGATGCTCATCTTGGCCGCCATGGTTCCGAAGGTGATAAGTTGAGCAACTTGGTTTCTTCCGTACTTCTCTACTACATAATCTATCACGCGCTGTCTTCCTTCATCGTCGAAGTCGGTATCAATATCCGGAAGGCTTTTCCTGTCGGGGTTGAGGAAGCGTTCGAACAGCAGTTTGTAGTGAATAGGGTCGATATTGGTAATGCCAATGCAATAGGCAACCGCCGAACCCGCTGCAGAGCCCCTTCCCGGACCTACGAATACGCCAATGTCCTTACCATGGTTGATGAAATCAGCGACGATGAGAAAATAACCTGCAAAACCCATTGTCCTGATGGTAAACAATTCGAAATCCAGTCGCTCCTGAATTTCAGGGGTTATCTCCTTGTAGCGCCGTCGGGCACCTTCCATGGTTAGGTGGTGCAGGTATTCATCCTGATCTGAAAATGTTGCCGGTAAGGAAAAATGCGGCAGCATAATATCCTTCTTCAGGTCCAGTACGTCTATCTTATCGACAATTTCATTGGTGTTGTCGATGGCTTCAGGCACATCTTCAAACAGGCTAATCATTTCCTGTTGCTGCTTGAAGTAAAATTCGTCGTTGTAGAATGCAAACCTTGAACCCTTGGCCATGCCTCCGTCCTCCGCAAAATCTTTAGCTTTCGGCGTAGCCTGCTTTTCTCCGGTATTGATGCAGAGCAGAATATCGTGCGCATTGGCGTCCTCCTGGTCCACATAGTGTGAATCGTTGGTAGCGATGGTGCGAACATTGTACTTCTTCGCCCAGCGCAAAAGCACTTCATTCACGGTTTCCTGATCGGGAATATGATGGCGTTGCAGTTCGATATAGTAATCCTCGCCGAAAATATCCAGCCACCATTTGAACACTTCCTCGGCTTCCTCCTCATCTTTGCGCATGATGGCTCTGGGCACTTCTGCCGCCAGACAGCAGGTGGTTGCAATAAGCCCTTCGTGGTATTGGAGGATGAGCTCCTTGTCTATGCGGGGATATTTGCTGTACATGCCCTCCATGAAACCTAAAGAGCAGAGTTTGACGAGGTTCTTGTAACCTACTGCATTTTTGGCCAGCAATACCTGATGGTAACGGACATCCTTTTCATCACGGGTGAACTGCTTGCGGTGCCTGTCTTCCACCACATAAAACTCACAGCCTACAATCGGCTTTACCTTTAAGCTACCATCATCATTCTTATGCTTGGACGCCTCAGCCACGAAGTGAAAAACCCCGAACATATTGCCGTGATCGGTAATAGCCAGCGCCCGCATGTTGTCGTTTACCGCCTTCTCATACAACCTCTTTAAAGGCGATGCACCGTCGAGCAGCGAAAATTGCGTGTGGTTATGAAGGTGAGAAAACTGCATGATTCTGGTATCAGATAGGGTTCGCTAAATTAGCACGAAGACTGCAGCTTATTGTGGTGCAGCTTCCCGTTTTTATTCACATGGTTTGAACAAGTACCGCCTGTTGGAGGTTCCTCCATCGATGACCAGCATTTTCGACAAACGGAACTTTCTGATTTACCCCCAGGCTATTTTCTACATCATAGCGGGCTTCAGTCACTGGATTATGCCGGAATTCTATCTTCCGCTCATACCCGATTTATTACCTGAAAAGGAAATAGGCAATGCACTGGCAGGAATGCTGGAAGTCGCCCTTGGAGTTGGTTTACTTTCCCTGCACTACCGCAAGCGCGCTGCAACGGGCATTATACTGCTGTTGCTCTTTTTCGTGCCGATACATATCCACTTTATCGTTAATGGAAGTTGCACGAACTCCTTATGTGTGCCCGAATGGATTGGCTGGGCGAGATTGGTAAGCGTTCATCCCTTGCTGGTATGGTGGGCATGGGAAGCCCGCCATTTATCGGATGAGCAATAAGCTTCCCTTGCTGATTCCCGAGCCCCTTTCCTCAATGTCGTATTCTATCACATAGACGTAGGCCCTTACTTCGCATTCCCTATCACCAAACTTGCCATCCCATCCCTGGTTGATATCGCTGGTTTCGAATACCATCTGCCCCCACCTATTAAATATTTTCATATTGTATTGGTTCATCAGAGAGCAATCGAGCTGCTTGAAGATATCATTTACACCGTCGTTATTCGGCGTGAACGCGTCAGGCACAATGATTTCGCAAATGCAGGGGTCGGGGATAACATCGATAAAAGCACGTGTCACACAGCCATTGGAATTCACGTCAACGTAATAAGTACCCGGCGTACTGACTGTGAGGGTATTGCCGGTTGAACCATCTATCCATGTATAGACAAATACCGGATCGCCGGCAATGATGGTAGCGGTTTCATCGGGACACAATAAGATATCAGGACCTAAATTCACGGAGGGGAAACTGGAATAATTGACAGCTATGGAATCCTGATCACTGCATATACCCAGGGTTGCCGTTACAAAATACAAGCCGTCATCATTCACTTCGAATATGGGAGCAGTGCTACCGTCCTGCCAGAGATAAGTGGCGCCCGGGTTGGTAGCGTCCAAAATCAAAGTTTCATCCAAACCGCAGACTACGGTATCCGGTCCGAAGTTCACGAGTGGAACAGGGTTGTAATTGACATTTACGGTATCTGCATCCACACATGTGCCTACCTGCACAGCCACTGAGTAGGTGCCCGGTTCGCTGATGGTGAAGATGGGCAACGTGGAGCCATTATTCCACAAATAGCTGCCGCCGGCAATAGTAATATTATAGGTAAACGTACTTCCTTCGCAGAGTTCCAGATCATCACCCAGATCCACCAGCTCCGGTGAACCAATGGTAATGGTAACATCATCGGTAATGGTATTACCACATTCGTCCGTTAGCGTGACGGTATAAGTAGTGGTGACTGTTGGTGTAAACCATGGATTAAAGATGGTAGGATCGGAAACGCCCGTTGCCGGAGACCAGTTGTAGGAGGCAAAACCTTCCGGCACCGTCAATTGGACACTATCGCCGGGGCATAGAAGGACATCTGCCAGCTCGTCTACTGCCGTAATATAATCCAAACAAACAATCTGGTCATTAAATGATCCGCCTGTGGCCGCAGTAAAGCCCATATACACAAAGGGATCACCACCGAAAATATCACTGACAATGTCGCCCGTGTAGGAAATCCTGAGATCGCAGTCGACGAAACATTGCACTTCCTGAGTTGCCGGATTCCAGGTGATTCTTACCTGGTGATAGGCTCCGTCTTCTGCGTTGATGGAACCGGATAAGATTTGCGTCACAGGCGTTAAGGCAGTGGGTGCCGAATGGGAAAGTACACCATCCTGCATAATGGCCATATGGTCATACGACGGATCACTGTTATCGGCATTCTGCCAGGTGTCGAACTCAATAGCTAAGGAGGGTTCGATATCTTCATACCCCAGGCCACCACCCGTTGATCCCAGTCCGGTACTCACCGGCTGCAAAACAAAGGCTATCCCATCAGCTCCGGAGGCATCCAGGTCACCGAGGTATATTTCGAAGTTTACTTCGAAGTTATCTTCCAGATTGATGAGCGAATCGTACCAGACAGAACCCGCCTGATTGGTAATTTCTTCCGTTAGCTGAAAACAACCGTCGCCAAGTTCAAAAGCATCGCCATTTAAAACAAACTGACCGTGGACAGTCACTGCCAGGCAACAAAGCAAGAGTACAGGTAATTTTTTCATAGGTCTTTAGCGTGGGCTAAAATAGAGATTGTTCTTCATTTTACTGCTTTCCGATGAAGGGAGAGGCCTTAGCGGAGGAGTGTTACATTGCCATAAACAACCTTGCTTACTCCAAAAGTGAGCAGCACTTCCGCCACTACGGCATAGGTACCTGCCATTGCCTGCTCCCCATTGCTGCCGCCATCCCAACCGTTGGTCTCCATGCCGGCAGGTAAATTAGCACCTTGCCAGATTAAGCTGCCCCAGCGGTCATATACCCGCAAACTGCTGATCATGGCAATGTCGGAACCATAAATAAACAAGTAGTCATTGACACCATCTCCGTTAGGAGTAAAAGCGTTGGGCACGAAGACCGTGATGTCATCAAATGGAAGCACGGTAACCGTTATCGTATCGTAGGCTACACAGCCCTGATTGCTGAAACTGGTTACATAATAAGTGGTGGTACTTTCAGGCTGGGCATAGGGCGACTGACAACCTGTACAGGAAAGTCCGTCAGCAGGCGACCATTCAAAAACCGAGCCTCCCGAAGCTTCAAGAGGAGTGCCGGTACCTTCAATGATGGAAATATCAGCACCTGCATTCACTGCATTGGCAATAACCTGAATATTGGCCGACAATTCGCTGCTGCAACCATTAGCATCTGTGTAATTATAGGTTAATGTATGCAAGCCCACTCCCGCTGCAGCAGGATAAAAATAGCCCGCTGTTACACCGGGACCAGTGAATATTCCGCCACCGGGTGTAGCTTCCAGCAGCAAAGGTGCCGCTTCCTGACACAGTGGTGATGCCGGGAAAAAAGTCAAAACAGGATCGGGGTAAATGGTAATGGAGAAAGTATCCTGTTCCGAGCACCCCGGAGAATCATAATAGACATTGTACACGCCCGCCGTGCTGGTCTCCAGATTAATGGTACCATCTTCAGGGTCGATGGAACAGCCTGCATCCGCCGAAAAAATACCTCCCGGATTCAATACAAAGGGCGTAGTCAACCCCTCTCTGCAATAGGCTGGTGCATCATATTCAAAAAAAGCATCTACAATTGAATCGATGTTAACTACCTGGCTGCTGCTGCTGGAGCAAAGGCCTGCAGGTGTTGTATAGGTGATGATATAGACAGCCGGTGCGGCAGCAGCGAGATCTAAGGCTCCGGTTATCGGATCCACACTTAGCCCTGCCGGTGAAACAGAAAAGGACCCACCGGGGGTTGCTATACTCAGGGGCAATGCACTTCCAAAAGGACAATAGGTATCCGCGGGGTATACAAAAGAAGAATCGTCGTTGGCATCGATAGTGATGGATACCGTAGTTGCATCCTGGCAAGGACCATCCGGTGTGGTATAAGTGATGAAATACGTTACACCCACTGTTCCTGTTTCCAGGTTGATGGTACCGGAAATAAAATCTATGGATAAGCTCGCCGGTGAAACGGAAAAAGTGCCACCCGGTGTGGCAATAAAATCAGGATCCAACACACCGGTCGCACAGAACAAATCACCCGGATAACTGAATCCGGGATCGTCCAGTGGCAATATCTCTATATCAAAAGTGGCTTCTTCACCACAATCACCCAAGGAGGTGAGATAATTAATAGTATAAACCGTTCCGATTGTACCTGTGCTCAAATCTATTTCTCCGGTAGCGGCATACACATCCAGTCCGGCGGGAGTGACGCTGAAGGTACCACCTATAGTAGCAATGGTTGAGGGCAACACTGTACCTGTAGGACAGTAGCTATCGTCAGGATATGCGAAAAAAGGATCTTCAAAATCCTGAATCGTAATAGTGAATGAATCGGTTGCTGAACAGAACAAACTTACATCATAATAAATCGTATAAGTAGTGCCTACTGTTGTTGTAGCCAGGTCAATTCCACCTGTTGCAGGATTGATAAAAGCATCGTCCGGTTCAATGGAGAAAATCCCTCCTGGAGTGGCAATGTCATCAGGTATAGCTACACCGGATGCACAATAAACGGAGGCAGGATAGCTGATGGCAGCATCCGGAAATGGTTCAATGATAATGGTTTCTGTGTGTGCTTCCGGACAACCGTCGAAGGGTGAAATATATTCTATGACATAATCGCCTGGAATGGCACCGTCCAGCGTCAGTTCTCCGGTGGAGACATTGATGGTAAGGCCATCCGGTTCAGCGGTAAACAGACCTCCCGGCAAATCGAGCACAGTGGGAAGCACGGTACCTTCTGCACAGTAAGTAGTTGTACCATAGGTAAAGAAGGAATTGTCCTGGTTGACATAAATGGTTACAGTATCGGAAAACAAATCGCCACATTCTGTGGCAAAGTTCACGATGTAAACGGTGGTATCTGTGGGGAAGAAAAATGGATTAGCACTTCCGGGATCACTGATGCCGGTGGCGGGCGACCATGTATATGTATCATAGCCAGCAGGCGCAAACAATTGCACAGAATCCCCCTCACATATGGCTGCATCGGCAATGGTATCGGGTGGCATCGGATTGGTAAAGTTTTCAAAGCACACCGTTTGATTATTTACTGCCCCACCCGTGGCAGCGGTGAAACCAAAGTACACTTCCGGGTCTCCCCCAAAAATATCTTCTACAATGTCGCCGGTATAGGAAACGCGGAAATTACAATCGACGTAGACATAGAGTGTTTGCTCCTCGGCTACCCATTTGATAAGGTAATCATGGTAGGCGCCATCTTCCAGGTTAGACACTCCGGGTAAAATCTGGTAGTACGTAGTGAGTGGTGTTGCTCCGAAATGGCTTACAGAACCATTGCTGATGACAGCCAGGTGGTCATAGGTAGGGTCGGCGAAGGTACCATTCTGATAGGTATCAAACTCCACGGCCACAGACGGACTGATACTTTCATACCCTAATGAGCCGCCATCAATTCCAATACCGGTATTGTTTTGCTGCAGAACGAATGTCATGCCATCTGCACCGCCATCTGAAGCGCCCAGGTTCAGTTGAAATGTAAAATCAAAACTGTTTTCCAGATTGATAAGCGAGTCTTTCCATACTGCTCCTTCCTGTGAAGTGATGGTGGTAGTGAGCCTGAAACAGTCGCCACCCAGCGATATCGCATCCCCTACCAGGTTGTATTGTGCAAAGAGCATCGAAGGCAATAATGCCACTATGAGTAAGAGCTGTCTCAAGGGTTTGGAGGTTCGAAAGGTAAATATACTGAAAACACCTGTTTTCTCAGCGCATTAGCAGCACTGTGCCCCTTATCAGTTGTTCTTCCTGCCCTGAGCGAAAGCGAGCTACATAAATGTAGGTGCCCATTTCCTGCGGCACACCGGAAAAATCTCCATTCCATCCGGTACTGCTGTCATTACCGGAATACACCAAAGTGCCCCACCGGTTCCATACTTCCATATAGAAATCTTCAATAGCTGCGAATAACACTGGTCGAAAGAAATCGTTGTTGCCGTCCCCATTGGGCGTGAATACATTGGGGAAATACATATCGTTCAGACAATCGGAAATAACGGTCACCTGATCTTCTGCAACACAACCTTCGGCAGAAGTTACCACAACAGAAAACACACCTGCCGTATCGAGCAGATAAGTCGGATCGGTACTGCCATCCTGCCAGAGATAGGTTGCCCCCTCATTATAGACACTAAGCCATTCTGTATCGCCAAAGCATAAGTACCTTGTCGGAAAACCCAGATCGACATCAGGTTCCGGATAAACTTCTATGGCTACAGAATCGGTGGCGGAACAGCCTTCTGCATTGGAAACAGTGCAGATATATAAGCCCGCTGCTGCAACAGAAATAACCTGCGAAGTGGCACCCGTATTCCAGCTATAGGTGCTGTAACCACTTCCGGCATCCAATACAATACCATCTCCTTCGCAAAACCCAGCGCTTTCCGCAAAGTTCAATACCGGAATCTCTGCCACATCAAGAATTTGAATAGTATCAGCGGCTGGACACAATCCTCCACCACTGGCAGTAACCCAGTAGGTTCCGGGCTCTGTGATTTCAATAGCAGGCCCGCTTGCTCCCGTATTCCAGGTGTAAGTGCCGTAACCTGGTGTTGCTGTCAAGGTATAGCCTTCACAAACGATGGTATCGGCGCCCAGGTTTAAAGGATCTTCAGCTATGGCAACAGTAACTGTATCATATATCGTGTATCCACATTCATCTGTAAGACTTACTGTATAGTTCGTAGTTACATCTGGCCATACATCAGGATTGGGAATAGCAGTATTGCTAATATTATAATCGGGCGACCAACTATATGATGCAAAGCCATCCGGAACGGTCAAAGTGATTGTATCTCCTGTACAAATGGATACATCCTCCAGTTCGTCTACTGCTGAAACGTAATTGAAGCAAACTTCCTGGTTGTTGAATAAAGACCCTGTTGCAGCTGTAAAGCCCATGTACACCAGCGGATTGCCATCAAAAATATCGTTGATTATATCGCCGGTATAGCTGGTTCTTAAATCGCAATCTACAAATACACTCAGCGTTTGGCTAGCTGCATTCCAAACAATATTTCCATTGTGATAGCTGGCATCTTCTACATTAGCTACACCTTCAATAATATATTGATAGGGCGTAAGTGCTGAAGGTAAAGCATGACTCAGCAAGCCATCGCGCATGATGGCCACATGGTCAAAGGGAGGGTCGTCATTGACATCATTGTCGTAAGAATCAAACTCGATATTGACCGATGGATTGATTCCTTCATACCCCAAACCGCCACCCGAGCTGCCCAGACCTGTACTCACAGGTTGCAACACGAATGCCATGCCATCTGCGCCCCCATCCGAATCTCCTAAATAGAATGCAAAATCTACATTAAAATCGTTCTCCAGACTAATAAGGGAGTCATACCACATGGAACCTGCCTGCCATGCCACGGCTTGCGTAAGGGAATAACAATTATCCCCGATACTGGTAGCCTCCCCATTCAAAATGAACTGGGCTTGCAATGGTGCACTGATACAGCTTAATATAATTATCCATCGATGCATGGGAACAGGTATCAAAATTAAGATTTATCACCTATTTTGGTGTTGAAATAATGATTCAACAATGAATGACCTGCATTACGATGATTTTATTAAAATCGACATGCGTATAGGCACGATTATTACTGCAATGGAATTCCCGGAGGCCAGAAAACCTGCCTATAAGCTAACTATTGATTTCGGGGAACTGGGAATAAAGCGCTCCAGTGCACAGATAACAGATTACTACAGCTGTGCTGAGCTGGAGGGAAAACAAATCGTTGCCGTCGTCAATTTTCCGCCCAAACAAATAGCCAATTTTATCTCCGAATGTCTGGTGCTGGGGGCGATAGATGCCGAGGGAAAAGTGGTTCTGCTCGAACCTCAACAGCCTGCTGCGAATGGCCTTCGCATCAGCTGATCAACCACCGGCCATTTTATATTTATACCCCCCTGCTTCCAGAAAGGCGGTGACCTTCGTGCGCTGATCGCCTTGAATGAGTATACAACCATCTTTGACCGTTCCGCCTGTCCCGCACTTCGACTTCAGGTCCTTTCCCAGTTGCTGCAAGTCCGCATCCGTACCCACAAAACCTTCCACTATGGTTACTTCCTTGCCACCGCGCTGCTTCTTATCTCGATACACTTTCAGCTTTTGCTGTTGAGGAGGTAAGGTAGCCGCTGTATCCTCAGGCTCCTCTTCAAACCGGAACCTGGGATCGGTTGAAAAGACAAAACCACGCTTATCCGCTTTCTTCTTTGCCATGGTGCAAATTTACCTGTTAGCCATCACCTTGAGGGCACGTGGCAACACTTTTATCCTGAACTCCTTTTCCTTTCTGAAGGTTTCACCATCGATCTGCAGATAGGCCGGTCGCGATGATGTTATTGCTATTTCCTTACCGCGCATGTATTGCAATGTTCGGCTGTTGTGGTGACGGTTCAGCAATACCTGTAGCACCAGCAACACCGCTCTCCATTTGGGCAAATTCCTCAGCAAGACAATATCCAGCTCGCCATCCTGGATATCTGCCAGAGGTGCTATCTGCACATCGTATCCATATTGATTAGAATTACATATATTAATCATAAATGCTGATCCGGTATGGCGTTGACCGTCATTTTCTATATCAAAATCAAACGGCTTGAATACACCTAAGCTCTTGATGGCACTCCATGTGTAAGCTGCAAAGCCACGCGCTTTTTCCCTGTCAAACACCTTGGCTACAAATGCATCAAAGCCAATACCTATCAGACTAAAGAAGGGCCGTCCGTTAACCGTTCCTACATCTATGGCCATGCTGCTGCCATGGTTCAATACACCAATTGCTTCCCGTACTTTCATGGGATAGCCAAGATGCCTGGCCAGACCGTTTCCAGAGCCGAAAGGCAAAATCCCCAGCACTGTATCCGACCCTATCAACGCGCAGGCCACTTCATTGACAGAGCCATCACCTCCGGCAACCACTACTACATCTATCCCATCCCTTACCGCCTGCTCTGCAATTTCCGTTGCATGCCCTCTGCGCTCGGTATAGACTATCTGATGTTCATAGAGATCATGATTCAGGCAGGCTGCAATATGAGCAGGTATTGCATCTTTGCGCTTTACCCCTGCAATAGGGTTAATAATAAATAATATACGTTTCTTCACTGTGCTGTCAGGCGGTTGTACATCATGGCCCGGTGATGTGATTGAATAATGGCTTTCAGCCTGTCTTCCATGAAGAGCAGTGTAGCCGGCGCGGTTTGCTGTAAGTCGTAAGTGAGCAGGCTATCGTCGGGAAAATGATACAAACCATCTATTTCATTTCCACTGTACAAGAGCGCGGTATCCTTGTAAATAATCCGGTAGGTGCCGGCATGAAACCCAAAAGCAAGGCGGGTGTCGGTAGTGTGCCAAACCGATTGACCGAAGCCAAAATAAGGCCCTTCATAACCTGCATAATCCAGTACGGAAGCAAAAATATCTGTTTGTTGTGCTACCATATCTGTGCTGCCGGAATAGTCTCCATTGGGATGGTACAACAGCATCCAGGTGCTGTGCGCGCCAATCTGGTTCTTGTAAAATGCACTGGAAGGAGCTGGTGGACCGTTGTGATCGGCTGTTAATATGAACAGTGTTTCACTGAACCACGGCTGTTGACTGGCGGTAGCAAAAAATTGCCGCAATGCATGATCACTGTATCCTACTACTTCCATCATCGGAATCTCCCCTTTTGGAAAGACCCCCTGATACTCTTTGGGAAGCGTATAGGGATGATGAGAAGAAATGGTAAAAATTTCAGATAGAAATGGCTGGGGTAACTGCGTCATTTCCCTGGCTGTATATTGCAGAAAGGGCTCATCAAATATTCCCCAGTTACCATCGAAGTAGCTGTCATCGTTGAACTCATTTCTTCCATAATAGGCATTGAATCCTGCTCTTTGCAGAAACTTATCGAAGCCCATCGATCCGTTGTTGGCACCATGAAAAAAAGCGGAGAAATACCCCTGTTGCTGCAGTAAGCTGCCCAGTCCGTTGAACGAATTCTCTTTATAGAGGGATGAAATAAAGGGCTCCTCCATTAAAACGGGAATACCCGAGTTAATGGCAATAATGCCCTGGTTGGAGGACTTTCCGTTTGCATAGAAATTCGTAAACACCTGCCCCTGCCCCATGAGTGAATCGAGAAATGGTGTATAGCCTGCACCATTATTAAAGTAACCGATGTATTCCTTGCTAAAGCTTTCCAAGACGATGATACAAATATTCTTTTTATCTGTATTTGTCGACAATTGCCGAGCTGCATGGTAGGGCGAATACAAACTGTCCATCCGGTCATCAGGCAGGTACCCCGGGTCGCGCAGGCGTCGGTGGCCAAAGGCATACAATACCGAATAAGGTGTATTGATAACCAGCTCTGATAATTGCTCATTCTGTACCAGCTCACCTGCCTGAGAAGGAGAAATGGGTTCCTCCTGTAAACCTCCACGCGCGCCAATGAATCCGGCTCCCAGAATAATGACCATTAGTATAATCTGTGTGGGATAATGTATAAGCCGCTGTGCCGGTAAAGCAGCCCTCCGCTTTACAAACTCTGTTTTCCGGTACAACCATTCAACCAGCAAGGTAAGTACCAGAACGAGCAGAAAGATGAACCAGAAATCCTGAATCACCATCGGCAAAACGGCAGCATCGTTGGTGAGACCGAGCTCATGGGTAGAAGTGCGTTTTAAGCCATAGCGGAAGTATATGAAATCGCCACTCTCCATCATGAGTGCGACGCCATTGAATGCATAGAAAATCAATTTAATAACCTGCTGGTATCGCAGCGTTTCCCGCCAGGGATTGGGTACTACATGCAGCAGGATGAATAAGAGGTTGATGTAGATGATAGAAGCCAGGTCGAACCGAAAACCGAACCACATGACCGACAAAAAACTTCTCAACTCCAGGTCGGGAAAGAGGTCTTTATTGAACTGAAAAAATAAAATGCGGCAAAGCGCATATAGCACAACCAGTATACCGAGGCGCTTTAACAGCAAACGAATATGAAACCACTCATTAGACCTCATGTACCAAAAATACGCTGTTGTTCATTAGCAAAGGAAAGCAGCAACAACTCTTAACGTTTTCTCCATCAGTGATTAAGGGAATATTTCGCAGCACCGGACAGCAACAGCCATCACATAACAGCCTTAAAACTGAGGTCCAGGCTTTTTACGGAATGGGTCAGTTCGCCTACCGAAATAAAATCAACACCGGTTTCGGCAACCGCTTTCACGGTATTCAGATTGATACCTCCGCTGGCCTCGGTGGGAATCTTCCCATTAATCAGCTGCACGGCTTCCTTCAGCGTAGCTATATCGAAATTGTCGAGCATAATACGATCAATGCCGGGGGTGGCAAGTGCCTGTCTTACTTCCTCCAGATTGCGGGTCTCCAGCTCTACCTGTAAATTCAGTTGGTGCTGTGCCATATAAGCCTGAGCCCTTCCTACAGCTTCCGGAATGCCACCGCAGAAGTCAACGTGATTATCCTTGATCATAATCATATCATATAAACCAAATCTGTGGTTATAGCCTCCCCCGAGTCGTACAGCCCATTTTTCAAAGTAGCGCAATCCGGGGCTGGTTTTTCGGGTATCGAGAATTTTCGCATGGGTGTGGCGCGTTAACTGGACATAGGCATTGGTACGGGTAGCAATACCGCTCATGCGCTGCATGAAATTCAGCATGGTGCGCTCTGCTACCAGTAGGGCCTGTATTCTTCCAAACACAGTAAAAACAATATCGCCTGGTTCTACCCGGGCACTATCGGGAATGGCTATATTGATTTCCAGCTCGGGCTGAATATGGTGTAGAATCATTCTGGCCAGGTCGACACCGGCAATGATGCCCGCTTCTTTAACCAGTAGATGCGCCTGCCCCATGGCATCTACATCTATGGTAGAGAGGGTGGTATGGTCGCCATCCTGTATGTCTTCAATCAATACGGAATCTATGAATTCCAGCAGTTCTTCAGGTTCGGGGTTATTCATATTGAAAGCTTAATTCCTGTATCAGCATTTGTCCGTTGCGCTTTTTCAGGTATACATAGGTACGGAATTTTCTCGACCCGGAAACATAGGTCCCTATGGCATACTGCATGTTGGCACCTTCTGAAATACCATCCTGTAAAAAAGAAAAGGTACGCGGCGGGTACTGACGGAAAAAGTCTTTCATGATTTGCTCTGCCTGGGTCCTGCTGAAAGTACCCTCCTGATCGTCCAGGTGCAACTCCACTAAGTTATCGAAATGTGCCGATAGCCCTTTGGCATTGCCGGTACTGATATATCCCGAAATGGAGCTAAGGTCAGCACTGGCACTCAGGAACAACAGCGCCAGCAAGGGCAAGGCAAATTTCTGTGGTGTGTCAAAGCATTTCATAACTGTATCCCGCGCAACATGCAGCCAAAACTATACCAAATTACAAGGATTGGCAAACGCCTACTGCAGCACTCAAAAAAGTTACCTTTGCAGTATGGAAAGCAACAGGAAAGCAGTACTTATTATCATGGACGGCTGGGGACATGGAAAGAATGCCGCGGCCAGTGCCATCGCCGCTGCCAACACCCCAAATGTAGATAGCTACTATAAGCTGTATCCCAATACGGAATTGCGCACCGACGGCACCTTTGTAGGTCTTCCGGAAGGACAAATGGGTAACAGCGAAGTGGGCCACCTGAACCTGGGGGCCGGTCGGGTTGTATTTCAGGAATTACAACGCATTTTCCATGCCATTGACACAGGCGAACTGGCTGGCAACCCCACTCTAAAAACTGCTCTGGAAAAGGCAAAAAGCGGCGGAAAGTTGCATGTAATGGGACTGGTCAGCGATGGTGGGGTACACTCTCATACCCGACACCTGAATGCTGTCTGTCAGCTGGCGATAGCAGCCGGTGTTGCACCCGATAAATTGTTTGTTCATGCATTCCTGGACGGCAGAGATACCGACCCTAAAAGCGGTAAAGATTACCTGCAAAAGCTGGTCAACTTCCTGGGCAGCAATGGCGGACGTCTGGCCTCTGTGGTAGGCAGGTACTATGCGATGGATCGCGATAAACGCTGGGAGCGCATTAGCAAAGCCTACGATTTATTGGTAAAGGGAAAAGGTGAAAAAGCTACCGATGCTGTGGCGGCTGTGCAGGCCAGCTACGATGCCGGCGTTACCGACGAGTTTGTATTACCCGTCTGTATGACCGATGCCAATGGCGCGCCGCTGGCAACAATAGAGGCCGGGGACACTGTTATCTGCTTTAACTTCCGCACCGACCGTTGTCGGCAGATTACGACAGCTTTGACACAGGAAGATTTCCCGGACAATGGCATGCAAACCCTACCGCTGCACTATGTAACCATGACCCGCTACGACCATGCTTTTAAAGGCGTGGAAGTGATATTTGAAAAGGAAGATATTTCCGAAACACTTGGGGAGATACTGGAACGGAACCATAAAAAACAAATACGCATTGCAGAGACAGAGAAATATCCCCACGTTACCTTTTTCTTTTCCGGAGGCAGGGAAAAGGAGTTCGAGGGGGAAACGCGCATCATGCGGGCATCACCTAAGGTAGCCACCTACGACCTTCAGCCTGAGATGAGTGCTTTTGCATTACGCGATGCTATAGTACCTGAGTTGAAAAAAGAAGAGGTAGACTTTGTATGTCTGAACTTTGCCAATGCTGATATGGTAGGACATACCGGCGTTTTTGAAGCAGCCGTGAAAGCCTGTGAAGCGGTGGACACCTGTGTTGGTGACGTGGTTAGTGCAGCTATTCAACACGGATACGACGTATTGCTTACAGCAGATCACGGTAACAGCGACTATATAATCAACGAAGACGGTTCGCCCAATACAGCGCATACCACTAACCCGGTACCGCTGTTTTACATCAGTAAACAACCAGCCTACCGTCGATTAAAACCCGGTAAACTCGGTGATATCGCTCCAACCATACTTGCCCTTATGGGACTGGATATACCTACTGCCATGACAGGGGAAGTATTGGTGCACTAATGTCAATGCAGCAATGCCTGCAAACTTAACCGCATGTGCAGTGTAATTGGTGTACCATATTTTTTATTCAATTGTACACCGGTACAGAACATCCAACAAAAAGGGAATTATAGGTGAATCACTGGCAGGACTCTTTGTTGTAGAGACCTTCTTGTTGCAACCTGCCCTTTTTGACTTTTACATTGCCATGGACCCCTCCCTCTGGTGGAATAGCCACTTTCTGGTAGACAATGCGGCCGGATTGCTGGATACATTCCCTGAAAGAGAGACTCGACTATGGTTTGCCGGCTCCGATGCAAAAGATATTTTTCCCTATACAAGAAGCCTGGAGCAGGCACTTGTCAGCAACGAGAACGTATACCTACGCTGGAAATATTCCGATGAGCCCCAAGAGCAACATCACACCATTTTCAGAGCCACTAAGGAGAAAGCGTTGATCTGGACCTTTAATGATTCACTGGTAGGCAGCCCGATGGATAGGTAAAAGAGGTGCGCCCATCCCCTGGTTTATACTTCGTTGCTTATATTTCGGACATAAAAGAATATTGGGAATTAGAAAATATGCGGTTCAACTGAAATATTTTTACAACTCAATGATGCCCCATGAAAAGGAATTGGAAAAAATATACATTTGAGTTCTTCTCCATTTTCATCGCCGTTATTTCAGCTTTTGCGCTGAACAACTGGAACGACAATCGCAGAGATGCATTGTCAGAAAATAAAATCCTTACTGAGATATCCAACGGACTTGAAAAGGACTTGCAGGACATTATGGACAATACCGGTGGACATGAAGCGGGCATTGCAGCCTGCAACTTCTTCAGAAATCTGTTCAACGGGACTTCCACGAAAACAGATTCTATCGCGTTCCATTATTTCCATCTTACCCGCGATTATATCACCATCCAAAATATTGCAGGCTACGAAACACTCAAATCCAAAGGACTTGAATTAATCAGGAACGATTCCTTACGGCTGAGAATAATATCTCTCTATGAATATGACTACAACACCCTACGAAAGTTTGAAGAGGAATATGCTGAAATGCAGTTTCACGTCAGTTATTTCAAAGAAATCAACAGCGCACTGACGCCTCATTTTCAACTGGATAGTAACGGCACTATTATCGGTCTGAATTTTCCGCTGAATATCCCTTCCGATATCCGCAATCAGCTTCTTATTTATATCTGGAAAATTCAAACCAACAGGAGTTTTCTCCTATACTATTACAAGGAGATTGAAGGCAAAGTGAATGAAGTAAGAGCAGCTATTGAAAAAGAGATTAATGCCTGACAACCGGAAGTGTACCGAAAGTCTTTGATACCTTTATTTTGTAAACAAGCTGCGTATTGAGGACTTTATTGGATGCCACTTTTTAAACGATAAATGAAGAGAGATGCAACCAGAAGAACTGAAGCGGCTGACAGATGAAGAATTGCGACAGGCGTACCAAAAAACCCGCTCCAACAGATGGGTCAACGCCTTTCTCGTTGGCCTGTTCATTGGTGTGGTAGTCTATGCTGTGGTAAAAAACGGATTTACATTTTTTACATTTTTCCCACTGGTCTTTATCTACTTCATTATTAAAAATGAAACCAACAACCAGGCGATTCTTAAGGAGTTACAAGCCAGGAATCTGCATCTATAGCTGCATAAAGAAGCACCCATAATAGGGACTGTGCTTCTTTGTTGTTTTAATTTCTATCCGGAATTTGCCGGAACTCCCCTGTATAAAAAAAGATAGCAGGATACAATAGTTGCACCTGCTATCTCTTACCGGTTATTTATCATGAGTTGATTGTCAACTCATCTCTGCATAGTAATGGAAGAACCATGGAATGGTTTCAATTCCCTTGTAGTAATTAAATAAACCATAGTGCTCATTCGGTGAATGAATGGCATCGCTGTTCAGACCGAATCCCATCAGGATACTCTTCGCTCCCAACACCGACTCGAACAGCGCTACGATAGGTATACTTCCACCTTCCCTCGTTGGAATTGGCGTGATGCCAAAAGACTTCTCCATGGCTTTCATGGCAGCCTGCATAGGCGGAAAATCCAGCGGCACTACAACAGGTTCGCCACCATGGTGATTAGTCACTTTTACCTTTACATAAGGAGGCGCAATTTTATTGAAATGCGCTGCAAAGAGTTGGGCAGTCTTCTCTGCTGTTTGTCCCGGAACGAGCCGCATAGAAATCTTCGCATGGGCTTTTGACGGCAGCACTGTTTTGGAACCCTCACCGGTATAGCCGCCCCAGATGCCATTAACATCCAGCGTCGGACGAATGGAAACGCGCTCCAGGGTTGTGTATCCTTCTTCTCCTTTCACTTCATCGATACCAAGGTCTTTCTTGTACGCTTCCAGGTTAAAAGGTGTTTTGGCCATCTCTGCTCGCTCCGCATCGCTGACAAGAATTACATCATCGTAAAATCCTTCCACGGTGATATGTCCTTTCTCATCGATAAGCGAAGCAATCATATCGCAAAGGGTATTGATGGGATTAGCTACACCACCTCCGTAAACCCCGCTGTGTAAGTCGCGGTTTGGGCCGGTCACTTCCACTTCCATATAACAAAGCCCGCGCAGCCCGGTGGTGATGCTGGGTACATCATTAGCTACGATGGATGTATCGGAAATGAGGATAACATCACAACTCAGCTTATCCTTGTTGGCCTTGATAAAGCCTTCCAGGTGTTCTGAACCCACTTCTTCTTCTCCTTCAATAATAAACTTCACATTCACCGGCAGGGCATTATTGGCCATCATTGCTTCAAATGCCTTGAGGTGCATATACACCTGTCCCTTGTCGTCACAAGCACCGCGCGCATATATCTTCCCGTCTTTGATGACTGGTTCAAAAGGTGGAGAGGTCCATAATTCTACCGGATCGGCAGGTTGTACATCATAGTGACCGTATACCAAAACAGTAGGCTTGGACGGATCAATGAGCTTTTGGCCGAAAACGATAGGATGCCCATCGGTGGGGAACACTTCCACATCATCCGCTCCGGATGCCCGAAGTTTTTCTGCCATCCACTGCGCTGTTTTTTCTACATCTCCCTTATACTTCGGGTCGGCACTTACAGAAGGAATGCGCAACACTTCCATCAGCTCATCGAGCATGCGGTCTTTGTGTGTTTCAATATAATTACCTATAAAATCCATGATACATATTTTGTTTCGAACAAATATAGGCCTTGCAGCAGGATTCTCAGGAGACTTTCATCAACCTTTACCAAATCGGTAATGCCATCCATCCAAGCCCTGTAACCCACCCGTGTGTATTAAAAGCACTTTTTCATGGGCAGCGATGCTTCCCTTCTGGCAAAGGTCATGCACCGCAAATACCATTTTAGCTGTATAAACAGGGTCTGTTTCCAGTCCGGTATTAGCCTGCACATTTCGAATAAATTGCGATAGTTCCGGATGCTTTCTGGCATACCCACCCAAATGGTACCCAAAGGTGATATGCCATTTCGCATAGGACCTTCCTTCAGGTAAGTACTCAGCTACCTGCCGGGTAAGCATGTCCGTTCCCTTCAGGACGGAAACGCCTGTTACCTGCGCATGCAAAGGGGCTGACTGAATGATTCCCGCCAGAGTAGCACCGGTGCCACAGGCCACAAAAATCCTATCGTAAACAGGTGGGACAGCTTCAAGTATTTCAGCAGCACCTTGAACGGCCAGCTCATTGCTACCACCTTCCGGAAGCAGATAAAAATCTCCGAACTGCCGGCGCATTTGCATCAGAAAACGGGCTGATGTTTTTTCCCTGTAAACAGACCGTTCCACAAAATGCAATTGCATACCCTGCCTGCGCACCAACTGCAACGTAGGATTTTGCGGGTCATCCTCTCCCCTAATAACTCCTATCGTTCGAAAACCTGCCGCTTTACCCGATACAGCCAAAGCCTGAATGTGATTGGAAAAAGCACCACCGAAACTCAACAAAGTTGTCGCCCCTGATTGCCTCGCAGCCTCCAGATTATATTTCAGTTTATAGTATTTATTGCCTATCCCCGACGGGGTCATTTTATCGAGGCGAAGGATATCGACGCTGCGCGGACCTAATACTATGGAGTCAATAACAGGTTTCATGGCAGTAATAAAAAAACAGGAACCCACATTGGATTCCTGTTTTGGTGGAGACAGTGGGACTTGAACCCACGACCTCTTGCATGCCATGCAAGCACTCTAGCCAACTGAGCTATGCCCCCAAGGTGGGTGCAAATATACAGGGTTTCAACAAATTGCTCAACTCATTTTGCAGGGAATAAATGAAAGGAATTTCGCGCCGACGGTAATTGTTGTGCTCCTTGCGTAAGAGCCCTCCGGAAACCGGCTGACCTAATGATAGCAAATACCGATACGCACCGCCCTTTCGATGGGCTATCAGCCACAAATCAGTGTAGCTGCCCGCTCAGAAGCACCCGGGCCGCCAAGTTTTTCCCTCAAAACCTGATATCCTCTGGACATGTTATCCCTGTATGCCTGATCCATCAATGTTTTTTTCAGGTCTATTGAAAGCTGCTCGGCATTGAATTCTGATTGAATTCTTTCGGGCACAAGGGGGGCATCCATCACCAGATTGACCAGCGAAATGTACTTCACCTTTACCAGCTGCCTGGCAATCCAGTAGGAAATAAAGCTTCCCCTGTAACACACCACCTGCGGGACGCCAAACAAAGCTGTTTCCAGCGTAGCCGTGCCGGATGTGACCAGTGCAGCGTCAGCTTGCTGGAGTATCTGGTAAGTTTGACCATGGATGACCTTAACATTCTTAGGCAAGTGAAAAGAGGCATAGAATGACACATCCATGGAAGGTGCGCCGGCTACAATGAAAGTATGCTTTGGAAATCTTTTTGCTACCTGTAGCATGATGGGAAGGCTCCTGCGCAACTCCTGTTTCCTGCTGCCGGGAAGCAGCGCAACAATTTTTCCCGGAGGTATTTGATGGTTCCCGCGGAAGGCCGAATCTTTTTCCATCTCCACCACTTCATCGAGCAATGGATGCCCCACATAATCTACATCGAATTGATGGCGGGCATAAAAATCTTTCTCGAAAGGAAGGATAACGAGCATCTCATCTACATACTTTTTGATCGTTTCCACCCGTCCTTCTTTCCAGGCCCATAATTGTGGTGATATATAATAGACAACCTTTGCACCCAGGGCTTTGGCAAAGGGGGCAATGCGCAGATTAAAACCAGGGTAATCTACCAGGATAACCACATCCGGCTGAAAAGACAGTATCGCTTCTTTACAGATTTTGAGGTTATTCAAAATGGTGCGGATATGCAGCACTACTTCTAAAAAACCCATAAAGGAAAGTTCCCTGATGTGCTTATCCAGAACCACGCCTTCAGCTACCATGCGATCGCCACCAAAACCACGGAATTTCGCCTCTGGGTCGCGCTGCAGAATCGCCCTGACTAAATTGGCCCCGTGAAGATCTCCGGAAGCCTCCCCTGCAATGATGTAGTATTTCATTAAAGGATATAATAGAAAACTAATACGAACATCGCCAGCAACACAGTTACAATCCCCACACCCTTCATAGCATTGTCTTTTCTGGTGCGGATATAGATAATGAAGGGAATTATATTAAAAAATACTGCAAGTGTGCTGATAAAGCGCTCCTTCACGCCACCAAAGGGCAATCCCGAAATTTCAGTCCCTATGAGCATACCGTTGATGGTATAGAGGCAATAAAACATAGTCAGGCTAAAGAAAATAGCCACTACTATACCTACCCAAACACTGTCCTTTTGAAAAAAACTCATATGCTATCCTTATTGATCAGAAGGTGTATTACTACCGGAATGCTGCAAATCCCATTGTTTGTTAAAGAATGGAATTGCATGGTGTGCAGTCATGTCGAACTGAACAGGTACAACAGCAACATAGTGGTTGTTCAATGCCCATTCATCTGTATCCTCTCCGTGATCGTAATTGACAAACTTTCCGGTGAGCCAGAAATATCTATTCCCGCGCGGATCATTTCTTTCATCGTATTCCTCCTCCCACTTCGCCACAGCTTGTCTACATATTTTGATTCCTTTAATGTCTTCAGCCGGCAAAGCGGGAAAGTTTACATTGAGGAGCGTAGCATCGGGCAAGCCTTTTTCCAGTACTTGTCTGGCAATTACCTCAGCAAAATGCATAGCACCTGAAAAATCGGCTTTTAAACTATAGTCGAGCAGGGAGAAACCTATTGCCGGTATCCCTTCAATTCCTGCTTCAACAGCTGCTGACATGGTGCCGCTGTAGATGATATTGATAGAGGAATTGGATCCATGGTTGATACCGGAGACACATAAATCAGGTGGATGGTGTAAAATTTTATCTTTGGCCAGTTTCACACAATCCACAGGTGTGCCACTGCACGAATAAGCTTCAACATCGCCAAAGACATCTACCCGGCTCAGGCGAATCGGATCATTGATGGTAATCGCATGCCCCATGCCCGATTGCGGTTTGTCGGGAGCTATCACAATTACCTTCCCAATTTTATTCATGGCTGTGACCAGTGCATGAATTCCGGGGGCGTAAAAACCATCATCATTGGTCACCAGTATTGTAGGTCTGTTGGACATCGTTTATTCTTTTTCCAGGATGGCTGCTTCAGAAAAGCCCGCAGCTAATGCGGCAGTGAGGGCAGCATCTGCGGTTGACCGCAAAGTGATACCCAGTATGTAAAATGACAGCAATCCATTTTCTTCGCTTCTCACGCTTAATTCACCAAATCTGGCTAAAGAGGTTATTTTGGTGTATTCCGGCTCTTTGAACGTACCGATATATACATCAAAAATGCCCACTTCAGGCAGCTGCTCTTCATCCGTTGTTGTCGTATCCCAGTCCATGTCCTGTTCATCGATAATGGAATCCTCCTCCTGACGTGACTCATCTGTGCCATACAATTCCTGCATGTCAATGGTTATAAAGCCATTGCTAGAGCGGTATTGCTCCAGGTCGTACATCACGGCATCCAGATAACCGTCTTTAGTCAACGCAACAGTATAAGCATGTCCTGATTCGATGGGAAGTGAAAGGTTACCATCTCCATCTGTATATCCGGCTTCTATTCTATGGTCATTTTCCAACAGGGTTACCCTCGCACCTGCCACAGGTTGAAATTTTGAGTTGATCACATGAATACTCTGAACAGGCTTCATATAGGTGATACGGTAGAGGTCGTCACTCCCCTGACCACCCGGCCTGTTGGAAGAAAAGTATCCTGTTTCGCCTGTCATGATACAGGCAAAGTCATCGTAACTACTATTGAGCGGAAGTCCGGGATTGACGGGCTTCTTCCAGGTAGCACCTACCCTTTCCGACCAGAATATATCCATCCCTCCAAACCCGGGATGATAATCAGAAGTAAAGTAGAGCCTGCCATCTGCCGTTACAAAAGGATACGCCTCATTGCCTGCTGTATTGATTACAGGTCCGAGATTGACAGGGTCGCTCCATGCATCCTCCTCCAGGGTGCAATAATAAATATCTGTACCTCCATAGCCACCCTCCATATTACTTGTAAACAGCAAGAGCTTGCCATTACCTGCAATACAGGGATGTCCTACGGAATATTGCTTATCATTCCACACAAAAGGTTCCAGTTTTTTAAAGCGCCCTTCGCTATATGCCGCATAAAAAAGACTCAAATGTACACTGTTATCCTTGCCGGCTTTCTGACGGCCATGAAACATATTATTTCTACCTATATACAATACATCGTTCACATCATCAAAAGAGGCGCTTGCATCGTTAAGCTCCGAATTCAACTCATCGAAGGGTGCGGCACGGGTAATATCTCCATTGGAGTTGATAGCTGCGTAGTACAGGTTGTAAAAACCGGTTCCTGTTGCCGGATCTGCTATAGTTTTATTGCGCTTGTCTGGCTGTTGCAGGTTGGAGGCAAACAACAACCCCTTGCGAAAGAAGGCAGGTGAGATGTCAGAAGCTGGCGTATTGACAGCAAGCGATTCTATCCAGACCAGCGAGTCGGCCTGGGCATTATTGATGGCATAATCACAAGTACCTGCCAAGTAGTAACCGGTAGCATCATAAACCGCGAATTGCAGGTAATAGTCTTTAGCAAGATGATAGTTGCCGTTGCGCTTCAACACATCGGCATACCGGCGCAGCAACTCCGGGTTATTCGGCTCCTGGTCTACCAGCATGCGCATCCACGCAGCTGCGTCTTCGTACAAACCCAGTTGCATGTAGCAATCTACCAGTGCTTCATTCTGTTCCTTATCGTACGCCTGCTGCAACAAGGTAAGGTACATGGGCAATGCCTCCGACCACACTCCGGCTTCATACAGCTTATTGGCCGACCTCAGGAAAGCTTTTTCAGATTGACCCGTCACCGCCAGCTGGCAGATTAGGAGGAGGGACAGGATAGAGGTTCTTGTTAACATATTTAGAAGAAACGAGGGCTAGTAAATCGTGTTGTGCGCTTATCCAGGTGAAAAGAGATAAATAACTCGTGGGTCGGTCCGAATACAGCGCTAAAGGCATCCAGCCTTTGGTTATAGGCATAGCCTATTCCAAGCCACTGGTCCTGTAGTGTATTGCCGGCATCCAGCAGGTATTGCGCCATCAGGCTTATAGACCCATCTGTCCGGTAAGTTCCGCCCAGCCAAAATGCATCTGCAAATATGAGGCTAAGAGTATTGTCGACTACCAGAGGAGAGGCGCCGTCATACCTTGCGAGCACATAAGGCTTGAAGGATAAATTGTCACCCGCCCGAATCAACACACCAGTCGTGACAAAATAGTTTCTCTGCTGATCAAACAGATTTAAATTATTTAAAACTGAATCTACACCTGCAGCGATATTATCATTATAGGCAATCAATTGCGGAACAGAAGCACCGACAAACCAGACCTTATTCTGAAACCACATTCCCATACCGGCATTGAAGCTGCACAGCTGTTCAGGTACACCTGTAAAGGCAGGGTCTCCGCTTTGAAAGGCGTCGAGCCGTGCATAGTTCAGATTGTATTGGGAAGCAGCCAGCTCCAGACCGACAGACAATACACCGGAGCCGGTATACATGCGGTAGGCATAATCCAGGGCAAAGGTATACTTATCGCTTACACCCACATTATCGTGCAGCAATTTGCCACCCAGTCCTATTTTACCATTCGCCAGTTGTGTATGTATCGTAATCGACTCCGTCGATGGAGCATCATCTATATCAACCCACTGCCTTCTGCCAAAGGCCGCCACTTCAAGGTCGCCCTTCTGACCGGCATAAGCGGGATTAAAAATGAGTTGATTGAAATGGTACTGCTCAAAGGAAGGTTCAATCTGCCCTTTGACACCTAGGCTCAACAGCAATATTCCATATAGAACAAAATATCTCATCGTTTAATCACTATGCTGCCTGTTAAAGGCGCTGTTCCCGGAGTTAATTCTAATATATAAAAGTAAGTTCCATCTGTTAACTGACCTGTGGGAAGTGGACCGGATTGATTGGTGCTGCCGTCCCATTGGAAAAAGGCATCATTGGTGGAATATACCAACTGACCCCAGCGGCTGTATACCCTGAAAGTAAAATCAGGATAAGCAGTCAACCCGTCAATGGAATAGAAATCATTGATACCATCATTGTTGGGCGAGAAGGAATCCAGTATATCCATGTCCCGCACCCGCACGCGCACCAGCGCTGTATCGCAATAGACAGGACTGCTGCTATCGCAAACCACATAATAGAAAGAGTCCAGCGCAAGACTGCTGGCATTATAGGATACCACACCATCTTCGAGCTGTACCGTGTTTATCATCAAGCCTGCAATCAACTCGGTAACCTGCAGGTTATCACCGTCCCCATCTGAATCATTCGCGAGCACGTCGAGCACTTCCACATTGCCGGCATCGAACTCGTAGTCATCAGGTTCCGCCTCAGGATAGAAGAAATTAATTTGATTTATTTCTATCCGGACAGCAGCCGTATCGCAGAAATCCGTGAATCCGGAATTGCAAACAGCATACTGGAGTGAGTCAACTCCGAAAAACCCGTAATCGGGGGTGTAGCGGATATCCAGATCACCCTCAATTACTGCAGTGCCGTTTACCGGAGCCGAAATGATAGAAGTTATCAGCACCTCTGCATCAAAATTGATATCATTCAACTGCACATTGATCAAAATTTCATCACCTGCGTTGAGCGTGGCAGTATCATCAAAAGCAATCGGTGCATCAGGCTGGGGCAAAACCGAAATAATGACCAATGCCGTATTACACGCAGGGATAGGCTCTTCCCCATTACAAACATTATACGTAAACGTATCTATACCGTTGTAATTTAAATTGGGAATGTAAAGTATGCTATCGGCATCCAGCAGCTCAACCGTTCCATTAGGTGGCAGTGTGAACAGGGAAGTCGTCATGACACCTCCGCCAATATTGAGGTCATTGGACTGCACGTCAATGACAATCATTCCATCTTCATCCACAATACCCGTGTCATCGATAGCTATCATCTGACCAAAGGCAACGCCTGCAGCCGACAACCACATACATATCAACCAACACGCTACACCAAGCCTTACCTGCACCTTACTTATCAACTATTTAAAAATGGATATTTATAATCTACCGGTGGTACAAAGGTCTCTTTGATAGCCCTTGGTGAAACCCATCTCAGCAGGTTGAGGATACTACCGGCCTTGTCATTCGTACCGGAAGCCCTGGCACCGCCAAAAGGCTGCTGACCCACTACTGCTCCTGTAGGTTTATCGTTGATGTAGAAGTTACCCGCCGCGTGACGCAGCACTTCCATAGCTCTGTTGATAGCATAACGATCCTGTGAGAAGATAGCACCTGTCAGCGCATAGGGAGAGGTAGTGTTCACTGTCTGCAAGGTAGCTTCCCACTCTGCATCCGGATATACGTGTACAGTAAGTACCGGTCCGAAAATCTCTTCGCACATAGTTCGATAACGGGCATCTTTGGCAACGATAATGGTCGGTTCAATGAAGTAACCTTTGGATTTATCGTGACCACCACCGGCAATGATTTCCTGACCATCGGCCTTTGCCTGATCGATATAAGCTGCAATGCTTTCGAATGCTTTCTCGTCGATTACCGCATTGAAGAAATTGCCGAAATCTTCTACCGTTCCCATCTTAATGGTAGCCAGGTCTTCCAGCATCATCGATTTCACCGCCGGCCAAAGGCTTTCCGGTATGTAAGCTCTGGAAGCAGCAGAACATTTCTGTCCCTGGAATTCAAATGCACCCCGTACAAGACCCGTGGCTAATGCTTTCACATCTGCAGATGGGTGAGCGACAACAAAATCCTTCCCACCTGTTTCGCCTACTATTCTGGGATAAGACTTGAACCGATCGATATTATTGCCAATATTTTTCCAGATAGTCTGGAATGTCTGTGTG
Source organism: Bacteroidetes bacterium UBA3022 (assembly GCA_002346225.1). Lineage (GTDB taxonomy): Bacteria > Bacteroidota > Bacteroidia > Chitinophagales > BACL12 > UBA11426. The sequence goes on from DDYY01000071.1 coordinate 59,110, forward strand.
CTGCCGGTAAAGTGAATACCTGCGAAATCGGGATGCTTGAAAATTACTTCACCCGCTTCAGCACCGCCAACATAAATAAGGTTGATAACACCATCCGGCAGTCCCGCTTCCCGCAGAATTTCCATGATTACCCAGGCGGAATAGATTTGTGTATTGGCCGGTTTCCAAACAACGGTATTACCCATCAGGGCGGGAGCAGTTGGAAGGTTTCCACCTATACTCGTAAAGTTGAAGGGTGTGAGGGCAAATACAAATCCTTCCAGCGCTCTGTGTTCGAGTCTGTTCCACATGCCGGGCTGGCTCTGTGGCTGCTCGGTGTAAAGCTGTACCATGTATTCTACATTGAACCTCCAGAAGTCTATCAATTCGCAGGCAGCGTCAATCTCAGCCTGAAAAGGGTTCTTGCTTTGACACAGCATGGTCGCTGCATTCATTTTATACCTGTAAGGGCCTGCCAGTAATTCGGCAGCTTTCAGAAATATACTGGCACGTTGTTCCCATGCCAGCGATTCCCATTCGATTTTAGCCTCCAGTGCCGCAGCAATTGCCTGCTCTACATGACTTGCATCGCCTTTGTGGAAAGTACCCAGGGTATGGCTCAACTCATGCGGAGGATGCATAGTGGCTGTTTTTCCTGTCCGTACTTCCTTCCCGCCTATAAACATAGGAATATCCACCTGCAAGGCCTTCAGTTCCTTGATCGCCTGTTGCAGTGCTGTGCGTTCCGGAGAACCGGGCGCATAACTCTTAACGGGCTCATTTATAGCTTTTGGAACCTTAAAATATGCATTACTCATAACCTATTCTTATTTTCGACAAAGATAGCGATTTCGACCGACGGTACCCTGCTCAGCAGCACCCTGACAAGGCAAGAAATCGCCCTTATCAACAGAATATGGCCTCCTTTAAAATTGACCCTTCGGTAAGTTCGCCCTTTGTGTGGTATGCTGCATATGAAATTGCGGAACTCCATAACCACTTGCATCCGTACGACAAGAAAGGAGATGTCGAATGGCTGCACCGCATACGTATTGCACTTAAAAAAATCAAAGCCGTCAGGAAAACACTTGGCTACAGGGATAAAACTGCGCAACATAAAAAGAACACCCGCATCCTGCAACAACTGTTCAAAACCGCAGGTCGGCTGCGCGAGGTGCAGGTGGAAAGGAAGCTGCTCAACGATTGGCATTTAGATGAAGTGGCTTCCCAAATCGGACTCGACAAAAAGGAAGAACGGCTGAGGCGCGCATTCGAAAAACTAGTGGCTAAGGAGGAAAAGCAAATCACGAAAAGCCTCCAACGCATCCAAAAAGGCACCCATGAGGTCCGCAGGAAAGATTTCCGGGCGCATTTAAAAGCGACTGAGAATAAGCTGAGGAAATCACTGGAAAAAATGCCGGACGAAAAAGACTGGCACGACATACGCAAACAAATCAAAGAGCTGTTGTATGGTGTAAAATGGGTGAAAGAAGATGACGCCGTGCTGCCCGATGCTGCCTTCCTCGTATACCTGAAAGAACTGGAAATTCAAATCGGTTACTGGCATGATTGCCTTTTGCTGATACACAGGATAGACCGCAGCGATAAAAAGAAGTTTGCCGATACCACAGAAAAGGAGCGCATCCTAGCCACTTGTCGGGAACAGCTGGACCTTTCAGGTAACAGGGTGCGCATGTTAATCCCTTAGAATTACTCTACATTTGCATGCCTTATCCCATGCACATGAACACAACCCGCATCCATTTTTTACTTCCGGCGACTTTCATTGCTATGGTACTCCTCAATAGCTGTGAGAAGTGCAGCACCTGTTCCTACACCCTTACATCGTTCGGCACACAATCCACCTACGAAGAATCTTATTGCGGTGATAAAGATGAATTGGAAGAATTTGAAACCGGCTTTTCCGAAAATGCGCAACAACAGGGAGTGGTGGCAGCCTGCAGGCGCGATTGATCCTGCATCCACAATCCTGTACACCTGCGCTTACTTCTGCACATAACAATATTCACCCCCCTTTTTCCTTTGTTTATTTTTACCCCTACTTCAAATGGCCAAGAGAAAGCAAAAAAATACGAAAGGAGAAAACCGCCTACTGGAATTTCTGCGCGATGAAAGGGTGTCCAAAGTCACCGGTATACTGTTATTGCTCTCCTCGGTATTTCTGCTGGTAGCATTCATTTCCTACCTCTTTACCTGGAGCAGTGATTTCGACCTGGTGCAGCAACACACGCTGCGCAGCATATTTCAGTCGGGTGCTTCATCCAGTAACCACCTCGGTAACCTGGGGGCCGCCATCGGACATATCTTTTTCTATAAGTGGTATGGCCTTGCCAGTTTTCTTTTTGTTGCCGCTGCTTTTATGCTGGGTTGCAACATCTTTTTCGGCAAATACCTGTTTCCCCTGCGGCGAATGGTCATTCCCGGAATTTTCTTGCTGGTATGGATCAGCACATCACTGGGTTTTTACCTCTACCATGCACCCTTCCCCTGGGGCGGTCAGTTTGGCAAAGGCACAAGCGAACAACTGGAGGCTATTACGGGGAAAATCGGAACTGCCAGCATCCTGATTGTGGCCATGCTCATTTATCTCATCGTGTTCCACAAATTAAGGCTGAACCTGCCCGAACGAAAAAGCAGTACCGAAGGCGCGCCGGAGGATGAGGACGGAGATACCGCCGTAGCTGCTGCTCCTATCTATACATCCGTGGAGGACCTTGCTCCATCTGAAAAAATAATTCCAGAACCTATACCGGTGGTGGATGAACAGCCGACAGATCCGATTCCGGCTGGTTTGGACTGGGAAGAACCGGAGACAGAAGAAAAGGAGCCTACAGTAAAGCCGCGCACACCGAAAGAAGAAGAAGAAGACCTGGAGTTGGAAATAGCGGAAGTGGTGGAAGAAAAAACCAACGAAAATGCGGTTAACACCAACTACGACCCTACCCTCGACTTACCGGATTATAAATATCCGGCGCTCGAGTTGCTGGAAGACCACAAATCGGATGGTATTTCCATTAACACAGAGGAGCTGGAGCGCAACAAAGACCAGATCATTAATACCCTGAACAACTACAATATTCAGATTTCAAAAATTAAGGCCACCATCGGCCCGACTGTCACCCTGTATGAGATTATTCCCGCAGCAGGTGTGCGGATTTCCAAGATTAAGAACCTGGAAGACGACATTGCGCTGAGTCTGGCTGCTCTTGGTATCCGCATCATAGCGCCTATACCCGGAAAAGGCACCATTGGTATTGAGGTGCCTAACGTGAACAAAGAAGTGGTGAGCATGCGCTCCCAGATTGCGTCCGAAAAATTTCAGACGGCTAAGATGGATTTACCCATTTGCCTGGGAAAGACCATTTCCAGTGAAAACTACATCGCCGACCTTACCAGAATGCCCCACCTGCTCATGGCCGGTGCCACCGGTCAGGGTAAGTCTGTAGGTATTAACAGCATTCTCATTTCCCTGCTGTACAAGAAGCATCCTTCCCAGCTCAAATTTGTGATGGTCGATCCGAAGAAAGTAGAGCTTAGCCTGTTCAGCGCTATCGAGAAGCACTTTCTTGCCAAGTTACCCGGAGAAGAAGATGCCATCATCACCGACACCCGGAAAGTGGTCAATACGCTGAATGCGCTTTGCATTGAGATGGACACCCGCTACGAGTTACTCAAAAACGCGCAGGTGAGGAACATCAAGGAGTACAATGCCAAGTTCATGCGCAAGAAGCTCAATCCGAAGGAAGGCCACCTTTATCTTCCTTACATCGTGCTGGTCATTGATGAATTTGCCGACCTGATCATGACAGCCGGTAAAGAAGTGGAGATGCCCATCGCAAGGATTGCCCAGCTGGCCCGTGCAGTAGGTATCCACTGTATCATCGCCACCCAGCGCCCGAGCGTTAACATTATTACCGGTACCATCAAGGCCAACTTCCCCGCCCGCGTAGCCTTTAAGGTTGCCAGTAAGGTAGATAGCCGCACCATCCTCGATGGCAGTGGTGCCGATCAGCTGATTGGACGGGGCGATATGCTTCTCTCCATCGGCAGCGACGTCATCCGTTTGCAATGCCCATTTGTCGATACCCCTGAGGTGGAAGAGGTAGTTGCCCATATTGCCAAACAACCCTCCTACCCGGAAGCCTTCATGCTGCCTGAATATATTGATGAAAAGGAACTTAAGGAGAAATCTGACTTCGACGATGAAAGAGACGATCTCTTTGAAGAAGCTGCCAGGATTGTTGTACACCATCAGCAGGGAAGCACCTCTTTGTTGCAACGCCGCCTCAAACTGGGATATAACCGCGCAGGCAGACTTATGGACCAGCTGGAAGCAGCCGGAGTAGTTGGACCGAACGCAGGGAGCAAGGCACGCGATGTGTTATTTAAGGATGCAATGCATTTGGAACAGTTTTTGAATGAACTGCCGTGATAATGACCTCGATGGTCTAAATTTGCTACCTGTAAACACGGAATAAATGAAAAGATTTTGGGCTTCGGCCTTTTTGATGCTGGGAATGATAGGCATGGTTACTGCACAATCAGATGCCAATGCCGTCAAATTGCTGAAAAGTGTAAGTCAGAAATACGGTGCTTACAAGACCATGAGCATGGATGTGACGCTGACCATTGAAAACCTGGAGTCGAAAAACAAGGAAGAGCTGAAAGGAAAAGTAAAAATTAAGGGAAGCAAATTCAACCTCGATTTTTCTCAGCAAACGGTTATCTGCGACGGTAAGACCATGTGGATTTACCTGAAAGATGTCAATGAAGTGCAGGTGAGCAACTTCGATCCCAAAGAAGAAATGTTCACCCCCGATAAAATTTTCAAACTGGCCGAAAAGGACTTCGGCTGCCTCATGGGTGAAAAAATGACCTCCAATGGGAAAACCATTCAGGTCATCGAACTGACGCCTAATGATAAATCTGCGAGTTATTCTAAAATAAAACTCTACATCAACACCGCCAGCAATACCATTGAGAAAGGCGTTGTATACGATAAGAGCGCCATCCATTATACCTACGCCATCAAGAGCTTCAGCGCCAACCCAACTCTGAGCGACAGCCTGTTTACCTTTAACAAAGCCAACTACGATGGTGTGGATGTTATAGATCTCCGCGAGTAATGGATACGATATACCGGGAAAAGCCAACTGAATCAGTTGGCTTTTTTTATGCCCTTCCGTAACATTGTAGCATGCAGCGAAAAGATAAGGAGGCATTTCTGCAAAACATCCGCAGTGATTATGCCATGGTGGCCGATATGGTGCTGCAACAAGGCCTGGATACCTGGAAAGCGCATGTCTGTCCTGGCATCTACGAAGGCATGGAAGCTGCTTACAGAGATGCACCGGGCTATTTTCCACCTGCCAACTTTGGCCTGGGTTGCGGTCAACCCTTCCTATTCGCGGATATTCGTCCGGGAGACCGGGTCCTGGATTTAGGCTGTGCCGCCGGCGTAGATACACTTATCGCAGCGCATATATGCAGTCCCGGAGGCAGCGCCATCGGAATAGATTTATCGCCCGACCTTGTTGCATTGGCTGCATCGCACGCAAATGCCGCAGGAAAGTCCAATGCTTCCTTCCTGGTAGCTGACATTGCTGACATCCCCCTCCACGATGCCAGTGCCGATGCCATCATCAGCAACGGCGTTTTCAGCCTGCCGCCTGACCAGCCTGCTGTCTTTCGCGAAATGGCTCGACTGCTTCGCCCCGGCAGGTATTTTTGCATTGCAGACATAGTTAAAAATGACGAATATGATGATTTGTTGATGGGTGCCCTCCGACTCTATACCGGGTGTCATTCGGGTATCACCATGAAAGGTAGTTATGAAAAAATGGCTTTGGCTGCAGGCTTTCGGGATATTAGCTGTGTGCATGAACGCATGGTGGAAATACCCGATTCCCTGTTACAACCCTTTATGGACGCCACCGCTATTGCAGACTGGAAAAAATCGGGCAAGGGGCTTTCTATTGTGACCCTTCGCGGCACCCAATGAAACTTTTTCGCGCCGCAAAATGTATTTTAGAAACCCAATCACCACTATATGCCCAAAGTACTGATTCTGTTTGCCCACCCCATGCTCGAAAAGTCGAACATGCAGATGCGCATGGTAAATGCAGTGAAAGACCTGAAGAAAGTCTTTGTGCATGATCTGTATGAAGCTTATCCGGACTTCAATATTGACGTAGCATACGAACAGGAATTGCTGCTTGCACATGATGTAATTGTTATGCAGCATCCTTTATACTGGTACAGCGTACCGGCAATGCTTAAACAATGGATAGACCTTGTGCTGGAGCACGGATGGGCCTATGGCAAGGAAGGTAATGCACTTGCCGGGAAGCAAATGTTTCAGGCTATCAGCGCCGGTGGACCGCAGGTTGCCTATACCGAAGACGGATTTAATCAGCATACCATGCATCAGTTTCTTGCTCCTTTCAGGCAAACGGCTGTTCTCTGTAAAATGCAGTATCTCCCTCCGTTTGTAGCGCATGCTACGCATCGAACCACATCGGAAGAAAAAGACAAACTGGCACAACAATACCAGCAGTTAATGTTGTCCATTGTACAGCAAACCTCAGCTGACGCCCTTCCACCTGACATCCAGTACTTGAACGATATCATCCCCTCAACACCCGGTAACTAATATGGAAGGAAATATTCTCGTTCAGGCATTGCTCTACCTGAGCGCCGCCGTCATTTTTGTTCCGCTGGCCAAAAGACTGGGGCTGGGTTCCGTACTCGGTTACTTGCTGGCCGGAATTATTATTGGTCCATTTGTAATGGGTTTTATTGGCGAAGAAGGTGAAGACATCATGCATTTCGCAGAGTTTGGTGTAGTCATGATGTTATTCCTGGTAGGTCTGGAACTGGAACCATCCCTGCTGTGGCGCCTCAGGGGTTCCATACTAGGCCTCGGTGGATTGCAGGTCGGTATCACTGCCGTATTGGTCATGGCCATTGCCATGGTGTTAGGGCAGGAGTGGTACCAGGCCCTTGCCATCGGACTCACGCTTGCCCTATCATCTACTGCCATCACCCTCCAGACATTGAATGAAAAGGGGCTGATGCATACTTCGGCAGGACAAAATGCCTTCTCGGTGCTGCTCTTTCAGGATATAGCAGTTATTCCCATTCTGGCATTCATGCCGCTCCTGGCCATCCATCCGCTGGTACATGAAAGTGCAGGTGGTCATGAAAATGCCTCCACACTCATTAGTAATTTTCCGGGATGGCTGCAGACCCTTTCAGTTCTGGGAGCTGTTGCTTTTATCATAGTTGCAGGAAGAACACTGGTCCGACCCTTACTGCGCATGATTGCCAAAACGAGATTGCGCGAGTTGTTTACCGCTACTGCCCTGCTCATAGTTGTGGGCATTACAGTGCTGATGACGCTGGTAGGATTGAGCCCGGCACTGGGTACCTTCCTCGCAGGCGTAGTGCTCGCCAACAGCGAATACCGCCATGAATTGGAAAGCGATATAGAACCCTTTAAAGGGCTTTTGCTGGGCTTGTTCTTCATTGCAGTGGGTGCTTCTATAGACTTCTCCCTTATTGTAGAAAATATCGGAACCATTGGAGCGCTGGTACTCGGCATCATGCTGCTGAAAACAGCTGTCTTACTCGGACTGGGCAAGACCTTTAAAATGGGTACCGACCAGAATATGATTTTCGCCGTGGGATTGAGTCAGGTGGGGGAATTCGCATTTGTATTATTATCATTCATACAACAACAGGGTATACTTGAGGGCAATACCATAAGTATGCTGCTGGCAGTTGTAGCCTGCACCATGGCACTTACCCCGTTGTTGGTGGTAATCAATGAAAAACTTATCCTGCCCAATATCGGCACCAAAGAAAAAGAAGACAGCAGGGAAGCCGACAATATCGAAGAAAAGAATCCGGTTATCATTGCGGGATTTGGACGATTCGGAAATATCGTAGGGCGCTTTCTCAAAGCCAACGGCATAGGTACCACGGTACTGGATCTGGATAGTGACCGCGTAGAAATACTGCGCAAACTGGGACTAAAAGTATATTATGGTGATGCGACCAGATTCGATCTTTTGCAATCAGCAGGAGCACATGATGCCAAAATGATCATCGTAGCATTGGATGAACCTGAGAAATGCCTGGAGTTGGTGCGCACTGTAAAAAAACACTATCCGCATTTACACATATTGACCAGAGCATACGACCGCCCCGATTATTACAAATTGCTCGATGAGGGATTGTTGCATATCTATCGTGAAACGCTGGACACTTCGCTGGTAATGGGCGTAGATGCATTGCGGTTGCTGGGACACAGGGCCTACAGGGCGACCAGAGCTGCACATACTTTCAAACAACACGATGAAAAGGCATTGAAACACCTGGCAGCTGTGAGAGGAGACCGACAAACCTATATCAACACGGCAAGAGAAAAAATTGCCCAGCTGGAAGAATTGATGCTGGCCGACCTGGAGAATGATTACCTGAAGAACGATGAAGGATGGGACGTGGAAACGCTGAAGGAAGAATTCGCGGCTACTGCTCCCCGATCCTGACCGGTAACTGCCAGTTGATGGGTGTCATTTGATGCTCCTTCAGCCATGCATTCGCCTTCGAAAAATGCCGACAACCGAAAAATCCTTTGTAAGCACTGAAAGGCGATGGGTGTGCCGCCTTGAGAATCAGGTGACGGGTACCGTCAATTAACTCCTGCTTGACTTGTGCAAAGGCTCCCCATAACATGAATACAATACCACTGCGCTGTTCTGATAATGCCCGAATGGTGGCATCTGTAAAATACTGCCAGCCAATTTCTTTGTGCGATCCGGGTTGCCTGGCTTCCACTGTCAACATCGCATTGAGCAGCAGCACACCCTGCGCTGCCCAATGCTCCAGATTGCCATGTGCAGGCCTAGCCATACCTACATCCTGCTCCAGCTCCTTGAAAATATTCACCAGTGAAGGAGGCGGCGGTACACCATCGGGGACAGAAAAACTTAAGCCATGTGCTTGACCCGGCCCGTGGTAAGGGTCCTGACCCAGGATTACCACTTTGACGGCATCAAAAGGAGTACTGTTGTAAGCGTGAAAAATTCTATTGCCGGGTGGATAGATGGTTTTACCGGCTCTTTTCTCGGCCTGTAAAAAGTACCTGATTTGCTGAAAATAGGCTTTGTCGAACTCTCCTGAAAGGGCCTTCTTCCAGCTGCCATCCATTTGTACACTATGCTCCTGCGAATGTTGCATCCCAATGCTAAGGTACAAATCCGAAACAGAGGTGATATAGGTCATTTTATATTAGGTACTCAGATGCTTACCTTAACCGTCCATTTATGGGTGACCACGCTTCCAATATCAACGCAAAGCATAAGGAAAAACTGCATTTTACCAATGCTGTCATCCACGATTTGGAAGCATTGGAATATATGATTGCCGCAGGAATGATTGAATCGGAGATTCTGCGGATCGGTGCGGAACAGGAACTCTGCATCGTCAACGAAGAATGGTTACCGGACAGCAACAACCTGGCATTACTGGAAAAACTGAATGACCCCTCCTTCACGACAGAACTCGCCAAATACAACATAGAATTAAATTGCGATCCGCTAGTATTAAAGGATGGCTGTTTTTACAGTATGCAGCAGCAACTGCAGATGAAGTATTTTACGGCACAGGATGCTGCAGAAAACCTTTCCTCCCGCATCATTCTCACCGGTATTCTACCTACCATATCCAGAAAGGAAACCGGCATCGATTACCTGACACCATTACCGAGGTACCATTACCTCAACAGTGAGCTGCGGAAAAAAAGAGGCCGCCACTTTGACCTGTTCATGAAAGGGGTAGACGAACTACATGTACGACACGATAATATCATGTTTGAAGCCTGCAACACCAGCTTTCAGGTCCACCTGCAGATTCGCCCAGCCGAAATGGTTGCCGCGTATAACTGGGCGCAAGCCATATCCGCACCGGTACTCGCAGTAGCTACCAACTCTCCCATGCTGTTTGGAAAAGAGCTTTGGAGCGAAATACGCATCGCTTTGTTCCAGCAATCCATCGAAACCCGAAAAAGCGTCGAAGAAATACGCAACCTGCAGCCAAGAGTCACTTTCGGCAAAGATTGGGTGAGGAACTCTATAACGGATATTTATAAAGAAGATATATCAAGATTTGATGTTATATTAACGCGGCCGGATCTGGAGAACGCCATCGAACAGCTGCAGCAGGGAATCACTCCTCCATTGAGTGCCCTGCGGCTGCATAATGGTACTGTATACCGCTGGAACAGACCTTGTTATGGCATATCAGAAGGCGCTCCCCATCTCAGAATAGAAAACCGCTACCTCCCGGCCGGCCCCAGTATAGAGGACGAAGTAGCCAATATGGCGTTCTGGGTCGGACTGATGGAAGGCCGTCCTGAAGAAGCGGAAAACATATGGGAGCATTTTCACTTCAGGGATGTAAAATCTAATTTTTTCAAAGCTGCCAGATCAGGTATAGAATCCGTTTTTATATGGAAAAATAAAGAATATACAGCTAAGGAACTTATTCAACAGGAGCTTCTGCCAATTGCCTATAAAGGACTCCAGAAATGCGGAATCAGCGCTCCGGAAATTTCGCTCTACCTCGGCAATATTGAAAAACGCCTGCTATCCAGTACTGGTGCACAATGGCAGGTGCGGAATTTCAGAAAGCTGCGAGAAGACCTGAGTCCTTCCGATGCATCCATTGCCATTACCGCTGCGATGTACGAAAACCAGATGCGCAATAAACCGGTAAGCGAGTGGGGAGACATTGATAAAACCAAAGCAGCCCGATACCTCGTCAATCATTTCACCTATGTGAAACAATTAATGTCTACCGACCTCATAACCGTTGTGCCGGAAGACCCCATTTTTTACGTAAAAAAAATAATGCAGTGGTACACTATAAACCATATGCTGATTGAAAACAGAAAGGGAGCGCTGGTAGGGATAATCACTTCCGGAAGAATACAGGAACTGGAAGCGGAAGGAATAGACATGGAAACCACACCGGTCCGTAATTACATGAAAAAAGTAATCCATACGGCAGAACAGGATACCCGGATTGAAACAGCATTGGAACTGATGCGGGAACTGCATATCACCAGCCTGCCCGTTGTAAATGATGAAAAACTGGTGGGAATAGTAACCCGCAACGACATGCTCCGCTGGCTGGCTCTTAAAGAAGGTTAAATAATGGGGTTCGTTCGATGGTTGAAACCATACCTTGTTAACTTTGATATAATTTGAAACAAATAGAATTACGATGAAATACCTACTCTTGCTGCTATCTGTCACGATGACTTTGAGCGCTTGTAAAGAAAGCCCGAAAACAGACGATATAAGCGGTCCCGGTGCTGTGACTTATCCGCCAACCGCCACTGTTGACCAACAGGATAATTACTTTGGAACCACCATTGCAGACCCCTATCGCTGGCTGGAGAACGAAGGTGATTCAGCAGTTACTGCATGGATTGAACAACAGAATGATGTTACGTTCGGCTACCTGGAGCAAATCCCCTATCGCAGCCAAATGGAAGAACGGTTGACTCAACTGGCCAATTATCCTAAATCTACAACACCCTTCCATGCAGGAGACTATTACTTCTACGCTAAAAATGACGGATTGCAAAACCAGTATGTTACCTATTACAGAAAAGGTATGGACGGTGAAGAAAAAGTCTTCTTCGACCCCAATACCCTTTCGGAAGATGGAACAGTTACCCTGAGTATCGCCGGGTTCAGCGCCGACAGAAAATACGTCACTTTGAGTCAAAGTGCTGCGGGTAGCGACTGGACAGAGTTGTATGTGCGGGAAGTAGCCACCAACACCCAGCTGGAAGATAAAATAGAATGGACAAAATTCGGTGGTGCCGCATGGTATGGAGATGGCTTTTTCTACAGCCGTTTCGATGCCCCCGGTGCCAATCAGACTTTTACAGGTGCCAGTGATAACCAGAAAGTGTATTACCATAAATTGGGTACACCCCAGTCGGAAGATGAATTAATCTATAAAGATCCGGCTCATCCTAAACGTTACTTTTTCGCATCCACTACCGACGATCAGCGCTACCTGCTGGTCTACCAGAGCGAGGGTACTTCCGGTACCGGAATCCTGTGGCGCGACCTGCAATCGAACGACAAACAACTAAGAACACTGTTTCAGGGATTTGACTGGGAATACACTGTGCTGGACAACGAAGGCGATATGATGCTGGTGCTCACCAACTACGAAGCCCCCAACTATAAAGTTGTAATGGTAGATCCTAAGAATCCTGCACCTGAAAATTGGAAGGAAATCATTCCCGAAAAAGAAGAACTGCTGGAAGGCGTCAATGCCAGCGCCGGCAAACTTTTTGCCTTTTACCTTAAAGATGTAACGACCCGCATCTACCAGTATGACCGTTCCGGTAAGATGGAAAGAGAAGTGCAACTCCCGGGCTTGGGAACCGCAGGCGGATTCAACGGTGAAAAAACAGATACACAACTTTATTATTCCTTCACTTCCTTTACTACCCCATCGGATATCTATAGCTACGATATTGCTTCCGGAAAATCTACCCTCTACAAGAAAAGCGAGGTAAACTTTGATGCAAGCAGGTACAAAACGGTTCAGGTATTCTATCCCAGCAAAGACGGGACTAAGATTCCTATGTTCCTTACCTACAAGAAAGACCTGCAACTCGATGGCAGCAATCCCTGTCTGTTGTATGCTTATGGTGGTTTTAACATCGCCATTAAACCTTCCTTCAGCACATCGCGCATAGCATTGCTGGAACAGGGTTTTGTGTACGCAGTAGCCAATCTCAGAGGCGGCAGCGAATACGGTGAAGCATGGCATAAAGCAGGTATGCTGGATAAAAAACAAAATGTATTCGACGATTTCATCAGCGCTGCAGAATTCCTCATTCAGGAAAAATATACCTCCAGCGACAAACTGGCCATTCAGGGCCGCTCTAACGGTGGCTTACTGGTTGGTGCCGTTATGACCCAGCGCCCCGATTTGTTTGGCGTGGCACTGCCGGGCGTGGGTGTATTGGACATGCTGCGTTACCACAAATTTACTGTTGGCTGGGGCTGGGCTGTAGAATATGGCAGCAGTGATGATAGCACACAATTCCAGTACCTCATCCAATATTCACCGTTGCACAACGTCAAAGAGGGCACATCTTATCCGGCAACACTGATTACTACCGCCGATCATGATGATCGCGTAGTACCGGGTCACTCCTTCAAATTCGCAGCTACCCTGCAGGCAGCCCATGCCGGTGAAAATCCTGTTTTGATACGGATAGATACCGATGCGGGACATGGAGCCGGGAAACCATTAGCGAAAGTCATTGAGGAAGATGCCGACTGGATGAGCTTTACCATGTGGAATCTGGGCATCCGCCAACTGCAGAATACGGAAAGCAGGAAGCCCTGACACCTGAAATTGCAATAAAAAAAGCCGAATGTAAGCAGCATTCGGCTTTTTCATGTATCTCTTTGTAAATTTGCCCCTCCAATGGCCCCGTAGCTCAGTGGATAGAGCATCTGCCTTCTAAGCAGATGGTCACACGTTCGAATCGTGTCGGGGTCACATAGCAGCAGCACCTGATGGGTGTTGCTGTTGTTTTTTACGCACCCACCTGGTTCACTCCACCACCAACCGCTGTGCGCCAGGCAACCAGCCGGATGCAGTCCGGAAGCGCAGCAGGTAAACACCCGAAGCTATTCCATCTAAATCGATTGTTTGTAGGGGACCGGCAACGGACCACTCCCTTACCTTCTTTCCGGAAAGGTTGTAACAGTAGGCTGTGGCCAGATCTACCTCATTCATCGCTACAGTCACCGTACCACTGGCAGGATTGGGATAGACATCAAGGTGCATAGTTGGCTGGTCCACCACTGGCAATGTTAGATCTATCACTCCTCTTATCAGCGCGAATTGGGTGGTATCGCCCGCATTGCTGAACCCGCTTACCCAGTAATTACCCGCTACGTCACTGTGTATATCATAAGCATAATCTACATTGCTGCCTCCGTAATACCATCGCTGCAATTCCTCTCCGGCCATATCTGCATGCACCACAAAAATATCGTTGTTCTCAGTGAGCGCATTGTAACCAAACCCGGTTATCAGATACGATCCGTCTGCGGCTTCAGCTACGTCATAACCTGCCTCGCTACCGGCGATATCTCCCAGCCACTGTACCCAGTCAATCGTGCCAAGGGTATCTATCTGAACCAGCAAAATATCGAATGCAGGACCTGCAGCGGTAGCTGATTCACCTGTCATAATGAGTTTTCCGAAGCTATTCATTAGGAGATTTTTACATCCGCTGTTGTAGGGTAGTGTTACGGGAAATTCTCCCTCCACCACACCATCGGAGGTAAGTGAAAATATAATAGCATTGTAGCCAACCCCTTCTATCCACTTGTCAGCACTGATGAAGATGGTGCCACCCGGAGAAACACAAATTCCCATTGCATAGTCATTCACCTCACTGCCCCAGATTGTGCGCCATATCTGGTTGCCCGCGTTGTCGTATTTGGCCACCAGCATGTCATTGCCTTCCCCGACAGATGCTGTGACAAACCCTGCTACCAGAATATACCCTTCGGAATCAATGGCCAGCGAATAGAAATCTTCATTTCTGTCTGCAACGCCGAAAGTACTCCTCCATAGCAATGTTCCGGATGTGTCCACCGCCAGCAGAAATCCATCCATATTGCCGTCACTGTCAATTACATCCCCGCAAATGACCACCGTAGTTGCATTCAATGCAATCATATTATTGACGAACTCATCATCGTTGAGTCCCAGATTCTTATCCCATAACTTATTGTCTTCGCTGTCCCGTCGCGACAAGTAAACATCTTCACTCAATTGACGGTAGGTTCCAGTAAACAGGATATCTCCATTCTCCAGCAACACAGAGGCTGCCCCCCTGCTGCTGTTGGAGCCGGCACTGAAAAACCAGGCTGCTTCCGGCAACTGGGCAACCAGCGTTACAGGCAGGAGACAGAACAGGAAGAGGAAACGCATCATTTGGAAGGTGTGGTTTTATTAAAACGCAGCAACCAGATAGTTTCCCAAATAAGGAAGGAAAAGTACACCCAGGCAAATGGTATGGCAAATGCGATAGAGTTGGCTGCAACGCCTACGACACTTTTATAAATGAGGACCATGGCTCCCGCAACAAAGAACTTGAGAATCATTCCGGTAAAGAAGATATTCATGAAATGCTGAAAGCGCTCTCCCAGACTGCGGGAAATCATGATGAATGTGATCAGTGTGAGGGCAAAGAATACGCCATAACTGATCCAGGCAAACTGCATGGCATCTGCAACAAAATCCCATTGGCCAATGGCCAACAGTACTGCAGCAATCAGTGTAGCTACCATTAGAAAGCGCGGTAAAAAAGCAAAGTTGTTCATGGGTCTTTTCTGATAAACTCTTTTAAAACAGTGTATAGCCCGGTTGCAACACCCAGCAGGGAAAGTAACACCGTCAACCAGGGATCTGTTCCCCACAAGGCATCCAGGCGCATTCCTCCCCATACACCAATAAAGATGGCAGCAAATAGCTGAAAGGCAACGTTGGAATAGCGAAGATAACTGTTAAGCGACTGCCTGGGCTTCCCTTTCTCTGGTGGGGGTGGTGTTGGCTTTTTCTGCATGCGTATTGCGCTTTTCTTTACCGCCCATTGTGCAAACGCCATTGAAGCGTGCACCATTTTCTATGACAATCTTACCGGTATGAATGTTTCCTTCCACAACAGCTGTAGATTTCAGGATAAGGGTGTCATTGACCTCAATATCTCCTGAAATTTTGCCTTCGATGTCGGCATTCTTGCAAAAAATATCGCCTTCCACTGCGCCACTTGGCCCAATAGCTACTTTCGATTTGCAGCGCAAGGTGCCCCTGATAATACCCTCTACGCGAATATCACCGTCACTAATCAACTCGCCATTGAGTTCTGTTCCATGGTTGATCCGGTTGGAAACCAGCATACTTTTGGCTGATGCAGCACCGGACTCTGAGTTTTTACTGTTAAACATGGCCTAATTTAATTAAAGATGATGAGGGATTCAGGATCTATCGCAACCTTATTGTGCCAGAGTTCGAAATGCAGATGGGGGCCTGAACTTAACTCTCCCGTATTCCCGATTACGGCGATCACATCTCCTGCTCTCACAAAATTACCCCTTTTTTTCAGCAACTGCGAATTATGCTTGTACATCGAAATTAAACCATAATCATGTTGCACCACAATGACATTGCCGGATTCTACATTCCAGTAACTGTCTATCACGGTTCCGGCCAGACAGGCTTTGATGGGCGTATTCGCCTGGGCTACCACATCCAGGCCATAATGGTCTTCCCCCGGGTCGAACCTGCTGGTAATGGTACCTTTCACCGGAGGGAAAAAATGCAAAGAGCGAAAGTTCTCCTTGCCGGTTTGCTGTGGGTCTACTGAAGTTAAACTGAACAAATCTTCCTGCTCTACCTGTTGCCGAAGCGCCCTGTCCAGTGCAGAAATAGAGTCCAGCCCAATGGCAGCGTACTCGTCTACCGTTAGTGTATCACGACCCACTACAGTATCCAACTCGCCTTTGAGCGTTTTCGAAAGATTGGATAAGTATATTTCATTGGCATTCATTTGCCGCAAAAGCGAGTCTGCAGTGGCGCTGTTTTCGAGCAACTGACGTGTTGTGTTGACCTCCGAGTAGCCGGCGACGTAACTTTTTAGGGGAGTCAACACAATGAGCAAATACACCAGAAAAGCCAGTACAACGAACATGGTACTGAAAATCACAATGAGGTTCATGGCGCTGAGTTTCACGCTGGTCTCTACCTCAAAGGTCTTATCGTGCATGATTACCAGGCGGTACTTATTGCGCAGCCGCTGCCTCCAATTCTGCTTTTCTGTTGGATTCCCTGCCATAGTGGCGTTTACCGGTTATTTTTTCTCCCTACTTAATAATAAATTTGTGTCTTCTGCATTAACAATCATAGGTCTTCTTAAAACCCATCCGCTTGCCCAGACAGCTTTCCTACATAGCGCTCACAATTTTAGCACTTTTTTTGATGTCGGCTTGCGCCTCTTCAAAGAAGGAGTCCTTTATATCGAGAGCCTATCACGATATCACTGCCAGAGACAACGGTTATTTCAATGCAAAATTATTGCTGGCCCAAAGCGCAGAAAACCTCTGGAACAGCCAGGAAGAAGACTATTCAAAAACATTACCCGTATTCAAATTCGGATCGAAGGATGCAGCACAAGCGGAACAGACCAGTCTGGATGAGGTCATAAAGAAGTCTTCTATCGTCATTCAGTTGCATAAAAAAAGCAAATGGGTAGACGATTGTTACCTGCTTATCGGCAAAGCTAATTTCTACGAGCGCAACTACGATGAGGCCATCACCTCCTTCCAGTACATCATCAACAAGTACGAAGAAGGCCCGCGGAAGAAAAAGAAAAAGAAGAAAAAGAAAAAAGATGATGAGCCGGGTTTCATTTCCCAGCTGCAGCATCAGCCTGTGGCCAATGAAGCAGCACTCTGGATTGTAAGAAGCCTGGTGGAAGAAAAGAAATACTCCGATGCCAAAACCGCCCTGGCAGTTATCAAGGGCAACAGCAAATTTCCCGAAGAGCTGCTCGACGATCTCTACGCCACAGAAGCACACTTGTACCAGCGCCAGGGTCAGACGGAATCTTGTATCAATGCATTAACGCTGGCGGCAGAAGATACCAAAGACAAAGCCCTGAAGGCGCGCTACCATTTCATACTGGCCCAACTCAATGAACAAATAGGAAACTACCAGCAGTCAGTTGATGAATTGAACCAGGTTATTAAACTGAAGCCGGATTACGTTACAGACTTCTACGCCCGTTTGTATGTCGCTACGCAGGGCATGGAGTATTTCGGTATGTCTTCCCAGAAAACGGAAGGCGTCCTGAAGGACATGCTGAAAGAGGATAAGTACAAAGAGTTTTTCCCACTTATCTACAATACGCTGGCCGATATCGAATTAGCAGGCAGTAATACCAAGGGCGCCAAGGAATACCTCAGGATGGGTATTAAAACCGGTGATGTAGCCCCGGAGGAAAAGGCTATCAGTTACGTCAAACTCGGCGACATTTTTTACGACGACGCGGAATTCCAACCTGCCTATAACAGTTACGATTCAGCGCTGATGACCCTGAACAGGGAATACCCACGTCATAGAGAAGTGATGGACCGACGCGATGGTCTTATCGATCTCGTTAAGGCACTCAAAACCATCGAGACGGAGAAACGACTGCAATACCTCGCCGGCCTGAATGATTATGAGCTGGAACTGGAGATTGCCAAGATGATTGAAGAAGATGAGGCTGCCAACCAGCAGGATTTCCTTACAGACGGCAATCAGAATCAAAACGAAAAACCTACGGGCAGCGGTAGTGACTTTTACTTTTATAACCTCACCCTGCTCAGTCGCGGGCAGGCCGACTTTAAACAACAATGGGGAGCCCGAAAGCTGGAAGATAACTGGAGGCGTTCAGATAAACGTTCTTACGGGGAAGAAGATGTGGCTGAGAATATCGGCACACAGGAACCGGAAGAGTCTGACATCGACCTGAACAGCGATAAGTTGACACGCGAGCAAATTATCAATAGCCTGCCTAAAAGCGATGAGGCCATGGCCATTTCCAATGACCGTATCGCAGGTGCACTGTATAAAGCAGGAAGCATCTACCGCCAAAAGTTCAGCAACAACAAAAAGGCATCTGAGTATTTCGATCAGAACATCAATGAATACCCCGCGAATGCTTTCGAATTGCAGTCCCTGTATCAACAGTATGTGCTATTCGATGGACAGCCTAAACAGGATGTTTACCGCAGCGCTATTCTCGAACGCTATCCCAACAGCCTGTTCGCCAACCTGATCCGCGACCCCGACTACCTCAAAAACCAAATGAAAAAGGATGAAGAGGTGGAAGCTTATTACGCCACTACCTACGAATACTATACTGCCGGAGATCTGGCTACACTCCGCCAAAGACTGGTGGCCGCCGATTCACTGTATCCCAACAATCCCTTGCAGCCCAAATTTGATATGCTGCGGGCACTGTCACTCGCAGGCAGCGATGACATGGAACCATTTATTGAAGCACTTAACAAAGTCATCAATGACCATCCGGATGATGAGGTAGCTGACAGAGCCGAAGCTATACTTAAGCTCATCAACAAGGGGGAAGAAAAAGAAGAAGCATCGGGCGGCGTTTATAATTACAAGCCGAAGGAAGAACACTATGCCATTATTATCCTGCCTGCAAAAAGCAAGGACGCTACGAGCGTAAAAAACAAGCTCGCCGACTTCAATACAAAAAATTACAATCTGAAAAAGCTGCGCATCAGCTCCCTCCTTTTTGGAAATGACCTTACGCTGGTCCTCATCAAAACCTTCGATGCCAGTGAAGATGCCATGAACTACTACAGGTTCCTGAACCAGTCTTTCCCAACTACTTTCGAAGGTATTGATATGGAAGAAAGTAGTTTCTTTGTGGTATCGAAATCGAATTATGTACAGCTGTACAAATCGAAAGACCTGGATACGTATGTTGACTTTTTTAATGAATTTTATACAGTAGAGGACTGATGGGTATAAAAGACCAGTTTTCCAAGTACAGAAAGCAAATCCGACTATTCTGGATAGTATTTGCCGGAGGCATAGGAGCATTCGCCTTATTTATACTATTGCTCTCGTGGGGTGTGTTTGGTGCGTTACCCGGATTCGATGAACTGGAAAACCCACAAAACAGCCTGGCAACACAACTCATCAGCTCAGATGGAGAATTGCTGGGTCGCTATTACCGAGAAAACCGCACCAATGCCACCTACGATGAAATCCCCCAGCACCTGATAGAGGGTTTGGTGGCGACAGAAGATGTACGGTTTTATAATCACTCCGGTATCGATGGCCGAAGCCTGGCAAGGGTGCTCTTCAAGACCATTATTTTAAGGGATGAAGATTCAGGTGGTGGTAGCACCATCACACAACAGCTGGCAAAGAACCTGTATGGCCGCCCCTCTGCCAATAACCTGTTTGCACTGGGAACCATTAAGTTCAAAGAATGGGTCACCAGTACCAAACTGGAAAGGCAGTATACCAAAGATGAAATCATCACCATGTACCTCAACACGGTTGAATATGTGTACGATGCTCATGGTGTAAAAACTGCCGCTAAGACCTTCTTCAATAAGAATGTCGATTCACTCACGCTGGAAGAATCTGCAGTGCTGGTGGGTATGGTAAAGAACCCGTCCCTGTACAACCCTGTCCGCTTTCCTGAACGTACACAGGAACGACGCAATGTGGTGTTGTATCAAATGCGGGAAGCAGGATACATCAGCACCGCCCAGTACGATTCAGTAAAGCAGATACCGCTGGATATTACGCGATTCAAACGCCAGGACCATACATCAGGAGAAGCAACTTACTTCCGCGAATACCTCCGCCTCTGGCTGGCCGACTGGGCGGAAAACAACCCCAAACCCGACGGCTCCACCTGGAATATTTACCGCGACGGACTGAAGGTGTACACCACTATCGATTCACGGATGCAGCAATATGCAGAAGATGCTACCGCCGAGTGGATGACCCAGCTGCAAAGCGACTTCGATAAGCACTGGGCCAGCAATAAATACGACCCCTGGAACTATCCCTATAAAGGAAGGACCAAGCCGGAGCTCATCGACCAGGCCATGAAACAATCTGAGCGGTACCGCCTGGCAAAAAAGGCAGGAAAAAATGCCGATGAAATTCAAAAGGAATTCAATACCCCTATTGAAACAACGCTGTTTTCCTGGAAAGCTCCCAACCGCGAACTGGATACGCTGATTAGCCCATATGATTCTATCAAGTATGTAAAGAAGACATTACATCCCGGTTTTATGGCAGTTGATCCTGCATCAGGTCAAATCAAAGCCTGGGTGGGCGGTGTGGACATGCGCCACTATCAGCTCGACCACGTAAATCCAGGAACCAAGCGACAGGTAGGTTCCACCTTCAAACCCTTCGTATATACCGCAGCAATTGCCGATAAGGGTTTCAGCCCCTGCCAGGAAGTACCCAACCTGCCGGTTACCTTTGAAAAAGGCTCCCGCTGGGGACTCCTGCAACCCTGGACACCCAAGAACAGCGATGGGAAGTACGGTGATATGCTGACGCTCTCCATGGGTCTCGGAAAATCTGTCAATACTATTACGGCGTACTTATTACGCGAAGTGGGTATACAGCCTGTCATCGATCTGGCCCACAGCATGGGTATAGAAAGCGAACTACCCTTTCAACCCTCCATATGTCTGGGTGTATCTGATATATCGGTTTTTGAAATGACCTCCGCTTACACCGCTTTTGTAAATGGTGGCGTCGCGGTCCGACCGGTATTTGTTACACGTATTGAAGACAAGAACGGCAACATCATAGCAGACTTCCCGGTTAAAAGGGTCGAGGTGATGCGCGAAGAAGTAGCATCTGTAATGCTTACCATGCTGCAATATGTGGTCAACTACGGAACGGGTAATCGTTTGCGCAGAGCACAGTATGGCGGACTAACAGGTGAGGTGGCAGGAAAAACCGGAACCACGCAGGAAAACACCGATGGATGGTTTATGGGGCTGGTACCTCAGCTGGTATGCGGAACCTGGGTGGGTGCCGATGATCCGGTTGTCCATTTTCGTTCCACCGCGCTGGGACAAGGAGCTAATATGGCACTGCCCATCTACGGATTGTTCATGCGCAAAGTCTATAACGATCCATCACTCGGCATCAGTCCCTCGGCTACCTTCAGCAAATACAAAGGCACGCCCACCATTGAACTCGATTGCAGCAAATACAAAACTTCACAGCAAGATGTATATGAAGACTTGCTGGAGGGCTATAACTGATAGGAATAGAACACCAACCACTTTTGCGGTACTACAGTCTATCCTTTAACTTGCATGCATGACTCCTGAGGCGTTTAAAGCTATGGAACTAACCCTGCCGGCAAAGCCCGGTGTGTATCGGTACTATGACGAAACCGGGCAGCTCTTGTATGTAGGGAAAGCCAAGCACCTCCGCAAAAGGGTGAGCAGCTACTTTAACAAGAACGACCAGGGGGCTCGCATACGCATGCTGGTCCGCAAAATTGAGCGCATAGAATTCACCATTACCAATTCTGAACAGGACGCCCTACTGCTTGAGAATACGTTGATTAAAGAACATCAGCCGAAGTACAATGTCAACCTGAAAGACGGTAAAACCTACCCCTATATATGCGTCAAAAAAGAACGGTTTCCCCGAATATTCTTTACCCGCAGAAAAATCAATGATGGTTCCACCTATCTGGGCCCCTACCCCTCTCTGGGCAAGGTGCGCTCCATATTTGATTTTATAAAATCCTTATACCCCATCAGAACCTGCTCCTATAATCTGAGTCCTTCCAACATTGCTGCAGGTAAATTCAAGGTGTGTCTGGAATACCACCTTGGAAACTGCAAAGGACCCTGCGAAGGATTACAGGATGAAGCCGACTACATGGAGAGTGTGCAGCAAATCATCCATATACTGAAGGGAAATATGGGAGTGGTGAAACAGCATTTTAAGCAGCAGCTCCAGGACCATATTGCTGAACTGGCATTTGAAAAGGCAGAACAGGTCAGGATCAAACTGGAGGCCATAGATGCCTTTACGGGCAGGAGTACTGTTGTAAATGTTAAGATTGATAATGTCGATGTATTTGCATATGCCGAAAACAAATATGAATCAGTCATCGGATATCTGCAGGTAGGTCAGGGAATGATTATACGTTCCAAAACCATCGTGCTGCAGAAGAAGCTGGATGAAACAAAGGAAGAATTGCTGCTCATCGGTATTCAGACACTGCAGAAAGAAATGGAGAGCGAAACGGCCGAAATCATTATTCCTTTTGAAACGGAATTACCTGAGCACATAAGCTATACCATTCCGCAGGCAGGCGATAAAAAGAAATTACTGGACTTAGCCTGGAAGAATGCCGCCTATTTGCTGGAAGAACGCAATGCAGGAAGAGATAAGCGGGAAGAAAAGAATGCTAACCTGCGCGTGCTCGATCAAATAAAGGAAGACTTCCGACTGCAGGAAAGACCCCACCACATCGAATGCTTTGATAACAGCAATATTCAGGGCAGCAGTCCCGTGGCAAGTTGTGTGGTATTTAGAAATGCCCGACCCAGCAAGAAAGATTACAGGCATTTTAATATCAAGACGGTAGAGGGACCTGACGATTTTTCAAGTATGAAGGAAATTGTCGGGCGCAGGTACAAAAGGATACAGGAGGAAGGAGCATCCTTACCCCAGCTTATTGTAATCGATGGAGGAAAAGGACAATTGGGAGCTGCGGTGGAAGCGTTGAAAGAAGTGGGTGTTTATGGTAAAATCGCTATATGCTCCATAGCCAAGCGGCTGGAAGAAATCTATTTCCCGGAGGATCCACTCCCGCTGCATATCAGCAAGAAATCGGAAAGCCTGCGCATCATTCAGCAACTCAGAGATGAAGCACACCGCTTTGCAATTACCTTTCACCGACAGCAAAGAAGTAAGAAATCTATCCAGTCCTCGCTGGACGGGATAGCAGGAATTGGACCCGCGACCCGACAGTTGCTGTTGAAGACCTTCAAGTCAGTGACCGGCATTAGGGAAGCCGGAGAGGAAGCTGTTGCAGCAGTGGTAGGCCCTGCCAAAGCAAAGGCACTTTTCAGCCATTGGGAAAAGCAACCTGAAGAATAGCAAAAAAAAGCGCCGGTCAATTGACCGGCGCTACTGTAATATGACTTACTACCTTAGAATTCCCACAACTGGTGTTCGAATTCAAATATTTCATTTTTAATCCTGTCGCTTTCCAGCACCTGATCGATACCTGCCGCATAGGAGTTAATGAAGCGATCATAAACGTTATCTTCCTTGATGATGTAGCTGCTGAAATAGCGCATTTCGAAAATATCATCGAAAGTAATGTAACGTGCACTGTTATTCTCGTTGAACACTTCGTGGCGAACAAGAATATTGCGCAGATCAGGATAGTACAACCAGAACATCAATTCCTCTCCGATAGGTTCTCCCGTGAAAGGATCTATCCGCTCTACAATAGGAGCCAGACCGACAATCCGCACTACTAACGTAGACGTCTCTTCGTCAAATATCCAGTCTTCCTTTATTTGTATTTTCTTGATATTCTGGTAATCGAATTCTCTCGGGATCAATAGAATTTCCTCCTCATACGTTTCTTCATTGTACGTATAAGTGGTATCCACCCCTTCGTATTTAACTTTGAGTTGCTCAATGGTCAGGGCTGTACCTTCACCAAAATCATCGTACAACGGACTGTAGGCGGTCAGCTCACCATTCATAATACCGTCATAGACGAACTGCATGAAGGGATCAACAGGCCATGTGAACGGGAGATTCATCTTCTCACGGAAGTCGATCGTCCTCCACACGCGCTTTTCCCAAAATACATCTGCTTCCCTGATATGGTCATAAGGAATAATTTCCCTGGTTCCCAGCAAATCTCTGTCGTAAGCTCTGTCGCGCTTTGCTTCAGAAGTAGGCTGGGCAATAGCGCTGCCGGTAATTACCAGCAATGCCATAACCATCATCAACTTGAGCACTCTTTTCATAGCAATTGTTTTAACCTATCAATTTAAACGACAAACTCAACTGTCGTGTTGTTCCGTCTGGCATTTTCACGGAGATACGAGGGAATACAATGGTATCACCTGGTTTTGCCTTTTTCTTGATATCATCCATCAAGCTGGAAAAGTTCTTCGTGTTGGATACATCCGATACAACGTTGCCTCCTCTGGCAGGTGCGTACACCATCTCAAATCCGGAAACCGAATAATTGATGTCGAACACGAAGTCCGGGTTCTTAGCCGTGATAGAGTTCACCTGCTTAAACTCACCTATACGCATGGTTCCACCTTTAGATGTTCCACAATACGGATAGGGATCCGGAATCCTGCGCACCCTGAACTCAGCACTGTGTGATTTGGTACCATCACCTGTATTAACTGTAACATTGATTTTGTCAATACCGGGAGCAGAAGGACGGGCTACATATTCTTCACCTTTCACTTTTTGAATTCCGCAACCGGATGCATTTACCTTATCAGATGTATAGCCGGGTACTGAAATTTTCACCGGATTATCTACTCCAATGTACAATACGTTCATCGCCGTAGGGGAAACAACCGCTTCACCTACTTCAAATGTTTCGTATCCGAATTCAAATGGGTAGAATTTAAACATACCGGGTTTGATGGGATCAGGCAGGCTGATTACACCTTGAAACTGACGGGTACTGGAAGCAATTTCCTTGATTTTACCCATACCACCTGCTACATCCACCTTTTGTGGATTGTTGAGCGGGATATCGGCACTTTCAATTTCTTTGAAAACACCAAATTCATCTTTCTCTACTGCACTTGTAAACGAACCCAGGTACACATCTATTTGTGCCTGCTCGGATGAAGCAGCGATAAAGATGTCTGCGGTATACTCATTACCTCTTTTTACATAAGAAGTAGGAGCAGTAACCATCGCAGTCATGCGATCAAATTTGATTTTGGCCGCATCAATCTGAGATGCCATATGTTCGAGAACGGTAGATTCCGCGCTCTTGGCGTCGTTCTGAATCTTAGTTAAAATCGTAACCGCAGCTACGGTCGGTACTTTGTAGAAGTTGAATTCTTCCCATGAAAGGTGACGCGCTTTAGCTTGTTCTTCATCGATATTCAGGGTCAGCTGTGAAACTTTACCTTCACCGTTCCATTTTTGCAGGAGTTTAACGTACTCTATCCGCACCTCTTCAATCTTGCCTTTCAGCTCAGAAGCCATCTTCTTGTTGATCAACAAGGTGGTAGGACGTTCCGTATCGCTCTCTCCCTTTAACTTCATCTCTCCCTTGTGGTGCTTATCTTCAATAAGCCCGCCGGTATAGTTGATCAAGGAGTCTTTCACATATTCTACGTAAGTATAAAAATCTGCGGTAACCTTTTGAATGTTTGCAGCATCAGCGCTGATTTCCTTAGCTCTCGGATCCTCTCCTTCATCAGCCTTGCCCTGAATTCCCGTAACGATCTGATTGTTCTTTTCGCTGAGGATGGTATTGGTATTACCGATACCCTTATTCACGAGCGTAAAGGCCTGCAGGATCTCTGCGGAAACGTTCAGCGCCAATAGTGCGGTTAACACCAGGTACATGAGGTTAATCATGAGCTGGCGTGGTTCCTTAGGAATTGACATTGTTTTTTCCTTTTTCTCTTTATTAAAAAATTGT
The DNA here is from genome assembly GCA_002346225.1 of Bacteroidetes bacterium UBA3022. Taxonomy (GTDB): domain Bacteria; phylum Bacteroidota; class Bacteroidia; order Chitinophagales; family BACL12; genus UBA11426. The sequence continues at coordinate 85,469 of DDYY01000071.1, forward strand.
CTTCTCTATCAGTTGTTCGGGTTGCCTGCTCCCATATTCATGGCCGCCAGCATGTTGCCATACACGCGGTTCAAGGAAGCCAGGTTACCTGACAATTTGGAGATTTCTTCACGGTACTGTTGTGTATCGTTCAGTGAATCGTTCAAATTATCCATTGCAGAATTCAGGCTACCATAGAAGCGATTCATAGCTTTCAGGTGGTTATTGGTATCCTGCAATTCCAGTTCATAGATAGCATTCAGCTGACCCAGGTTCTTGGTAACCATCTGCACTTGTTCGTGGTACTTAGTGGTATCCACAGAAGATGCAGTGATTTGAGACATGGCCTGTGCAGCCTGGTTGTATGCTTCACGCATATCGCTTACTGCTTCAGTAGCTTCTTTTACTTTAGTAGTATACTCGTTGGTATTAACAGCAGCATCCTGCACATCGCTGAGTTTTTCGATGTTTTCGCCGAGCTTGCGCAGGTTATCTCCTAGGCGCTCGATCATAATAGGTTCCACGCTGGACTCTTCCAGCATTTTATCCAGTTGCTGCGTAACGCTCTTCTTGGGTTCCAGTTTGTTCAGCTTTTTACCCGTTTTAGCTTCTTCTACTTCAGGAGCAACATCCAGGTCCGGATAAATCTTTTCCCAGTAGTAATCTTTGTGAGGAGGAAGAATACCTAAAAGCATGAAAATGAAGGCTTCGGTGAACATGCCCACCATCAACATGATGTCCGCACCTTCCCAGTGTAAGATTTTAAAAAGTGCTCCAACTAGTACTACGGACGCACCAACACCGATAATGAGGTTCTTAATCCTCTTAAAACGATCTGATTCAAAAAAAGCTGACATTCTTCTTTGTTTAAGGTTTTAAATAATTGTTAAACAATAATGGTTAATCTCCCCGCTTGGAACGGGATTAAAAATACAGGTGGTTTATTGATTCATATATTAAAAGTCACTCATTGAACGGCCCAGGAATGGCATTACACAACGGAAGCCAACATAGGATTTTGCTGTATCCTGGAATTCCCAGTGCCTGGAACCTGTCTGGATGTAATAGCTGATATCTTTCCAGGATCCTCCGCGAATTACCTTGCGTTTCATGGCAGGCGGATCACTGTCTTCCGCATCGTAGCGAATATCAGGGTTCTCATCATGTATGAAAGCATAAGCATTTTCCATGAAGGCGGTAGATGTCCATTCGGAAACATTACCCGCCATATTATATACACCGAAATCGTTCGGGGCATAAGAATATACGTTTACAGTGTAGTAGCCACCATCTTCCGGATAGTTACCACGGCCCGGTTTAAAGTTGGCCAGGAAACAACCTTTGGTATTACGTACATAAGGTCCACCCCAAGGGAAAGGGGCTAAATCGCGACCACCACGGGCTGCATATTCCCACTCGTGTTCTGTTGGAAGACGGAAGTCATCTACAATAACTTCATCGTGTTTGATTCTCCACCAGTTCCAGAAGTTGGTTCTCCAGTGAGAGAAAGCATTGGCCTGGTGCCAGGTTACACCCACCACCGGGTACTCATCGAATGCTGGGTGAGAGAAATACTGCCGGGTCATAGGCTCATTATAGGAGTAGGCAAAATCTGCCACCCATACGAGCGTATCCGGATATACTTTCACCGTTTTTTCATCCATGAATTCGGAAATGTATTTTTCGCGGTCTTTATTCAGTGCTTTGCTGGCTGCATCCTTCCACTTGATCCAGTTATAGGTATAGACCAATCTGTTCGGATCGACAGATCTGAAGTAAGTATACTCACCGGGAGGGAGCAACATCTCTTCCAGCTTGGGCTTTTGCTCATCGTCTTCCCAATCGATCTCTTCCGACCAATCCAGAATAGGCAACTCTGTAGACTGCCCTTCCTCTGCTTCCACGTAATGGGCCAGCAGCGTGTGAGCGATAGAATCCCGCACCCAGAATACAAACTGACGGTATTCGTTGTTGGTGATTTCAGCGTCATCCATGTAGAAACCCTGAATGGATATGGACTTCTGCCGTTGCCAAAGAGAATTATTCACGTCCTGATCACTTGGTCCGATGTGCAGCGAACCGGAAGGTATGTACACCATACCATAGGGATTGATAGGCTCCCACACCGGCCTGTCCTGCATGCCGAGCAGTTGCCCGCGATAATCATCCCAGTCGGATGAAACACAGCCTGATAAAAACCAAACTGATGTCACCATCAAGGCGGGGAACAATAGATTCTTTCTTTTCATACTTGTTAAGTTTTGCAACTTAGAGGCGTAAAAATATTTCATTTATCCTACAAAAACCAATACTCTCCTTATTTACACACGATTTATCTCAAATAAAAGGAGGATGAAAGTAGGAACATTCTGTCACTTTTCAAAAGTTTTTTAGTAATACAAATAACGCAAATTATTAATCTCCTTACCCGCTCTTGGTCTTTGAACGGGATAACGGTACATTAATACAACTTCGTGCGATCCGGCACTTGCATTGTTCAGCTCCGATAAGGTTATGTCGTAGCTGTAGCGAATGCTCCAGAATTCAGAAAAATTCCACCCTCCTATTGCCACCACAGCATCTGCCTGCTGATTGAGGTATCCCCTGTAGGAAACCCCTGCCAGCAGTGCATCATTGTAGGTAAACAATGCATTGAGATCTACCATGCTTTCTGTAAAATCAGATTTGTAAAGAACATTGGGTACCAGCGAAAATTTCTCTGAACGCAACAGCTGATAGGACACGAAAACGTATGCATTGGGGCTATATTGTATGGATGCAACAGCCTCAGGAGTGGAAAATTGAAAGGAATTATTCAGCAGATGTGTCACGGATGCACCTGCTGCCAAACGCCTACCCTGGTAAAACACGCCCGCACCAGCATCGGGAATAATAGCTGTTTCCAGGGTTGTCGGAAGGAGGTTGTCATTGTGATCAACCACCGATTCATAGCTTCCCTGCGGCGCAATCAGTTTACTGCCATCAAGGGTTCTGGCGGCAATTCCCCCATAAACACCCAATCCCAAGGTGGCTTTTCCCACCGGCAAGTGCCAACTGTAACCACCTACTGCGCGGGTTGTCTGCTGCTGACCCACCTGATCATTGGCCACCTGAAGCGAAATGCCACCTCTGAGTCGGTAAACAGGGAGCTGACTAATCAGCGCCTGCGTTTGCGGGGCACCAGGAATATTGACCCACTGGCTGCGAATATGCACACTGGTAATCCAGGCATCCTCCAGACCCGCAGCACCCGGATTAAACAGAACCGGTGCTGCCATATACTGGGAAAATTGAGGCTCATCCTGCGCCACAGCGGTTTCCATCCTACCTACAAGGATGAACAGGGCTGATATGATGATGGTATGCTTCACGCTAAGTGGCTGTCTAAGAAAACGCCCTGTAAAGGGTTATTATTTCAAGCTCCAAATTACGACTATAATGCGATGCGTCAAAAGTGCAGCAACTGGTCTCTGAATTCTGACACTGTACTGACAGGCAAGGTACAGCTTTGATTCTTACAGAGGTATATTCTTGTCACTTTTTCATTATTTCTGTCGGTCAATAAAGGGAGTTTTTTTGATGAATTGTCACAAAAAGGCAGCGTAATCATCATTGGATAATATATCCCATGGAGGTCTTCCAGCACCTGGTTTATTTCAGGCCCGGTGATAACAACCTCAGCTGCGGGTATTTGAAGTGGAATGGCAGCGCACAGCCACCTGCCCAGCGAAGTGGGAAACTTATGCAGGGAAGGCTGGATGGCTGCTACCATTTTCCGGTATACCTGATGGTACTGATTCTTCGATGTCAAGACTTGCAACAGATGGTAATTTTCTACCATTATCGCATTGCCTGATGGTGTCGCGTGGTCAAAGAGTTCCATGGTGCGAACAGGAAGGCTGTTGTCTTTTTCCGCTGTCTGAAAGAACATACCGGAAGTCGCATCGTAAAAATGTGCAGCGACATAAGCTTCCAATTCCTCTGCTGTGGCCAGGTAGGAGTATTTGCCGGTCAGCTGAAAGAGAGACAGCAAGACATGTATCAAAGCGGCATAATCATCGATGGTGGCGGCAATATAGGCTTGCCCATCGTGCCAGATATGCATCAGGCCAATGCCATCTTCCTGTCGGCAATGATCCAGTATGAACCGGGTATTCCGCTCCGCCACTTCCAGATAACGGGTCTGGCCTGTAGCCCTATACAATTCGCAAAAAGCTGCTCCCATCCATGCATTCCATGCTACATTCACCTTATCATCCAGTAAAGGTTTTATCCTTTCACTGCGCACCTCTTTTATTTTCGCGAGGGCCTCTGTGACTTCGGAGTCAGTCCGCTTTTCGAGTACGCCTGCTTTATGATTCAAATGCAGAATATTCGTATGCTCCCAGTTACCTTTCGCACAAACATCAAACAACTGACAAAAGGCATCCGCTTTATCGTGCAGCACCGCTTCTATCTCAGATTTATCCCAGGTATAGTATTTACCTTCCACACCTTCTGAATCGGCATCATAAGCAGCGAAGAAACCACCTTGCTCATGCGTCATCTCTTCCAAGATGAATGCTGCTGTGTGCTCTGCCACAAAGCGATACTGCCGGTTTCCGGTACTTCGATAAGCCTCTGCGTACAATGCCATGAGCAATGCATTGTCGTACAGCATCTTTTCAAAATGAGGCACCATCCACCCGGCATCTACGGTGTATCTGGAAAATCCGCCTCCAACATGATCATAGATCCCGCCGGCCATCATATGGTCGAGGCTTCTGCTGATGTGCTCCGCTACTTCCCCGTCTGCCGCGCGGTAATTGTAGCGCAGTAGATAGGTCAAGGTCATGGCAGCAGGAAACTTGGGTGCAGCGCCAAATCCGCCGTGCACTTTATCTGCAGCTTCCATGATGCGGTTGCGAATGACAGTCGTATCTAAAGAATCTGACGTACCTGTTGCAACCGGCACGAGCAACTTGCGTTCACTGTCTGCGGCACTTTCTGTAAGCGTGGCCGCCTGTTGCTCTGCTTCCTCCCTTCTATTGGTCCACACATCTTTTACAAACGTCAGCACGTCCATCCAGGAAGCTTTGCCATAGCGTGGTTCGGGGGGAAAGTAGGTGCCACCGGTGAATGCTTTCAGCTGTGGCGTAAGAAACATATTCAAGGGCCAGCCTCCTGCATTGGTGAGCATCTGGCAGGCACCCATATACAAATGATCGACGGCAGGGTGTTCTTCCCTGTCTACCTTAATGCAAACAAAGTGCTCATTCATGAATGCGGCGAACATATCATTTTCAAAACTCTCCCTTTCCATCACATGACACCAATGGCAGGCAGCATATCCTATACTCACCAGCACCGGCTTGTCTTCGCTGATGGCTTTATCGAATGCCTCCTGTGTCCAGGGATACCAGTCTACCGGGTTGTAAGCATGTTGTCTTAAATACGGACTGGCAGCATGTAGCAGCCTATTGGGAATAGAATGGGAAGTACTTTTCATGTATGTGTTACAACAGGCGCTGGCCAAAAAGTTCGAATCTAGAGAAGGAGGTTACTTTTTTTTGCGCTTATTGGCTTCTTTGATGTATTGTTCAATCGCCATGAAGATGGAGGGAGCTTCCGGTGTTGGTGCTTTAATATCAACGCGCAGACCATGCTCTTCCATGGCTTTCTGGGTGCCGGAACCCATGCCGCAAAGCCGGGTATCTCCTTGTTTGAAGTCGGGGAAGTTTTGATAGAGACTTTCCACGCCTTTAGGGGTGAACAAAATAATCATGTCGTGGTGCACTTTTCCCTTCAGGTCACTCAGGTCAGCGGCTTTGGCTTCATAGATAACAGCCTCTGCATAAGTAGCCTTTTTTTCATCGAGAAAGGTGGAGATAGAATCGGCGTGCAAAGCTGCACAGGGGAAAAGAAACGTTTCTTTATTGACGTGCTTAGCCAGCAGATCGCATAGTTCCTTCTCTTTGCCGTTGGGGGCGCTGAACACCTTCCTCTTGCGGAATTGGATGTATTTCTGCAGGTATACGGCTATTGCATCGGATATGCAGAAGTACTTGGCTGACTCAGGCATTTTGTGCCGCAGCTCTTCGCAAATGCGGAAAAAATGATCAATCGCGTTTCTGCTGGTGAAAATTACAGAAGAGTATTGGGCTATATCAATGCGCTGCTTTCTGAAGTCTTTGGCACTGATGCCATCTACCTGAATAAATTTGCGGAAATCTATCTTTACCTTATATTTAGCCATTAAATCCGCGTACGGATTTTTAGGATTTTCCGGCGCCGGTTGAGACACTAGAATGGTCTTTACTGGTTTAATATCGGTAGGAGATTCCTGCATCTCTTTTCTGTTTCTATAGTTGAATGACCGCGTTGCCTTCCAGTATCGACAAAACGATAACTATGGGTGCGATTTCAAAGGCGCAAAAATACAGCAAAAAATAGGAAACCCGAAACTGCGGAATAGTGACCGCCACGCGCAAAAGGCTTATTGCCCTTAATACCAGCAGCAACGCCAGCAAGCCTGCTGCAACGGGAAGGAAAATATATTCTTGCTTATCATCGCTCAGGTAAAACAGGAAAAGAAAGGGGAAGAGCACATACCCTGCGGTCTGGAATAATACGTTGCTTAGAAAAATAAATCGTTCGGTAGCGGTGCCAAACAGAAACACTTTGCTGAACAAGAAATGCGAGACCCGCTTTAGTGCGTACAGGGTTGGCAGCACGGCTAAAAAAGCGAGCAGGGAAAGCAATGGGTGGCCGAAGGAAGGAAACAATGATGCCGGTGGGAATACTTTCCAAAGCAACAAGCCTGCGGACAGAAAGAACAACAACATCAACACCAGACCAGGCAGTGTATTCGCCAGCTCTCGTTCGCGCTCAATCTGCGTAGCCAGGCGGTAATTGAACACCACCCTTATGTTTTCACTGAGATACCCCTTGTAGTAGAGACTGAAAACTCCATATAGCGTAAGCATAACGGCGATGATCCAGAGCTCAAAACCCGGCTTTTCTTCCGGGTGCATTATTTCTATCTGCATGTTGGTGCTGCTCATGTCCTGCCACTGGTCGATGACCATTACCGGCAGACCGCGTTGCCCGGCACTATCCGGTGCGGCTGCCGCAGTCTCTCCCGATTGCGACCATACAGGTACAACAAGAGCCAGGCATAACCAAAAGCAAACAAGTTTCCGCATTCTCTAAAAATAGTTGACGTAGCCGAAATGGATTTTTGCATTCCTTACCAGCACAGGATTCCCCCTTTGAGTGCCCAGTGCGTAGGAAAGTCCAAAGATACCTGCTTTGGTTTCAAATGCGAGAGAAGCGCCAAATCCCAATGGCGCATCATAGAGGGCATTGTCCAGGGCGCGGTTAACCGTATAGGCCTGATCAAAGAAAAGCGCGGCATACCCATTTTGAGTCAGCAGGTAACGCCATTCGAGGGTGGCGATATGGTATTCAGAAACAAAGAGAGAAAGCTCATCAAATCCGCGCAGAATGGTATTGCCACCAATCCTGTACAACTCATTGCTAAATAACTCAGTATTCAGATTGGCAGCCCCTCGCAATCTTATTAATGTTGTCGCCGACCTGCCGATGGGCAGGAATAACTGCGCATCATACTGGTATTCAAAAGCGAGGGTACTGAGCTGGATACTGTCGTAGAGTGTATTGTAATCAAACTCAGGTTGCAGGGGATCGCTTAATCCGGTGATAGCTGCGTTCTTTCTTATCAGTTTTCGTCCGGCAGAGGCACCTGTTTGCAAAGACCATCCCTTTCTGGGATTGTAGCGATAATCGAGATCTTCGAGCGCCACTTCCATGCCGTAGGTGCGCACCTGCATATCGGCATTGGCAGGTAATTGCTTGCTGACCACGAGGAGTGCGGTGTCAACTGACAACACATCTGAGTTATAGAAGGAAGCAAAAACGCGCAATCTGTTGTTGCCATTCAACTGGTAGAGCAGTCCCGGCCTGGCTTTCCGCTCCAGAAAAGTAGAATCCTTTAAAAACAGATCGAAAGCACCCTCTATGCCCAAGGGAACAGAAGGCAGGTAGGGATAGGCACCGGATAATTGCAGCGATTTGGTGCTGCTCTCCAGCTTAGAAAACCGAATATCTATTTTCTCGCCTTGACCGAAAGCATTTTGTAACACCAGCATCCCCTGCCCTGTCACTATCAATCTTCCTGTAATTTCATTGTTCGGCAGGAACCCTAATATAAAGTCGAACCTGTTGGCATTTCTGGCATCGAGATACACCACCGGCAAAGCACTTGCCCCGGAAAACTTAACCACAGAGGGCTGGGTACGCCGCACGAAAGGCAACTCATTGAGCCGTTTGTCCAGGTCAGTGACCAGCGATTCTTTGTAGCGTGTACCGGCATCCAGACCTGTATACTGCTGCAGATAATTCTGACTGAGCAGTGCATCGCCCTGAATGACAATGGAATCAAACACGAGCTGCCTTCCCAGGTCGAGCAGGAGATTCGCTTCCAGCAAGCTATCTTCAAAATGCAGCTTATCGAGTTTTACCGTCGCAAACGGAAACCCATTTTCTTCCGCATAGCGAAGCAGGTCATCCATGGTGGACAATGCCTTATTATGGTCGTACACCTTGCCTTCAAAGTCAATGCGCCGCAGTCCTGCACCCTGCAGCAAAAGGTTATCGATACTATCAGTGTGCAGGTTGACCCAGCGCACCAACGGACCGGGAGTAATGTTTACCAAAAGGGTGTCTTCCAGCATGCCGATGCTATCCCAGGATGCCAGTAAATAGCCGTAACTATAATGTGCCTGCAGGACCTCGTCGAGCAACAAGGGAGACTGATCCAATAATTTATTGACCGCCTGACCTCTGATTACCGCCTCCTCGGCATTGACCCACTGCACCATTCTCCCATTCTGGGAAAACAGCCTTCCGTTGACGGCGAGCAGCAGCAAAACATATATCAGTATCTTCGTTCTCAATATTCTTCATTCAAAGGTACACAAGCCCTTTCATCAACAAACGCTGCATGGCTGGCATCTATTTTCATATCCCCTTCTGCAGTCAGGCTTGTCATTACTGTAATTTTCACTTTTCGGTCAACACCTCCCGAAAAGAACAAATGATAGCAGCAATGCGATCGGAGCTTTTACATCGAAGGGAATACCTGGATGGGGAAACTGTCCAATCTGTTTACTGGGGAGGTGGAACTCCTTCCCTGCTGCCTGCGGAATCCATTGGTACCCTGTTGCAGGATGCAAGGGAGCTTTTCTCGGTGGAAGCCTACGCAGAGATTACACTTGAGGCTAATCCCGATGACATTACACCGGAGAAATGCCATGCGTGGAAAGCCATGGGCATCAACCGACTGAGCATCGGCATACAATCATTGAAAGACAGTGCATTGCAATGGATGAACAGAAGCCACACCTCCCAGCAGGCGCTGGACAGCATCTCCATTGCCCGTGCAGCCGGCATCAATAATATCAGTATCGACCTCATTTACGGCATTCCCGAATTAACGGACGCTGAGTGGGAAGCCACGTTGAAGCGGATAATAGCATTGGACATCCAGCATATTTCTGCTTATTCATTGACCGTTGAACCAAAGACCGCACTGGATATTTATATCCGTAGAAAACAAGCCAGCGCACCGGACGAAGCAGCTATGGAAAGCCAGTTTCACATGATGACGCAACTATTGAAAGCAGCACAATACGAGCACTACGAGATTTCCAACTTCTGTAAGGCAGGTTATGCATCACAGCACAACAGCTCTTACTGGAACGGCAAGAAGTATTTAGGTATCGGACCCTCTGCCCACTCCTTCAATGGTCACTCCCGGCAATGGAACATAGCTAATAATTCGTTATATATGCAGACTGCATCCGATGGTATTCCGACTTTTGAATACGAGGCACTCAGCACCCATGATCAATTGAATGAGTACCTGATGACCGGTCTGCGACAGTCCCGAGGTATTGACTTAAAAGAGATAGCTAACCGTTTCGGCTCCGCTGTTGCCGACAGTGTTCTTTCCACTATAGAAGGCCCGGCTTTTTCGGGCAATATTACCCTGGATGGCAACTCACTTCGACTAACTGAAAAAGGGAAATTACTGGCTGATGGACTTATCAGCAGGTTGTTTCAGGTAGAATGATCAGGGTTTTTTCCGACTGCTGGCAGCGGGAATATTATCTTCCAAAAAGCCACAGAATGCTTTATAAAATTCGAGTCTGTTCTCTTCCAGCCGAAAACCATGCCCCTCATTTTCCTTCAGCATGTACACGACATCTACACCTCTATTGCGCAATGCCTGCACCATCTGTTCCGATTCAATCTCTGTTACGCGTACATCATTGGCTCCCTGCGCAATGAACAGCGGCGCCTTGATCTGATTCGCATGAAATGCAGGTGATATGGCGTGCAGCAAAGCGCTGTCCTCCACAGGGTGTCCTATCATTTCATACATCATTTCCTTCTCCGGCTCCCAGTAGGCCGGCAGGTTTTCCAGCAGGGTAAACAGGTTGGAAGGTCCTACATAGCTGATACCGCAGGCATATAAATCGGGCGTGAAGGTCAGACCCGCCAGGGCGGCATAGCCTCCATACGAGGCTCCGTAAATAGCAATTTTTTTAGGATTGGCAATCCCTTTATTAACCAGCCAATCGACCCCATCGGAAATATCGTCCTGCATCAGCTGCCCCCATTGCTTGAAGCCCGCCTGTGCAAAACCTTTTCCATATCCCCAGGAACCCCGGTAGTTGATTTGCAACACTCCGTATCCCCTGCTGGCTAACATCTGGATATCCGGTTTATAACCCCACAAGTCTCTCGACAGCGGACCACCATGCACCATCACTACCACGGGAAGGTTTTTCACCGGACCTGTTGCAGGCAATGTCAGGTAACCCTGAATGGGTGTGCCGTCTCTGGCGGTGTAGCTGATGGCCTCCATAGGCGCCAGATCGTAGGCTTTCAACTCGGGATTCATATTGACCAGAAAATCCAGTTTACCGGTACTGCGGGTATAACTGTAAAAATCGCCCGGTGAAACATCAGAATATGTGCGAATAATAAAGTGCTCCTCGGCATCATCCATGGCGTTGAAGTAGAGCTCCTCTCCCGGCAGCAGCCGCTCCAAATCGGTGGCCACGGCTGCCCAGATACTGTCGAGGTACACCGAATATTTCTTATCGGTTACATAATATACGGCAGCGAGGTTTTGCCGGATAGGCGTGCGTTCGGCCCACCATACATCCACCCGTTCGTGCTCAAAAATGACTTCAGGTTGGTCGGGATTTTCCGGGTCTATCCGAACGAGGGCGGTTTTATCGCGCTGCAGATTGGATAAGGCAATGATGTGGCGATTGTCTTTATCGAAAAACAAAGGTGCCACCATGTCCTTCCAGTTTCCCGAAAGAATCGTGTGAAAGGTATCTTTTTCCGAGGCTCTGTAAAGCAGGTGGGTAATGGTGCCTTCCTCCACCGAAACAGCTACCCTTATTTTGCCGTTGTTGTCGGCCATCCAGTTGGTAACAGGGCTCTTGATATTATTATTGGACGCCAGCAGATCGAGCTTGCCGGTACGAATATTCAATCGATAGGGTTCAAACAACGCGGGATTGTTCTTATTCATGGAAATAAGAATCTCATCGGGCGATGCATTCAGCTCATCGAGTACATTGACCCGAACATTACTGAATCGTGCCAGTTCGACCTCCTTGCCCAGGGTATCTACTGAAAAAATCATGTAGTTCTCATCGCCACCGCTGTCTTTTGTATAAACCAGTGTGCTGTTGTTCTTCCAGAAGTAATAGCTGATATCCCTGTCGATGCTGGTGGTCAAACGGACGGTATCGGGCTGATTGAAAGGCCGGATATAGATATTCAGGCGATTCTTATAGGGTCGGAGATAGGAAATATGTCTGCCATCTGGTGAAATGCGAAAGGCCGATTGCTGGGGATTGCGGAAGAGGAGATCAACGGGTATTCCATAGTCATCCAATGCCACCAGCTGCTCAATTCTTGCGGCATCTGAAATGGATGCTACCTGTTGATCTGATTTACAGCCAACCAACAGCACCGGAATCGTTATTCCGGCCAGTACGAACAAAACAAAACTTACGGCACTACTTTTCATCTGACAACAGGCAAATATATATAATCTAACGCCTGATGTACCGATAAAGGTTGCTGCTCACAACCTTGTTTAACAAGGTTTAACTTAGCTACAGCCGATGAAGGGAGAAACTAACTATTCTTTATGTTTATCAGCGAGTTCCATGAGCTTCTCCTCCAGGATATACTCATCGCCTTCTACGTAGCCGCTGTGCTTTTCCACAATGAAACCATTCTGGTCAGTAATAACAGTAAACGGCACAGTCTGTCCATTGAGCAGACGCTGGAGGTCTTTATTGACATCCAGTAAAACCGTGTAATCCCAGCCCTGGCCGTCAGTATACGATTTTACAATGGCCTTGGTGCGGCTATCGTCAATAGAAACAGCAATTATTTCCACGTTGAACTCTTCCTGCCAGTCTTCGTAGAGGTCGGCAATATTATTGAGTTCCTTTTTACAAGGGGTGCACCAGGTCGCCCAGAAGTTGAAAACAGTAATCTTATTGTTCTTACCATAATCGGCCACATTCACCTTATTCCCCTGAAGGTCGTACAGGTCGATATCAGGAAGGGTCTCCTGGCCCATCAAAAAGTTACCACTCAGCAAGGCTATACAAAGCAGGGTTGCATATTTCATATTCAGCTTCTCTATGTTTTAGGTTCCAAAGTTAATGTGTTGCTTTCAACTTTCATGCCACAGAGCTGTGATCCAACGTTCAGGTGCCGATAGAAGCAGCACTTTATGGCATATTTATGTCAATTATAATGGTATTTGATACCCAAAGAGCAAATCTTTAAGTGAGAAAGGGTGATATTCTTAATTTTACAACTGAAACCACTACCTACATGATTCGAATTAACGTAGTTGCATTGACCTTCCTGCTGGTCCTTCCAACTTTGTCCATGGGTCAGATCAGCGGCGATCTGCAGCTGCAGAACGATTACTTCCAGCGCGATTCTGCCATTGGCGCTTTCAATACGCCGCAATTCGACAACCTGAAATCATCAGTGGATGGCTGGCTCAACACCTATTATATCAATGAGGAACAGGGCTTTGAAGCCGGCTTGCGCCTGGATGTGTTCAACAACTCCAACATATTAAACCCGGGCACACCCTACACGGCACAGGGTATCGGAAGGTGGTATATCAGCAAAAAATTCGACGACTTGCGGCTCACCGGGGGATATATCTACACACAATTTGGAACAGGGCTTACTTACAGAAGTTACGAAGAACGTCCGCTGGGTATTGACAATGCCCTTTTCGGGTTAGAGCTGAATTACGATATCACTGACAACTGGTTTATCAAGGGTATTGCCGGTAAAACGAAGCGACAGTTCGACCTGTACAACTCTGTAGTGAAGGGGCTTAATTCTGAAATGGTGGTGCAGCCCTCCTCTGATTTATACTTTATTCCGGGTATCAGTATAGTGAACCGCACACTCGACCAGGGCACGATGGATGTAATCACCTCCATCATCAATGCCTATCCGGTGGAAGAGCGCTTTGTTCCCAAATACAATGTCTACCTGGGCTCCGCCTATGGAACGCTTGCCTATAAAGATGTGAGCCTCTATACCGAATACGCACTCAAATCGAATGAAGCCATTCAGGATATCAATGGCAACCTTATCAATTCCAATGGACAGGCACTCTACACCTCCCTCAGCTATTCTACCAAAGGACTGGGCATTACTGGTCAGGTGCGCCTGCTCGACAACTGGGTGGTGCGTACATCGCCCAATGAAATACTGCTGAACGGTATCATGAACTACCTGCCTTCCCTCACCAAGCAAAACAGCCTGCGGCTTACAGCCCGTTATCAGGCAGTAGCGCAGGAGCTGGGCGAAGTAGGTTACCAGTTCAACGTTACCTGGTCGCCCGCCAAAGGATATACTGTTACAGCCAACTACAGCGATATCACCGACACGGAAAGCAATCAGCTGTTCCGGGAAATCTATGCAGATATTGAAATCAGGAAAAAGAAATACAAGCTGCTGTTTGGTGGCCAGTACGTGCAATACAATCAGGAAATTTTTGAGTTCAAGCCCGATGTACCGATGGTAGAACCCATCACACCGTTTGCTGAATTTACCTATAAGATCAACCGCAAACAGTCGCTGCGGATGGAGATGCAATACCAGTACAATGAGCACGATTTCGGATCATGGGTTTACGGTCTGCTCGAATTCAATATTGCCCCCAAATGGTCGTTTACAGTGAGCGACATGTGGAACTACGAACCCTTAAAAACGGACGAAGCTTTGCACTATCCGCTGATTGCGGGGGTATTCTCCCATAAGGCGCATCGTTTTTCATTCAGTTATGTTAAACAAGTGGAAGGTATTGTGTGTACCGGTGGTGTATGTCGCTTTGAACCGGCCTTCAGTGGCTTCAAAACCAGTTTGATCACTTCATTCTAAAAGGAAACTATGCGCAATTCATATTTACTGTCGGCTCTGATGGCAAGTGGAATAGCTGTCTTTTTTTCGGCTTGTGAAGAAGTCGGACCGAATATTGACTTTACCATTCCCGATGCCAGTTTACTGGATACCACCTATGTGGAATCTACGGTGGAAGAACCGCAGCAGAAAGTTGTATTTTTTGAAGACTTCACCGGGGTGCAATGCGTCAACTGTCCTACCGCTCACAACAAGACAGAAGAGCTTCTGGATCTGTATCCGAACCAGCTTACGGTGGTGGCCATGCACAATTATTTTGCCGGCGCCTATTCCGATAGCAACGAAGATTACACCATCCCGGAGGCGAATGAAATCAATGACTACATAGGACCTGCCCCTGCCTGGCCGGCCGGGTTTATTGACAGAAAAGATTTCGGCAGCGGTAATCTGTATACCCTACTGGTTTCCAATTACCAGGTTTTTGTAGAAGAACAACTTCCTCTTGTTCCTCCCTGCAACATATATGTATCTTCCAGTTATGATGCGGCCGAAAGAAGGGCATTAATAAAGGTAACTGTGAAGTACACAGAAGCCACTACACTGGAAAATCACCTCAGTGTTATGTTGTTGGAAAGTGGCATTCTGGACTTACAACTCACCCTTTCGGGCATTGATGAAGTGTATGTACACAACCATGTATTGCGCGATATGCTTACGCCAGCCACCGGTGTCAATCTTGTCGGCGACAAGGAGCCGGGTCGCGTGTTTGAAAAAGAATTTGCCATCACCCTTCCCGCCAACTGGCAGTCCGAGGAGATGGAAGTTATCGCCTTCGTGCACAATTTCGATCCGGAAAACAAAGAAGTCCTGCAGTCTGCCAAAACCTATCTGGAATAGTGGATGGGGTTTCCCGCAATGGTTTTTCCGATTGATTAACTTTGCAGGATATGAAAGTATCCTGGAATTGGCTGAAGGAATTACTACCCCAAGCGAATGATCTTAACCATACTGCAGCAATCCTCACCGATATCGGTCTGGAGGTAGAGGGCATTTACCCTTACAGTTCTGTAGAAGGCAATCTGGAAGGTTTGATTTGCGGGGAGGTGGTATCGGTGGCTCCTCATCCCGATGCAGACAGGTTGCAGATAACTCAGGTGAATATCGGCGATGCAGCAACTCTTCAGATTGTTTGCGGTGCACCGAATGTTGCCAAAGGTCAGAAAACAGTTGTTGCCCAGGTAGGCACTACCATCCATCCGATTACAGGAGATCCTTTCACCATCCGAAAAGCAAAAATCAGAGGTGTATCGAGCGAAGGGATGCTATGTGCTGAGGATGAAATAGGATTAGGGAAAGGACATGCGGGCATACTGGTTTTACCGGAAACGACACCTGTTGGTCAGCCTATATCAGCACTCTATCCGGTTTACCAGGATCATATCATTGAAATAGGATTGACGGCTAATCACGCAGATGCCTTTTCCATTTACGGCACCGCCATTGAAGCAGCTGCCGGTTTATCGGTGAGGGACGGACTGGACTGGCATGTACAATTCCCATCTACGGCTTCGCTCCCGGCGGGGAACTGCCCTGTGGGGGTAGAGGTACAACACCATACTGCATGCCCCCGGTACAGCGGAATAGTTGTCAGAAACCTGAAGGTAGGTCCTTCCCCGGCATGGATGCAGGACAAACTGCTGGCCATGGGCATGCGCCCTATCAACAATGTGGTAGACACCACCAATTATGTACTCCTTGAACTCGGTCAACCTTTACATGCATTCGATTTGGACAAGGTTGCCGGCAACAAGATTATTGTCAGAAATGCAGATGAAAAATACCCCTTTGTAGGGCTTGATGAAAAAACATATACGTTATCTTCCAATGAATTGATGATCTGCGATGCAGAAAAGCCCATGTGCATTGGTGGCGTATTTGGCGGAGCGGAATCAGGTGTTACGGAAAGCACTACTTCCATTTTTCTGGAAAGCGCCTATTTCCAGGGGGCAGGCATTCGCCGAACAGAAACGCGCCTTGGACTTAAAACAGATGCCAGTCAGCGGTTTGCGAAAGGTACTGATCCTGAGATGACCGTTCGGGCTCTGGAGCGGGCAGTATTTCTTTTGCAGGAAGTGGCCGGTGGCAGCATTGACGGTGGACTGGTTGATTTATATCCCGAGCCTGTGCCACCCTCCACAGTGGTTTTCAGGTTGTCCTACCTTCACACCATCACAGGCACTGCCATACCGGAATCCGTTGTGGAGCAATGCCTGGTAAAACTGCAAATTGCCATAACCCAAAAAGATGGCGATTCCTGGACCTTAGCGGTTCCGGCCAGGAAGAACGAAGTGGTCAGAGAAATTGATATTGTAGAAGAAGTGCTGCGGCTCTACGGTTACAACAATATTCCGCTTCCCGATGGTGTCCGGACGCCCTTTACACTCAGCCCCCGTCCCGACCTGGAGCGCATGCGGCTCGACCT
>DDYY01000058.1 GCA_002346225.1 Bacteroidetes bacterium UBA3022
CGTGCAGGTTATATGATCGGCGGCATGTTGTTCATGCTGGGCCTGGTGGTGCTTCCTATCGGATTGCTGGGATTTCTCTCCACCGGAATTACCTATATCGGCATTGTATTGCTGGCCCTGGCTGTCAGCGGCGGACTCTTACTCTATAGCGGTGTGCAGCAATTCAAGGCGGCACGTAGAAAATCGAAGGATGCCCAAAGCCTTTATGCAGCTGCCGGGGGTGCGGGAGCCTCTGCCAGCGACAGACAACAATACGGAGAAAGCGTGCTGGCAGAATGGACCTGCGATACCGCAACATGGCAGGAGTTCAGCAAAAACGAAATCCAGTACCGCAACAGCGACAACCTGTACTACTTCGCAGCATTTACAGGCCTGGGTACCATTGCCTTACTCATCTTCAGAGCTGCCAATCTTTTCATAGCTGTTGCTATAAGTACCATCATGGGCGGCATCGTCGTTCTCCTGCGCCGCACGCTGAGCTTGAAAAAATTGCGCGTGGCACAACCCGGCCAGGAGCGGAAGGTGGTCATCGCCAAAGGCTTTGTGATGCTGAACGGACATCTATTCGATTTATATGCAGAAAATCGCAATACCCGAAAAGTGCAATTCCTGAAAGATGTATCTCCTGCTATTTTAGAATTTACCATAGAATGGAAAACGCGCAATGGTATAACCTTCGACGAACTGCGTGTTCCCGTGCCACCTGAACAGTACGAAAGTGTTGAAAACCTGTTAATTCATTTTAATAATAACACTATATGAAAACCTACATCACTACCCTCCTTATGCTGGTCATCTCCATCACTACCAGCGCGCAATTCATGCCCAACGAGGCAGCGTACAACCCCGCCTATGAAAAGGTTATTCAAAAAAATAAAGTAGAGGCCGTTTACCTTGTATTAAGTGGCTCCAGCGAGGAAGAGTTTAACCGCAATGATACCATCAAAACAGTGGTGTACAATGAAAAGGGAAAGCCCACTTACCTGGTAGAACCTGCCATCGACGAGTGGGATGCCACCTATGTCGATTCATTTATCTACAATGACAAAGGTCTGCTGGAATCGGTGGTCCTCAACGGTTACGATATGTTTGATATCACCCACCAGTACGTCTATGATAAGAAAGGTAATATCATTTCTTCGCAGATAGACGGTGCTGAAGCCCGCCAGTACACCTATACCACCAGCAAGAATAAGATTACCGAGATAGTAGGCAAGCTCGCCTATATGGAAGTAGACGATGAAGGGGAATATACAGGCAAAGTCACCTGGTCAGATGTGGAACGCAATGTCTATGAATACGATGCTGCCGGAAGATTATCGGTCAACACCTACTATTACTTTGACGAAATATACTCCCGCGCTGTTTACGCCTACGATGCTGAAAACCGGCTGGTGGAAGAGAAGACAAGCCTTGGGCCGGATGATGACGAAGATACTTTTTACTTCGTATCGCAATACAGATACGGCGACGATGGCCTGCTGGAAAGCCTGACCGAAACCAATTCCAACGGGGTATCGTATACCTATACATACGTATATAAGAAAAAATAATCGATGAAAATACTCATGGTATGCCTGGGCAATATTTGCCGTTCTCCCATGGCGGAAGGCATCATGCGACATAAAATTGAACAACACCGGCTCGACTGGGAGGTAGCATCCTGTGGCACCGGCAGCTGGCATGTGGGCAGTCCGCCGCATGAAGACGGACAGCGGGCTATGAAAAGAAGAGGTCTTGATATCAGCCGACAAAGAGCACAGCAGTTTCACGGTCATTTCCTCGAAAGCTACGACCTCATTTTTGCCATGGACAGCAGCAATTACAACGATGTACTCCGGCAGGCACAGAGCAACGAAGAGCGCGCCAAAGTAACCATGATTATGAATATGGCGGAGCCGGGAACCAACCAGAGTGTTCCCGATCCGTATTATAATGACGACCTTTACGACCAGGTATTCGACATGCTCGACAGAGCCTGCGATGCCATTATTGAACAATACGCGAAAAGAAGCTGAACACTATGGCCGGCAAACCATCTATACCATCGGGCACCCGCGACTTCGGTCCGGAAGAAGTAGCCAAGCGACAATATATCATCGATACCATCAAACAGGTCTACCACCGCTACGGATTCCAGCCACTGGAAACACCGGTTATGGAAAACCTCAGCACCTTGCTGGGCAAGTACGGCGATGAAGGCGATAAGCTGGTGTACCGCATCCTCAACTCCGGCGATTTTTTAAAGAAAGCAACGGATACCGATTTACAGGAACGCAACATTGCACAACTCGCGGGCGTCGTTAGCGAAAAAGGACTGCGCTATGATCTTACCGTGCCCTTTGCCCGCTATGTGGTCATGCACCAGCATGAATTGAGCTTCCCCTTCCGCCGCTACCAGATACAGCCTGTATGGCGCGCCGACAGACCCCAAAAAGGACGCTACCGTGAATTCTATCAGTGCGATGCCGACGTTATTGGCAGCAACAGCCTGCTGCTGGATGCCGAGCTCATCCTTATGATACGCGATGTGTTCGAACAGCTGCGCATGAACGTGACGCTGCGCATCAACAACCGGAAAATCCTCGACGGACTGGCGCATTATGCAGATTGCCGAGAGCAATTCAATGAGCTGGTCACCACCCTCGATAAAGCCGATAAAATAGGTATGGAGGGCGTGCAAAAAGAACTGACTACCATTGGTCTCAACGAAGAACAAATTAATAAAATAACTGACTACCTCGGCTTCCGTGGCGATAACAAACAGAAACTGCATTACCTCGAAAATATATTACAAAACGATATAGGTCGTCAGGGCCTCGAAGAGCTTTGGGAGCTGAAAGACCGTGTAGCGGAATACTGGAGTAATCACGTAGAGGTGGAAATAGACTTATCGCTCGCTCGCGGACTGAGTTACTACACCGGTACCATTTACGAAGCTGTCTCCCGCGATGTGCAGATGGGCAGCATACTAGGTGGCGGGCGCTACGATAACCTTACCGGCATCTTTGGCTTGCCCAACATGAGCGGTGTAGGCATCAGCTTCGGCCTCGACCGTATCTACGATATCCTCAACGAACTGAACCTTTACCCTGCTACTATACTGCGCAGCTCAGATGTGCTTTTCATTCCCTTCGACCTCACCTGCGAAAAAGCTGCGCTGCACTACGCCGATGAATTCCGTCACAATGGTTTGCGGGTAGAGGTCTATCCGGACGTCGATACCAAGCTCGGTAAAAAATTCAAATACGCCGATGGCAAGGGCATACACTTCGCCATCATGATTGGTGAAGAGGAGTTCAAAGGAGGCTACCTCACACTTAAAAATCTACAAACCGGCGAACAGATGAAAACAAGTCAAAAAGAAGCCATCGATAGAATTAAATCATCTTAATTGTTCAGGAGCAATACACTTCCTGCCAGCCATGCACTATGGTCGGGCTTTACGCTATAGCCCTTCGCTGAGTTTACTTGCTAATTAATTGAATTATATTCTATACGTAGCTCCGGGGCTGCCGCTGCAATCCCGGCTGGGAAGGCAAGGTGGCTGCTTCGTTGTTGCGGTATTTTTTGGTTGCAGGTGGTAAGTTGTAAGTTATAGGTTAAGTGTCTTTGGCTAACCCCGATAGCCATTGGGACTACAAGCCAAATGCTAAAAGCCAACTGCTAAGCCGTGTCAACGTCAAAGTGAAATGTGAGAAGTGAGTTAGTGGTAGGTTATGGGTTGTAGGTTATAGGTAAAGTGTATGGGTCAATCCCGATAACCATTGGGACTACAAGCCAAATGCTAAACCGCGTCAAGGTCAAGGTCAATGTCAATGTCAACCCCGATAGCTATCGGGGCATCCCTTATCGGTAACACCGGCAGAACAGGAGCTTTTAGGTTCTTGGTTGTATATTAAAAGTTGTAGGCAAGCCTCCAAACACTAAATATTAATCCCAATAATCATCGGATCTAGCAGCCACCACCTAAAACCTATAACTTATGACCTAGAACCTATAACTTAAAACCTACCACCTACAACCCACCGTCTAAAACTGAAAATAAATAAACGGCTGCATACCGGCTGTTACACTCTGGTAAATGATGAATACCATCACTATGGTGAGGATGGCCTGCACCCACAGCGGACTGTCTACAAAGCGCTGCTGCCACTTGTCTTTGAAACTACCGGGCAACCAATGGGTCACAAAACCCAGCAGCATCACCAGCAATACCAGGCGGAAACCCCAGATAAATTCAGCCCAGATAGACAGACCAAGATTACCGGTTACAGCAGCAAAAAAGCCTTCCACACCTGCGGTATCCGGCGCCCGAAACCAAATCCGTGTGAAGGTGATGAATGTGAAAGTAAAAGCGATGCGCCCTGCTGTACCGATAGCACTATCCCAGCGTTTCCAGGGTCGGATGTCTTTCCAGAATTTATATACCAATAAGCCCACCCCGTTCAGCCCGCCCCAGATGATGAAGTTCCAGCTGGCTCCATGCCATAAACCTCCCAGCAGCATGGTGATCATCAGATTGACATTGGTGCGCAACTTTGTGCCTTTGTTGCCTCCCAGGGGAATATACAGGTAGTCGCGCAAAAAGGTGGACAGGGAGATATGCCAGCGACGCCAGAAATCACCTACATTCTGGGCCTTGTAGGGAGAATTAAAATTTCGGTTCAGACTGAATCCCATCAGCAGGGATAAGCCTATGGCAATATCGGTGTAGCCGGAGAAGTCGACATACACCTGCAGAGAATATGCGAATAAAGCAAATATATTCTCCAGCCCGGTATAGCTTTCCGGGTGAGCGAACACCCTGTCAATGAAGTTTACGGCAATATAATCGCCAATAAATATCTTCTTGAACAAACCCTTCAAAACCAGGAACAAGGCAGTACCAAAAGCTGCTCTGGTAATGGTGCTGCTTTTATATAATTGCGGGATAAAATCTGCTGCCCGCACAATGGGCCCGGCCACCAGCTGGGGAAAAAAGGAAACGTAAAAAGCGAAGTCCGTAATCCTGCTGACAGGCTCCAGCTGCTTTCTGTATATATCTACTACATAAGTAAGCACCTGGAAGGTGAAGAAGGAAATACCCACCGGCAACAAAATGGTATCAGGATCGAAATAGTCAATACGAAATACCGTGTTGGCCAGCGAAGCAAAATGGTTCAGGACCTGCACTTCCTTGCCTGTCCATTGTTGCCATACATCCGCAAAAAAGTAGGCATACTTAAAATATATTAGAAAAAATAATTGCAAAAAAACTGCCAGCGCCAGCCAGGACTTGCGCTTCCATGGAACGCGTGTCTTGAAAATTCTACCGGCAAGAAAATAACCTGTTGCGATGCTAAACATCAGCAGCAACAGAAAATCTCCACTGGT
Source organism: Bacteroidetes bacterium UBA3022 (assembly GCA_002346225.1). Lineage (GTDB taxonomy): Bacteria > Bacteroidota > Bacteroidia > Chitinophagales > BACL12 > UBA11426. The sequence goes on from DDYY01000058.1 coordinate 5,377, forward strand.
TTTGTAGTAAAAGAAAAAGCTGACTGCCATGAGGTAGGCATTCCGAATGGCCACTTTGCGCTGGGAGACGATGAAGCCGGCAAAGGCCACCAGAAAAAACAGCCAGAAGTCCACCCGCGTGAAAATCATCGGGTGCCCCTCTTCAAAGCTGAATATGCCCAGCAGACGTTCCATCAGCGACCGGACGATTCATCGATGTAACCATGTTGTACCAGCCAGTTGTCGTAATCGGCCATCATGGCATCGAACATAAACGCACCTTTCATTTCATAGCCCTCACGGGTGAAATGCACCAGGTCTGTTTTCATCAGACCGGCATTGCGCCATTTCTTGGCTGAGTAGGCACCTCCCATAATGCTGTACAAATCCCAGACGCCGGCATGGTATTCTGCTGCCAACTCATAGATGGCAGCGCGCGCCGCCACCAGATTCTTATTGTGGTATTTTCTTCTGATATAACTGTCGTTGGGTACGGTGAGCAACAACGCACATTGTGGATTCACTTCCAGTACTTTTCTGATAAACTCACCGTAGCGCCTCTTATAAGCTTCCGCATCGAAGTCTGGGTCTGAGGTGTCATTGGTGCCTATGGAAATCACTACCAGATCGGGATGCAGGTAAGGCAATTGCTCGGAAAACCGCGCGCATCGCTCGAAAGATTTAAACGAACTTCCGTTCACACCCAATGCGTGGTAGGTAATTCCCGCCTGGTTATTCTCAGCAATACATCCAAAAAATGATAATACAGCAGTATCGTTCATCCTTTCAAATGGCAGTACTATGGTGTCTATGGTTGCATCGAAATACAACAACCAGTATCCCTCTGCTGTAGTATCTGTTTTTACCAGATGCGGAATTCGGTTTACCTGCAATACATACGTAGAATCAGTGGCATCGGTCATCACCAGCAGTCTGTTGATGCTGACCGGGTTCAGCGTATCGCGAAAGGTGATGGTAATTTGAGGTTGCAGGTCGTTGGTGGTGGCTGTAACACCTACCACACCCCAGTCTGCCTGATGGCTGCTCACGCTGCTGCGGTGTCCATCCCACTCTCCGGAATAATCAACCTTATAATTGTAAGGGTTGTTGGTATGCGCTGCACTGTAGGGAAAAAGAAACCCCCTCGCCCCCGGTACATCGGAATCGATATGCTGGAAGGCGGCACGCAAAACGTGGGTGTAAATATCTGCCTGAATATGCGAGCCACCGAAATGCACAATATGGAGCTGTTCGTCTTTGTACAACATCATGTTGTGAAAGGCCTCCCAGAAACTGCTCAGCGCCGAAAGCGAATCAGGTGCATCTATGCGGTTCAGGTCGGTTCGAATAAAGGGGTATTTATCGGCTGTATCCTGCGCCAATACCACCGGACTGTCACTGACCATTAAAAAACAAAATATTATATATATTATTCTAATCTTCATTTACCATTGCTTTTGTTCTTGCCTGCACCAGCGATTCATATAACATTTCCGCCATTAAACGGGCTCCGGCAGGTGTAAAGTGTGTGTAGTCGGGCATGGCCAGTGGCGGGTCAGACGCTACCCACGCCGGTATGGACTGCAAACCACCCATGGCTTCCAGTAAATCGTAGTAGGCAGCGCCCTGACTGATAGCCGCAGAGCGCAAGGCATCCCGCACATGCGATAACAAGGGATAACTTTCAAAGGTTGCTCCGATTTTGGTAGCCATGTCGGAAGGACCAATGACCAGGAAGGCCGCACGGTCATATACCGACTGCATATAGCGTATCTGCGAACCGAACCACTTGCCGTAGTCGGTGCTTTGCTGTTCGTCTTTCATATAGGGCATTACATTCCCGCCGAACTGCATCCAAACCATCCCCACCTGCATGCGTGCATCGGATAGTGCTAACAGCGACTGACTGCTTTGCCGGAAAATGGTTCCGGAGCTTCCCCGCAACGGTATGTTATCGACCCACACCCCTTGCTCCGATTCCAGCGAAATACCATGCACCATGGTACCCGGCACAGCGCGAAAGGTAAGCTGCACATCTGAAACCAATTCCGGTAGCGATATGGTTTCCCACTGAACGCCTGAATCCAGGTCCCAGGTGAAAACGGCTGTTCCGACTTCCATGGTCAGCTGTCCTCCACCGGAAGGTGCATCGGTAAACACCACTACCCTGTTGAATTGCTTGGCCCTTGCATACAGACATGTGTTGGCTGTGATGGAGGCTGTCGCCGTCAGCAAAGTGTCGGCCCTTGTCGAGTCCGTTGCCCCTGAACCTATCACCGAAGTACTCAACAGATGTCCGAAGCGCACACCCTCCTGCCGTTCATCGCTGCCAAAAAGCGTTTGCTGTATCCATGGTCCGGTGGTAGTCACCGTAACACCGCCGGGTTTGGAGTAGCTCATGACCGGTATCCATCCCGGGCCATAACCACCATACTGACGTTGCCATTTATCGCGTATGTAAGAGGTGAGTCGGTCGCTCTCAATCTGTGAATCGCCGTAATGCAGAATGTGCATCCGAAGGGGTTGTGTTGTATCGAGACGCAGAAAGCTATTGCGAAGCGCATCCATGGCGGCAGCATTCATTTCTATGGGTTGCAGGATTTCCCCGGGGACAATCAGTGATTCCTCCGTAGCTGCCGTGTCTGCCTGCCCATCCATGGTGGCCACCATATCCAGCATGGGCGTTATGTCGGCCAGCTCCTGACCGGCGGTGGAAAAAACCTCATCCAGACTTAAAAAATGGATGCGAAAACCGGGGAAGACTTCCACCCCATTTTTAGGCATGACCCAGCTGATGAGCAACAAAGCTGCTGCAACGGAAAACAGAAAGAGACCAATTTTTTGCGGTGACATCATTGCTCAGCGGAAAGATACTACCTTATTAAAAAGTGTGGGTGTTAATATTGATGCAGACTGCATTCGGCACCTGCAGTTCAAATGGCATCCCAGCGCTCCAGTTGTTTGACCACCACAGCCATATCTTTGGGCAAGGGCGATTCTACCATAAAGCTGCGTTGCTCCGTAGGATGTTCGAACTCCAGCAAAGTGGCATGCAGGGTCAGTCGGTTGATAAGGGGCTGCTCTTCTCCGCTGGATTTGTATTTCTTCTTGATCTCCGATAAAAAGAACTGCTCCTTCGCCGCATACAGCGCATCCACCATCAGTGGATTCCCCGCATAAGCCATGTGCACCCGAATCTGGTGACGTCGCCCTGTGAGCAGGCGTATGCGCAAAAGACTGTAGTGCCGGAAGGATGCTTCCACCTTGATCAATGTAACCGCAGGCTTACCGGCAGGATCAACCGTACTGATATTCTTATTGGGAAGCGCGAGAATGGGCACTTCAATCTGGGCGGGATTTTCCAGAGGTGTACCCTGCACGATGGCGTAATACTCTTTCCGCACGGTTCTTTCCTCCCATTGCATATTCAGGTGCCGGTGTGCTTCGGCATTGCGGGCCATAACCAACAATCCACTGGTATCTCTGTCGATGCGATGCACCACCCAGAGTTTACCTTTCACCGGCTCCAATGTACTGCGTATATCGGGGAGTGCGTCTTTGGAACGATCGGGTAAAACAGGCACCCCCGATGGCTTGTCTACCACCAAATAATCATCATCCTCGTAAATGACCTGTATTCCCGATTTACTCATTGCAGCGCTAAGGTAAGCAGTATAAGGGTTTCCTGAAAAAGCGAATCATGACTGCCCCGGAAGGTGGCAACAAGGGATTACGGCAGCAATCCAATGCTGAACCTGATACATGGAGATGCTCCATGCACGCGCTTACTGGTGGATCAACATGGTACAGCCCGCACTTTGATCACCCACCCAATTCAAATAGTAAATACCGGGAGCCAACCCTTCTGTATCCAGCAGCATGGTTGCACCATCAACCCTCCAAGTGTTGCACAATTGACCATGTGCATTCGTTAAAAAAATATGATGGGGTCTGTTGCCGCCTGCATCCATGGCGATTTGTATAAACTGTTGGAAAGGATTGGGATAAATATGAATGGAGCTGTTCCTGTCAGTTATCGCGACGGCCACATCGTCCACCAGGTTATTGCAATCGTCATCCAGACCATTCTCCAGCTCGGGCATACCGGGGTGGATGTCCATATTAGTATCATCACAATCCGTGTTATCCGCTACAAATCCGGGAAGGCCATTGCAATTAAGGGAGGGCCTGTCGGGGTTACCGTAACCATCACCATCTGCATCTTCAAAGAATCCGGTGGCAGTACAACCCAGCTTAACGAGATAAAAATCGTAACCGCCCTGATTGGGAACCGTTTTGTTACCTGAAATTCCCGATGATGACTGGCCACCAATTACCACACCGCCATCGCGCGTTTGATTGATGCCGCGCACCACATCATCGCCATCGCCACCAATAGACAATTGCCAGTCAATGTCACCGCTTTCGTTGAGCTGAATGGCCCAGAAATCCCAAAGCCCATAACTTACCATCTCCTTATCGCCATCATTTTCCGAGAGGGACGAACCACCCAGGAAATAATATCCGGCAGGGTCCTGCAACACATACTCCAGGCGGTCGCCGCTGGCTCCACCAATATTGTTTTGCCATTCAATTTCGCCTGCGGCAGACAGCTTCACTGCCCAGTAGTCCTGAGCGCCCCATGCGGGTTCTGTTTTATCCCCCGACACGGGAGAGGTGGAAAATCCTCCAAGAAAATAACCCCCATCGATGGTCTGGATGATACTGAATTGCTCATCTTCACTCACACCACCGATGTTATTATCCCATTCAATATTACCCGAAGCATCGAGTTTAACTACCCAGTAATCTTCCTCCCCAAAAACATCTTCCGATTTATCACCCCCCATCGGCGAGTCAGTCGTTCCGCCCACAATGTAACCACCATCGGCCGTTTGCTGAATGCCATGCAGCCTGTCATCGCCATATCCTTCCAGCGCGTTCTGCCATTCTATGTTGCCCAGACTATCAATTTTGATAATCCAGTAATCCATATTGCCATAATTGGGTTCCGTCTTATTTCCTGTTGCACCCGATGCAGTGAAACACCCCAAAACATAGCCGCCGTCGGCAGTGTTATCAAAGGCGAACAGATAGTCGTCTTCGGAACCTCCATAAGCTTTCTGCCACTCGATATCACCGGAGGGATCCAGTTTCAGCAGCCAGCAATCTCTTCCTCCAAAAGTAGGAACCGTTTTATCGTACGATACGTCCGACTTACTCCAGCCGCCACATATATATCCCAGATCGGGCGTTTGCTGAATAAAGTAACATTGATCTGCTGCATCGCCACCAATGGTATTCTGCCATTCTATAGCTCCGAAGGCGTCGACTTTTATGATCCAGAAATCGACAGTACCCATGTTCATCTCTGTCTTATCACCCGATATTCCCGAATAAGAAAATCCGCCTGTTATAATTCCGCCATCGGCTGTTTCTTCCATGCTTCTGAGCTCATCCCAGCTATCGCCGCCAACATTCAATTGCCATATAATTTCAGGGACCTGAGCACTCACTACTGCCTGGCAGATGAGTAGCAAAAAAACAGGGAGTGTTGATTTCATATTTTTCTTGCGTTTAAAAAAAGATACATTGCAAGCTCAAAATGCATGTAAGCATCTGGTACAGTCATTCTGATTAAGCACAAGATAATGAGAAAAAAGCTATATATCATCATTTTTGGCACCTCTACTAAAGCCGGCAGGTACTTCGACCTTTTGCTGCTTTGGGTGATTATTGCCAGCGTCATACTGGTGATGGTAGAGAGTGTGCAGCAGGTAGAAGACGAATACACCCAAATATTACATATCCTGGAATGGATATTCACTATCCTGTTCACGCTGGAATACGTGCTGCGCATTTACACTCACCCCAAACCGCTTCAATACATTTTCTCCTTCTGGGGAGTGATCGATTTATTGTCCATTCTTCCCGCCTACCTGAGCCTCATATTAAAGGGCACACATTTCCTGACCATGATCAGGATTCTTCGGCTGGCGCGCATTTTCAGAATCATGAAACTGGGCCGCTACTTCAGCGAGTCGGTGGAGCTGGGTAAAGCCCTCAAGGCGAGTTCCTACAAAATCACTGTTTTTCTGATGGCGGTAGTACTTGTGGTGGTAACACTCGGATCAGTGATGTATGTGGTGGAAGGGGGTAACAATGGCTTTCACAGCATACCCCAAAGTATCTACTGGGCTATCATCACCATCACTACGGTGGGCTACGGCGATATTGTGCCGGTTACTTCGCTGGGAAAGTTTGTGGCTTCGGTCATCATGATCATCGGTTATGCCATCATTGCGGTACCCACGGGAATTATTACCGCCGAGATTACGCGCAACCAACAGGAACCCCTGAAAGAGTGCGCTTCCTGCCATAAGGTGATTCGCGATACGCAGGCCAGATTCTGTCCGGCTTGCGGGGAGGCTGTTAAAGAAGCCTAAAGTCCATTTTGGTAAGGACTGAATCATGTATCTTTAGGCCTTCAAAAAAACAGACAGGATGTCAGCATTCAAGAAGGCCAATAACATTACCGGATGGATCATATGGCTCATTGCCACAGCAGTATACCTGCTTACCATGGAAGCAAGTGCCAGTTGGTGGGACTGTGGTGAGTTCATTGCCGCGACCTATAAGCTGCAGGTAGTGCACCCTCCTGGAGCGCCCATCTTCCTCATGGTAGGTAGAATTTTCACCTTATTTGCCAGCTCTGCGGAGCAGATTCCGGTAACTACCAATATCTTCTCGGCGCTTTCTACATCGTTTACTGTCTTATTCTGTTTTTGGATCATTACCCGCCTGGCCCGCAAAATGGTGGCCGGGAAAGCAACACCCGATACCACCCAAACCATTCTTATTATTGGCAGCGGTATTGTCGGTGCACTCACCTGTACCTTCCTGGACTCTATATGGTTTAGCGCGGTAGAAAGTGAAGTGTACGCATTGGCTACCTTCTTCTTCGCCCTTATTTTCTGGGCGATGATTAAGTGGGAGGAGATGGCGGACTCACCACGTGGTGACCGCTGGATCATCTTCATCTTCCTCATGCTCGGACTGTCCATGGGCGTTCACTTGCTCAGCTTGCTGGCGATTCCAGCCATAGGACTGATTTACTACTTTAGAAATTATACTTACACCAGGAAAGGGCTTTGGGCTGCCATCGGCATCAATCTGGCTATTCTGGTATTTGTGCTGTTTGGTGTGCTGGATAAGTTCATCGCCATCGCTGCAGCCTTCGACCGCGCCCTCATCGGAGTGGGCATGGGAACGGGTATCATAGTGTTTTCTGCGCTGGTGATAGGCATAACCGTATGGCTTATCCGCTGGGCTATTATCAAGAACAAACGCATGGTGTATATCGGTTCCATGTCGTTTGCGATGATGATGATCGGATTGTCATCCTATGCCATGGTATTGATTCGCGCCAACGCGGAGCCGCCCATCAACATGAACGGCATCAACGATGTGCATAGCTTCCTCTCCTACTTGAAACGCGAGCAGTACGGAAGTCGCGACCTGGTGTACGGTCCTTACTGGACTGCCCAGCCGTTCAACGTAGAATACGGTAAAACCAAATGGGGAAGAGCACCCGGAGGCAAAGAGTACATCCCCATCGGTAAAGACTATAAACTGATTTACGACATTCCTGAGTCGCAAATGGCGGCTTACGGCATTCCTCCTCAGCAAATACCCATCATCAAAGGCAGAAACAAACAAGTGTTGTTCCCACGTATGGGAAGTCTTGAAGGTCGCCATGCCGGATTGTACTACAATTTTGCCGGTGTACCGCAAGGACAGGAAAGCAATTACATACCCAGCTATGGAACCAACCTCAACTACTTCTTTACCTATCAGCTGGGGCACATGTACTGGCGTTATTTCATGTGGAATTTCAGCGGAAGACAAAACGATACGCAAGGCTTCTATGCCGAGGGCATGAAGGATGGTAACTGGATAACAGGTATCAGCCTGATTGATAAAGCAAAAAATCCCAACATAGATCAGCTTCCTGATAGCCAGCTAAGTCTGAAATCAAGAAATACCTTCTACCTCATTCCATTTATTCTGGGCGTGCTGGGTATGGTATACCATATGCGGCGCGACTGGAAGGGATTCCTGGTAGTATTTATGTTCTTTTTCTTCATGGGTGTGATGAACCTCGTGAACAGCAACCAGCCACCAATTGAACCCAGGGAACGCGACTATGCGCTCGTAGGTGCATTTTTCGCATTTGCCATCTGGGTAGGCATGGGCGTGCTGGCCATTTTTGAACTGGCCAAGGCCGAACGCAAACAACAAACCGAGACATTATTGTACACCGGAATTGTGCTGATACTTTTCTTCATCACAGGTCTCACCATGTACGATTTCGATAGCTTTATCGGTATTCTGATATTTTCTTTTATAGGTATCAGTCTCTTCACGGCACTGGTTTTAGGTGCGCGGATGCTAACAGGCAAGTGGAGTTCAGCTGCTGTTTTTTCAGTATTGCTCGGGCTTTCTGCTCCCCTGCTGATGGGTGCTCAGGGCTGGGATGACCACGATCGTTCCAACCGCACCATGGCACGCGATTTTGCCCGCAACTACCTCGAAAGCTGTCCGCCAAATGCGATATTGTTTACGCAGGGCGATAACGATACTTATCCGCTGTGGTACGCACAGGAAGTGGAAGGTATCAGAACAGATGTAAGAATCATTAACCTGAGTTTGCTGGGTGTCGACTGGTACATCAACCACCTTCGCCATGCGACCAATGATGCCGGAAGGATAGACCTGATTATTCCGCAGGATAAGCTCATTGGCGATAAGCGGAATTCTATACGATACAGCGAGAACAGCAAGTTCAGAAACCGCACACTCGAGTTGAAGGATATGGTGCAGTTCATGGCTTCCGATAATAACGAAGCAATGGAAAACGGCAACAATTTTATTCCCTCGCTGAAAGTGAAAGTTACGGTAGACTCCAATGCAGTGGTGAGCAATAATATTGTTCCGCAGCTGATTGCAGGTAACGTGGCACCGCAGCTGACCTTTGACCTCAAGAAGAGCACCTTGCTCAAAAATGACTTGATGACACTGGATATTGTTGCACAAAACATCAACAAAAGACCCATATGTTTTGCGATAACTGTTTCACCCGATTCCTTCATGGGACTGGAGAAATATTTCATGCAAACAGGTATGGTATACCGCCTCACGCCAACAGAAGTGAACGGCAGCGGATACAATAAAGGTATGGACGAGCAAATCAGCTATGACCTGCTGATTACAGGTGATCGTCAGTTTACTTTTGGAGGATTGGAATTGGGCAATGAGATGAATCTGGAACCCAGTTCTCTCGGCTCTGCTATAACTGCCAAATACGTGCTGTACCAGCAACTAGCCGCCAACCTGACACAAAGCATGCTGGATTTCGATGCCCAGATACGCATGTTGCAGGCTGACTCTACCAACAACGGTTTCCAGGAAGTCGCTGCAGGTCTGAAGGAAGAAGCCAATACCAAGAAGCAAATGGCAGTCGCCGTGCTGGATAAAATGATAGACTTGTTCCCTGCCAATGCACTCCCTTACGATTATAATATGGTGAATGCAGCCAGCTACTATCAGCTGCTGGGAGAGAACGAAAAAGCACTGGCAATCGTTAATCCGCTTTCATCCATTGCACTGGATGACCTTAGGTATTATTACTATCTGTACAATAAACCGGATGACGGTTACATCGCTCGTCAGCAATATGCCGGCGACCAACGTGATGCCGAACGCTGTCTGGCTTCCCTGATCAATATCGCCAGGAAATCAGGTGATACCACATTGGCAGAAAGCATCGAAGCCGGATGGAACATGTTGCGAACAGAGTATAAAATAGCAGGCAATGCCGGACAACAGGCCGTCCCCCCGCAAGCACCTTAAACGGCGCTCTTACGAAAACCTCGTATTTGGCCGACAGCCTGTAGTGGAATTACTGCAGAGCGATAAGGAGGTGGAACAGGTATTGTTGCAGGCTGCCAGCACCGGAGAGGCCATAAGTGCCATTCGGAAAATCTGCAGCGAGAAGGATATTCCGGTAAAGACCGTTCCGCCGGAAAAACTCAGCCGCCTTACTGGTGGCAACCACCAGGGTGTCATTGCTTTCACCAGCCCGGTGCGGTTTCAGCAACTCGAGGATATTGTACAGCACACTATAGAACAGGGTGAAGCCCCTCTTATATTGCTGCTCGACCACATCACCGACATGGGAAATTTCGGAGCCATCTGTCGCACCGCATGGGCGGCAGGAGTACACGCCATTGTCATTCCCACCTCGGGAGCGGCCCCGGTAAACGGCGACGCCATCAAGGCCAGTGCCGGTGCCTTGCAAATGCTGCCCGTGTGCAGGGTAGCCAGACTGGAAGATGCATTGGATTATCTCCGACTGAACGGATTGCTGATCATCGGAGCTGCTGCTGAAGGAAATACCACCCCTGCACAGACCGACTTTTCCATACCCTGCGCCATAGTCATGGGAAGTGAAGATGAAGGCATTAGTCCGGGCATTCGCCCCCAACTAACTGCAACGGTAGCTATACCTATGCAACGCCCCTTCGACTCCTACAATGTATCGGTGGCTTGCGGCATGCTGCTGTACGAATGTATGCGGCAGCGGCAATAATGCTTCCTTGTCAGATGCTGAGTACTTCTACCAGCTTCAGCAGGTTTTGGTTGATGCTCTGATGGTGCTTGGTAGCTTTGGAAAACGGTGTAAAGGAAACACGGTTGTTGGTGACACCCGCCATTTCATTTTTCCTTCCTTCCATCAGCGCTTCTACCGCTGCTACACCTAAGCGGCTGCCCAGAATGCGATCGTACACAGATGGATTACCACCCCGCTGAATATGACCCAGCACAGCAACCCTGGTATCGTACTCGGAGAACTTGTCTTTGACCATCTTGGCAATATCGTAGGCACCACCAGCTTCGTCGCCTTCAGCAACAACCACTATGGCAGATGATTTCTTATGGTACCATCCCTTCTCCAGGGTGGATATCAGGGCATCTATATTGGTTTCTGTTTCCGGAATCACCACGGCTTCAGCTCCACCGGCAATAGCACAGCTCAGTGCAATAAATCCGGCATCACGACCCATCACCTCCACAAAAAACAGGCGGTTGTGGGAGTCGGCCGTATCGCGAATTTTATCAATCGCATCAATAGCCGTGTTGATGGCGGTGTCAAAGCCCAGGGTATAGTCCGTGCCGAAGAGATCGTTGTCAATAGTACCGGGAACACCAATACAACGGATGCCAAACTCCTCTTCAAATACTGTAGCTCCTCTGAAAGTTCCATCGCCACCGATAGCCACAAAGGCCTCAATACCGGCAAACTTCAATTGCTCGTAGGCTTTTTGTCTGCCCTCTTTGGTGCGGAATTTCTCACTGCGTGCTGATTTGAGAATGGTTCCACCTCTTTGGATGATGTTGCTCACTTTATGGGACTCCAGCTTCGTGAAGTCACCATCAATCATTCCCTCATATCCACGATGGATACCTACAACTTCTATATTGTTAAAGATGGCACTGCGCACCACCGCACGGATACAAGCGTTCATTCCGGGAGCATCTCCCCCGGAGGTCATTACTGCTATTTTCTTTAATTCTGACATAATACTATTCAAAAATGAGGTGCAATATTGCGAAATTATTTGCCATTATGGAACAAGTTACCCCCGAAGGCCCTGCAATGCTGTACAACCGGACTAACTGCCGACGCCTTCAAAGGCACCATAACACCCATTTTTTGACTTGATTCGGCAAGAATAAAAATTAATTGTTGTTTTACAGTAAAATCAGCGTATGAACAATGGAACACCCCGCCATTCAGGTATGGCCTTCATTTCCCTCATCTCCGTATTCTTTTTCTGGGGATTTGTTGCCGCCAGTAACGATATTCTCATACCGGTGTTCAAGTCAGCACTGCAACTGGAACAATGGCAGTCGCAGATGATTTCCTTCGCATTCTATGTGGCATATACAGTAGGCTCACTGGCCTATTTCGGTATATCTGCTGCACTCAAGAAAGATATTCTCAATACACTGGGCTATCGCAATGGCCTGGCCCTGGGGTTGACCATCTCCGCTATCGGAACCCTGCTGTTCATACCGGCTTCCAATAATGCCTCCTTTGGCTTATTGATCAGCGGGCTGTTTATCGTAGGTCTCGGATTCAGTTTACAACAAATCGCGGCCAATCCACTGGCCATCAATATAGGCGACCCCGCACAGGGCAACATGCGCCTGAGCCTGGCGGGTGGCATCAACAACGTGGGTACCACTATCGGACCAGTGATAGTTGCCTTTGCCATCTTTGGTCAGCTACCTACCTCTGAAACGGTAATGAACCTGGAAGCAGTGAAAATACCCTACCTGGTTTTAGGCGCTGCATTTATGGTTGCCGCACTTTTTATCCGCCTGTCGAGCGTTCCGGATCGCCTGGGTGATGGCTCTATGCCTTCCGGAGGATTCCTGCTGACACTGAAAAAGCCACAGGTCTGGATGGGTATGATTGCGATCTTTGTGTATGTGGGGGTCGAAGTTTCCACAGCCTCCAACCTTCCTGAGTTTATGAAACAGGAAATCCATCTGGAAGAACACCAGATTGCACCATATGTATCGCTGTTCTGGGCCAGTTTAATGATTGGCCGCTGGACATCTGCCGCCGGAGCATTCAACATATCCGCTACTACAAAAAACCGCCTGAGCATCTTATTACCGTTTGTGGCATTCGGCATATTTGCGCTGGTCAATAGTATTGCCGGCTATGACGTAGCACCGTTTTATCCTTATCTATTCCTGGTTATAATCCTGGCAGTAGCGGATGCCATCAGTGAAGGGCAACCGGTGAGACAGTTACAACTCTATTCCTTCCTGGGTATCGCGGCACTTGTCACGGGGATTTTTGCCGGAGGAATGGTCAGTGTTTTTGCCTTTATAGCCGTGGGACTGTTCTGCAGCACGCTGTGGCCCTGTATTTTCACACTGGGAATTGCGGGCTTGGGCGAAAAAACCAATACGGCATCCAGCCTGCTCATCATGATGATCATGGGTGGCGGTATCATCAGCCTGATTCAAGGTTTCCTTGCCGGCGACAGCCTGCTGGGCATTCAACACAGTTACTGGGTAGGTGTAGTATGCTTTGCCTATCTGGCTTTCTTTGCGTGGAAGGTAGGTCAGATCCACAAACAGCACCATGTGGAACTGGAAGTGGAAACCGCAGCCCACTAGTCTGCGAAGTCTTCAGACTATCTGACCAATTATTGCACGTTAGCAAGCATATCCTTCGTCATGGAAGGGAGGTCGAACCGATGCTGCCAGCCCCAGTCTTTCCTGGCGACGCTGTCATCGATACTTTCCGGCCAGCTATTGGCAATCTGCTGGCGGAAATCAGGTGCGTAATCGATGGCAAAAGAGGGCAATTCCTGTTGTATGCTTTTGGCCACCTCTTCGGGTGAAAAACTCATCGCATCCAGGTTATAGCTGCTTCTTACAGTCAGGCTGTCGGCCGGAGCTTCCATCAATTCTATCGTAGCGCGAATAGCATCCGGCATGTACATCATGGGAAGCTTGGTACCGGCCTCCAGAAAACAGGTGTATTTTCCTGCCCTCTTGGCCTGAAAATAAATATCAACCGCATAATCCGTAGTGCCTCCACCGGGTTCCGTTTTGTAGCTGATGATACCCGGATACCTTATGCTGCGCACATCCACTTTCTTTTTCTGGTAATACCATTCGCATAGGCGCTCACCGGCCTGCTTGGATATCCCATAAATGGTATCGGGCTCCATAACCGTTACCTGCGGCGTTCGGATGCGGGGAGTTGTAGGCCCGAAAACAGCGATGCTGCTGGGCCAGTAAACCTTATGAATACCGTGAATTAAAGACAGTTCCAGTGTATTCAGCAATCCGTTCATGTTGAGGTCCCAGGCTTTCAAAGGATAGCGCTCGCCTGTGGCCGATAGCATAGCTGCCAGGTTATAAATCTGGGTTATGTTATGGGTTGCCAAAATTTCGGCGTACCCTACTGCATCCAGAACATTTAAATGAACAAACGGACCTCCTTCCTTGATTTCAGGCGCGGGATCTTTAATATCAGCTGCCACCACTTGTGCGTCGCCGTAAATGCTGCGCAATGCCAACGTGAGCTCTGCGCCTATTTGTCCGCATGCACCAATCAACAATATTTTCTCGTTTGCCATACCTGTTTGTTAAGCGCTAAAATTATATAAAGTAACAGATTCTATTGTCCTTTTGCCGGCAGTTGTTGGAACAGCTCAGCATAAGCTTTTGCACAATGCTTTCGACTATAGGTTTGCATTTTGCCGCTGTGGCTGGGGAGGGTGCCCTGCTTCCAATGGAGGTACCAGTCGCACAGGGCGACAGCCATTTTTTCGGTATCATTAAAATGCGCATTGACCCCGGCGCCACAATCATCAATGATTCCGGCGCTATCGCCCAAAGGTTCGCCAATGCACAAAACAGGACGATCGGCTGCAAGGTATTCAAACAGTTTTCCGGGTATCCTCCCCTGTACATCCGGGGAGTCATTCAGCAGCAGCAACAAAACAGCCGCATGCTGCATACGCTGCAATACCGCTGCATGCGATTCATAACCGATAACATCTACCACATGGTCGACACCAGCATCCCGCGCAGCGCTCCATACTCCGCTGTCGATATTGCCCACCAGCTGAATACGCAAGACTTCGGCCATCCCGGGATCATCGCGCAGTAACCTCGCTATTGCCTGCCAAAGTGCAACAGGATTCCTGTCGGTGTACATAGAGCCGGCATGCAACACAAGAAACTGTTGCGGGTCAACCGGCAGCAACTTCTTAAAATCATCCTCGTCATAGCCGTTGGTAATAACATCCACACTCCTACCCGAGCGCGCTTGCATCTCTTTAGCCCAGCTGGGACTTACCGTTACGACCCTGGTAGCTGCTTGTAGCACCTTCAACTCCAGTTTTTCATGTATACGCCGGGCCCAGTTCGTCAGGGGCAGTCGCGCGAAGAAGTCGTTGTTGGTCCAGGGATCCCTGAAATCGGCCACCCAGGATATACCTGTAGCGGCATGCACCTTTCGGGCAATCAGATGGGTAGTATGGGGCGGCCCGGTGCTGATGATGATATCCACCGGATTATCCCGCAGATAGGTATTTAAAAATTGCACCGAGGGACGAATCCAGAAACGCCGGGCATCGGGAATAAACAAATTGGCACGCACCCACATACCTGCACGTTGCATGATGCCTTTCTTCCGCTTCCCCTCTGTGAAACCATGCCCGACGGCATCACTAGCTCCAGCGCCGGTCAGCTTGCGGTATAAATCATAGGGCTCCCAGACAGCTGTTCGCAAAACTTCCTGGCTTGGTTGAACATCCTGTAGCAAACTATCATCCCTTACTGAAAGATCGGGATTGGCCGCCGTATAGATAACAGGCTCCCAGCCATAATCATGCAGGTACTTGGCATGCTTTAGCCAGCGCTGCACGCCGGCACCTCCTACAGGAGGCCAGTAATAGGTTATGATAAGCACGCGTCGCATCGGATAGCGGTAAAATTCCTGCTTTCATTTGGTAACTGCAAAGCCATTGTGCCCCTTTGCTTAACTTAGCCACTTCAATTCAAAAGGTATGCAACAACAGCCGTGGAAGAAATTACTGACAGAATATGGCATTGCCATTGGCATTTTCCTGTTGGTGAGCGTCATCTTTTTCCTGCCCGTCTTTCAGGGAAAAATCCTGATTCAGGGCGATATGATCAACTATAAAGCCGCGAGCAAGGAAACGCTCGACTATAATGCTACTCATGATGATGTGGCGTTGTGGACCGATAATATGTTTGGCGGTATGCCTACCTATCTCATCCATCTGGCAGATACCGGTAATTTCTTCAGCGTTCTCAATAAAGCTGTCGGTTTATACCTTCCACGCCCTGCCAATTATCTTTTCATGGCGAGTTTGTGCTTCTTCATTCTATTGCGCAGTTTCAAAGTACGGAATTGGCTGGCCATTGCAGGCGCACTCACCTTTGCCATTGGCACTTATATGATTTCGTTTATTGAAGCCGGACACAACACAAAAGTCCATGCGCTATCCGTGATGCCGCTGGCACTGGCAGGCTTGAATTATCTCTTTCGGGGACGCCTATGGTTGGGCTTTTCCCTTGCATTGCTGGGCATGTGTCTGGAAATAGATGCCAATCACGTACAGATAACTTATTATATGTTTTTCATACTTGGATGCTGGTTTGTAGCAGAAGGTATCCAGGCATTCCAGGGTAAGCGTTTCCCAGCCTTTCTTAAGGTAACCGGCCTCATGGTGGCAGTTACCGTGCTGGCACTGGTCGCCAACACCTCCCGATTGTACACTACCTACGTATACGGACAAGACAGCATACGCTCCGGATCAGAGCTGAGTCAGCAACAAAATGAGTCGTTCAGCGATGAGGGGTTATCCAAAGACTATGTTTTTGCCTGGAGCTATGGTACCGGTGAATCACTGACATTGCTGTTCCCCAACTTCGCAGGACAGGCATCCGGTAAGAGTTTTCTGGAGAAGACAGATTCCAAAAGCATGAGCTACCTGCAGCAATTGAATGCGAGAAGTCCTCAGAAAGCGCAGCAATTGCAGCAGCTGACAAGCAAATACTGGGGTGCCCTGCCTTTCACGGAAGGACCAGTATACCTGGGTGCAATTGTTGTCTTCCTATTCCTGATGGGCGCTTTTGTGGCAAAAGGAAAACTGAAGTGGTGGATGATTGCAGCTACCATCCTCTCACTGTTCTTAGGATGGGGCAAGCATTTCCCGATCTTCAATGACCTGATGTATAACTACTTTCCGTTATATAATAAATTCAGAACTGTGATGATGGCCCTGGTCATCGCGTGTATAACCATACCGCTCCTCGGTTTCATCGCTTTAGATCGCCTCTTGTTCAATAACACCGACTATACGTTGGCGGAAAAACAAAAAGGACTGATCCGCGCAGGTATCGCAGTCGGCGCCTTATGCCTGTTAATGCTCTTCCCTTCGATGCTGTTTGATCTCACCAGTCAGCAGGAAGCACAGATTATGCAGGAATACGGACAGGATACCGATATTGTCGGTCTGTTGCAGGCGGTAAAAGCCGATAGAACCGACATGATCCGCAGCGATGCGTTCCGCACTTTATTCTTTGTGGGAGCTACCTTTTTACTGCTGTGGTTTTATTTGAAGGGTAAGGTAAAATCCATATTCGCGGTGGCGGGAATTGGTCTGCTGGCCATCATCGATTTGTGGAGTATCAATAGCATCTACCTGAAAAAAGACAATTACGGAGATGCCGATTACTATGCGCAGTATTTCAATAGCCAGATGCCTGTCATTAATGATGATGACCCACATTTCAGGGTATTCAATACCACCCGCCGACTGGACCAGGATGGCTTTACCTCCTGGAGCTATAACAGCATCGGTGGATACCATGCTGCCAAATTAAGCCGCTATCAGGATGTCATTGACGGTTACCTGAGCCAGGGAAACATGCCGGTGGTTAATATGCTGAATGCCAAATATGCAATCGTCAACAACAATGGTCAAACAGCAGTACAAAGGAACCCCGGTGCAATGGGTAATGCCTGGACCGTCGACTCGGTAGTATGGGTCAATGGCGCAGATGCAGAATTTGCCGCACTGGAGAACCTGCAACCCGGAGGATTCGCTATTGTCGATGAAGCATTCAGGAGCATGATTCCTGCTAATCTCCCAGCTGCAGAAAGCAATGTCATTCAACTCAAGAGCTACAGTCCGAATGAAATCAGCTATACCTTCAATGGCAGCACCGATCAACTTGCTGTTTTCAGTGAAATATGGTACCGGGGCAATGAAGACTGGAAAGCTTACATCGATGGCCAATACGTTGACCACTTCAGAGTAAATTATATATTAAGAGGATTAATGATTCCCGCTGGAGCCAAAACCATCACCTTTACATTTGAACCTTCCAGCTACTACAATGGCAGGAAGATTTCCATGGCAGCATCTTCTTTACTGCTGCTGCTCATTGCCGGTGGCTTATTTATGGCATGGAAAAAGGAAGAGATAGATGTGTGATTCAGGCATCTACCAACTGGGAAGGTAAAACGGAAGTTACCTGATGCTCCCGCATCCAGACCAGTACATCTTTATACACCTGCAGCCATCCCGGCTCCAGCCGGTCGAAAAAGTAGTTGTTGTGCCAGAGAATGCTGAAAGTCGCATTTGCTTTATTGTTATCTAAGATTTCAATAATGTGCTTTCCTGCGGCTGATGCATCTTGCTTCCTGTAATACCTAAAGGTTGTGTCCATAATCAACAAGGGCACCTCTATAAAATCAAATGGCTTTTGTGTCTTTGCATCAAAGGGTTGAAAAGCACTGCCGTATCCGGCCCTGAATCCGGAGATTTCTGCAAATCCCAGCGAAGCATCCAGCTGGACGCCTGCTGTTTCCATTTGCCGAAATGTATTCGGTATTTGCAGCCTTAGGTAATGGTTACGATTGGCAAAAACACCGAAATGGCCTTGCAGCGCTTCCCATTCTTCAGCATATGTGCTTCTTTTGGCGCTTTTATGCAAGCCATTCTCCCAGCCACGGGAACGGATCAGATCCAGTTGCTGCCGAACCAAAGGTTCTTCAATACCATAATCTGCATGCTCAATTCCGCTTCTGCTGCGCCCTTGTTCCGTCAACCAGAAAAAAACAGAGCGCGCATCGTGTTCGTCTTCTATCGCCAGAATCTTATCCAGTCTGCTGTAGTCAGATTGAGAAAAATAATGCTGCCACATCAGCTGCAGCAATGTTCCTATGCGCATCTTTTTAAGTAAACCTTTGCGTTGCTCTGTATAGGCTCCCCGAAGTGTATCTATGTCGTGTGTCAACAAGACCCTGGAGCGCCGCTGTGGTAATCCTACCTTTTCCTGGAGCAGTGGCACGGACTCTAAAATCAAACTGAAATACCGCGCTACCCAATTTTCAGCAACGCATTCGAACCGCTCCTGCCAACTGCCGGCATAAGGAAATCTTCCAAATCTGTCCGGCACAAAATCGCTGTACTCCTGTAGACAGGCCAGCATATAAAAGCAGGTACTCAGGTAATCGGGCTTGCCGTTGGCACAATAATGCAAGGGTTCCTTGGAGAAAATCACCTCGTGGGCAAAATCGCCATGAACGTAGTGGTTTCGGAAGAAATGCGATACCTGGATATCAGCCATACCCCATTCCGCAACGACTACCTCACCGCCCTCTTCCACGACAGAAGCTCTAAAGCCGGCCCATCTGCCCAACTCCTGTAACACCCACGAGTAAGGTTGCACCAACGGAGATTCAATCTGGAATGTAATTACAGGTATTGCCACTGTGTCAAATGTAAAATAAAACGGGCAGAACCTGTACAAAGGTGCTGCCCGTAATGTCTGAAATTATATAATCAAATATCAAATTTGATACCTTGCGCCAAAGGTAACTCAGTAGAATAATTCATCGTGTTGGTCTGACGGCGCATATAAGCTTTCCAGCTGTCACTGCCACTTTCCCTGCCACCACCGGTTTCCTTTTCCCCGCCAAATGCACCTCCGATTTCAGCACCGGAAGTTCCAATATTGACATTAGCAATTCCGCAGTCGCTACCGGCATGAGAAAGGAACTGCTCGCTTTCCAGCACATTGGTAGTCATGATGGCACTGGACAGACCTTGTGGTACACCGTTCTGCAGAGCGATGGCTTCATCGAGTGTGGTGTATTTTATCAGATAAAGTATGGGAGCGAATGTCTCATCTTGCACAATCTGATAATGATTCTCCACCTCCGCAATACAAGGCTTCACATAACAGCCACTTTCATAACCGGGTCCTTCCAGCACTCCACCTTCAATCAGCATACTGCCGCCCTCTTCGTTCACCTTTTCAATAGCTCCTAGGTATTCTTTAACGGCTCCGGTATCAATTAATGGACCTACATGGTTTTGCTCATTCAGTGGATCACCAATTCGGAGCTGCGCATAGGCTTTCACCAGTCGCTCTTTAACTTCATTGTACACCGATTCGTGAATAATGAGACGTCTTGTGCTGGTGCAGCGCTGACCGGCTGTTCCAACAGCACCGAATACCGCTCCGCGAATAGACATATTCAGATCAGCATGCTGGGAAATAATAATAGCGTTGTTGCCACCCAGTTCCTGAATGACCCTTCCAAGCCGCTCACCGACAATTCCGCCAATGCGCTTACCTACCCTGGTAGAGCCGGTTACGGAAATCAATGGAACGCGTTTATCCTTCGCCATTTCTTCTCCAATAGCTGAGTGCGCCACCATGAGGCAGGACACTCCTTCGGGTACATTGTTCTTTTCAAAAACCTTGGAAATAATCTGCTGACAGGCAATGGCAGACAATGGCACCTTACTGGAAGGTTTCCATATAGTAACATCACCACATACCCAGGCAATAGCGGCATTCCAGCTCCAGACAGCTACGGGGAAATTGAATGCTGAAATAATTCCCACCACACCCAGCGGATGCCATTGCTCATACATGCGGTGCAGGGGACGTTCGCTGTGCATAGTGAGACCGTACAACTGACGCGACAATCCCACAGCAAAATCACAGATATCAATCATTTCCTGTACTTCTCCCATGCCTTCCTGCAAACTCTTTCCCATTTCATAGCTCACCAGCTTACCCAGGGGTTCCTTGTGCATGCGCAGCGCATCTCCAACCTGACGAACGATCTCTCCGCGTTTAGGTGCAGGCACCATTCTCCAGGAAAGAAAAGCTTCCTGAGCTTTGGTCATCAATTGTTCGTATTCTTCCCTGCTCGCTGAGGTACAGGAAGCAATCGCCTGACCATCTACAGGTGAATAAGATGTCACTGCATTTCCCTCCCCTTTTAACCATTGCGTTCCGGTGCTAACACCCGAATTGGTAGAGGTAATTCCTAATGCCGCCAGATCCTTGGCAATCGGATTGGCTACTGCTGTATTTTCCATCGATTTAAGTTTTCAATTTGAGTGCAAAGTTACGTAATCATAACAGGGCCCTCCCCTATTTCATTCAATAAAGCCGTATTAAATTGTAATTTTCGGGTATGAAATCCAGCCTTTTATGCATGCTGCTGCTGACGTGCGCCATTACAGAGCTCCCCGCACAACATATCCTGACATTGATGGAGGGACAACGGTCACCGGAAGCACAGCCGCAGGACTTTGCCTGGCTAGAAGGCTCCTGGTCTGCAGAAATATGGGATGGTACTGCCGATGAAGTATGGTTGCCGCTGGCGGCTGAAATGATGATGGGTACTTTTCGGTTTTATACAGAAGGTACTATACGTTTTTTAGAACTCTTCACTATCCGGCAGGAAGGCAATTCTGTACTATTGCAGGTGAAGCATTTCAATCCCGACCTCACCGGTTGGGAAGACAGCAATAGCAGCGAAAATTTCCCGCTGGTGTACATGGAACCTCATCGGGCCTACTTTGATGGCATAACCTATATATTGAGGGATCCTCAGACGCTGGATGTCTATGTCCTGCTGAATAATGAGGAAAATGATACGCCTGAAGAAGCCGTATTTCATTTTTCACGCCGTTGATTAACAATGCGTTAGTTATTTTTTTTCTTGTTGAACAATTGTGCAGTTTTCTATTGAACAAAAATGAACATTTAAAGACTGAAGTGTTTCCACATCAAACTTAATGCAGTGAATTACTGCATTTTGACAGAACTTTGCAGCGCAAATCAATCAACTAGAATCAGATAAAATGGAATCAACCTTGCAACACCCGGAATCAAAGCCCAGTGGAACCGCTAAGCCTGTGCCTATTACCGTAGCATATGGCGATGGCATTGGTCCCGAAATCATGGAGGCTACCCTGTCCATCCTCAAAGCAGCCGGTGCACGCCTTGAAATTGACCAAATTGAAATTGGAGAAAAAGTCTACCTCTCCGGCAATACTTCCGGTATCAATAAAGATACATGGGACAGCATCCGCCGTACCAAAGTATTTCTGAAAGCACCTATTACCACCCCTCAGGGCGGTGGCTA
This sequence comes from Bacteroidetes bacterium UBA3022, assembly GCA_002346225.1. GTDB lineage: Bacteria > Bacteroidota > Bacteroidia > Chitinophagales > BACL12 > UBA11426. The sequence goes on from DDYY01000058.1 coordinate 27,446, forward strand.
CAAGAGCCTGAATGTCACCATGCGCAAAATGCTGGGACTTTATGCCAACGTGCGTCCTTGTAAAAGCTACCATCCATATATAGCTACCAAGCATCCAGATATGGATGTTGTCATTATACGGGAAAACGAGGAAGACCTGTACGCAGGTATCGAACACCAGCAAACGGATGAAGTGGTACAATGCCTGAAGTTGGTCAGCAGACCGGGCTGTGAAAAAATCATTCGCTATGCTTTTGAATACGCCCGCCAGTACGACCGGAAAAAGGTAACCTGCTTTTCCAAAGACAATATCATGAAGGCCACTGATGGTCTCTTCCATAAAGTGTTTGATGAGATCAGAGCCGAATATCCGGATATTGAAAGCGAACACTGGATCATCGATATTGGAACTGCGCTACTTGCAGAACAACCGGAACGCTTCGATATGATTGTTACCATGAATCTCTACGGCGACGTAATATCCGATGTAGCAGCGCAAATCACCGGCTCTGTCGGTATTGCAGGTTCTTCCAACATTGGCAAGGAAGTAGCCATGTTTGAAGCCATTCATGGTTCTGCTCCTGACATTGCCGGCAAGGGCATAGCTAACCCAAGTGGATTGCTGCAGGGAGCCATAATGATGTTGAACCACATCGGCCAGGAAGACGTAGCTGCTAAAGTTGCGAATGCCTGGATGAAAACCATTGAAGATGGTATACACACCGGCGACATCTATGAAATTGGCGTCAGCAGGGAAAAAGTGGGAACACAGGCTTTTGCTCAGGCGGTAATTGACCGAATGGGACAGCAAACGGAGCATTTCACACCTGCTCATTTCCGTCACCTGCCTCCCAACATGGAGAAATATGCTTATGTCAGAAGACCAGCTGCCAATAAGGAACTGCTGGGCGTAGACGTCTTCGTAGACTGGAAAGGTCTGAAACCCGATGAGTTGGGACAACTGGCATCTTCAGCCAATGGCGAAGGAATGAAGTTGAGTATGATTACCAACAGGGGTATTAAGGTATGGCCCGACGGATTCGACGAAACTTTCTGCACTGACCACTGGCGGATGCGCTATAAAATGGAAGACGGTAGTGTTGTAGCCGATAAAAAGATGATTACCCGTTTAATGGACCGGGTAACTGAAGCCGGAATGGATGTCATCAAAACGGAAAACCTGTACCGGTTCGACGGCAGGGATGCGTTCTCTCTCGGTCAGGGTCAATAATAACCAACATCAACATGTATAAACCCGGAGATTTCTCCGGTTTTTTTTATTTTAGGCACTTTATCATCCGGAACTACCTGCATGTTTCCCAGGCAATTAGGTTCCGATTGAATAGATATGATATGTATAAATATGCGTTCTTGTTTCTATTGTCCGGTCTGTTGATCCTGCAATCATGCCGGAAGGATGCTGCCATTGGTCAGCGCGTCGATCTTGCCAACCTCGCTCCTGAAGACCTTCGGGTGGAACTGAACCCCAATGGCAATAGCCCCCTTTCAGCTGCTTTAACCTTCGAGTCTATTGTACCGGTACGCGTGAGTGTGCGCATCAACGGCGAACATCCGCTGGAGCATACTTTTGAAGACCTGGAGACTACCCACGAGCATATTATAGCCGGTTTGTATCCCGGCACCGATAATGAGGTGGATATTACTTTAACCGATGCTATCGGCAACTTTGCCTCGACCACACTGACCATTACTACGGATCCCCTACCCAACTATTTCCCGGATATTGAAACCAATGTCATAACCCCGCTGCGGCAGGATGGATGGACCCTCACGGAATTTGGTGTCGGTCTGGGTACAAGTTTTCTCAGTGTGCCTTTCATTTTCGATGAAGCCGGTAAGGTGAGATGGTTCCTGGAGCTGGACGTATTTTCCGACCTCTCCTTCCCTGTCAAACAACTGCCCAACGGAAATATGCTCGTTTCCTATCTGGATCATATTTATGAATACGACCTCTTAGGAAATGAAATCAATGACATTTATATCCCTGGTTATTTTCAGCACCATGAAACGCGCATCATGCCGAATGGGAATTACCTGTTAGCCGTCGACAAGGAAGGTATCAGCACTGTGGAAGACCATATCATTGAAATTTCACCTAACGGAACCTTGGTACAAGAATGGGACTTAAGGGAAATCCTGGATATGGATAGGTACGACCTGGTAGAAGACCCTGTCGACTGGTTCCATAACAATGCTGTATGGTACAGTGAAGACGATGATTGCTTGATTATTTCCGGAAGAAACCAGGGAGTAGTGAAGGTAACCCGCAATAATGAGCTGGTATGGATACTCGCTCCGCATCAGGGTTGGGGTGTTGCCGCCAATGGCCTGGATAACAGCGATTGGTTGCTGACCGCGGTAGATGCGACAGGGAATGCTTATCCCGATGAAGTACAACAAGGCACTACCGAAAGCCCCTCCTTCGACTGGACCTGGGGACAGCATGCTCCGATGTTGTTGCCCAATGGAAACATCTTCATTTTCGATAACGGATTTAACCGACACTTTCTGCCGGGCGAGCCTTCTTTCAGTAGGGCAGTTGAATACCGTATCGATGAGGCAGCAATGACCGTTCAGCAAATCTGGCAATACGGCAAGGAAAGGGGAACCGAATGCTGGGCTCCCATTATCAGTGATGTCGACAGACTGCAGAACACCAATCGCATTATGCATTCCGGAATCGTATTTGGTCCAACCTCCTATGCGAAAATCATAGAAGTTACCTTCCCGGATGCCAGCGTTGCCAGCGAAATAACACTGCAATTCAAGAATGCACTCTCCGACGGTGCGCTTGCCTGGGGTGGTCTTGACCTCAGCTACCGTTCAGAGCGTATTTACTTATATCCCCGTTAGGATGTTATCACAACGATAGCTTCCGCAGTGCTTCAAACGGATTGATGGTATTGAAGCTCAACGTAAAGCTGATGTACTGCGCGTAATTGAACGCCAGCGGATCAGCCAGTTGCGCAGAACCAATCAACGGGAAATATATTTCCAGTATGTTGTTGATAGGTCGCAGCATAATACCGGCATCGTATTGAAAACCACTAACTTCAACTGCCAGGTCCGTATCTACATCACCAACATATCCCGCATCAGCAAAAAACGATATTGGTAAATTGGGGACAGGCAACTCGATATTGAACGCTAACAATAAATCGTTGCTCCAGCCAATACTTTGCTCTGTTGCAGGCAACTTGAAAAAACCATCCCTTCTGGTAATCTGATTGGACCACATGCCCTCTGCCGCATTTCGACCGGGAAGAATGTCATCGTATAAGTAGTCATTCAAACTGGACACCCCTGCAAGGGAGTATTGATAGCGCAGATTGGGTGTCTCGGCCATATCGTTCATATAACCGGCAAACAACCTGGTTTCTATTTTATATTTGGAAAATACTATATCGTAATTCAGTTCTGCAAATAACTTGAGAAAATCGCGATTATGCTGCGCTGTAGCTGTCAAAGAATAAGGATGCAAAATATGTTTGTTGGTCACAGTATACTGCACTTCGCTGAACCATTCTGTAAAGCTTTCATAGGCGATTTCCGGAAATGGACTTCCGGGATCTACCGATGACTCTTCTATACGCACAGCGCGCGCACGTATATTGTGACTTACCGGATCTGTCAATTTGGGTTTTCTGAAGCTCAGTTCAAGTTGTGGTTGCAGCTTCCGGTACCACATGCCATCGAAATCAGGATTGGTGCGATACGTTGCTCCAAAAGCAGATAAGCGCAGTCGGTCGAATGGCCCTTCCTCGGGGTACATGTTCCAGCCTATGCTACCCTGACCAGATACAGCATTGGAATTAAATCCATACATGGGCGCCAGCACCCACTCCAATGCAGGTGCAGGAAATGTACTGTTCCATAATCCCAGACCAAGCATGAAACCATCATTCACGTTACCTCCAATCAAGGGCGAATAGAAAATACTTGTCTTCTCAGGGTTGTCAGGGGCAAGCAAAAATTTAAGTGCAAGTGGCTCTGTCTTTTTGAACAAGCCCTTCACACGCATATTATTATTTTCCATGTTATAATCCGGGAAAAGTCCATTCGTTCCAATGCGCAATTCTGTAATAACCTCATCTTCTCCCAACTTATTGATGTATATGGCCTGCAGACCCACAAAACCCCGGTGCCACTCTGTCCGCAACACGCTGTCGCCGTGCATAAGGGAAATGGGGAAAGGAGCAGCTATATCCGTGAGGTTTTTTATTCTGGCAACCATGACCGTTTTGCCATTTTGGATCTCCTGAATACGATAATCCAGACTGCGATCGTCCCGCAACAAACCATCGAAAAACCAGCTCATATCTTCACCTGTTTCCTCTTCGAAAACCTGCTTGATATCTTCCGGTTGGGGATGCTCCATTTTCCACTGGTCAAAATACCTTGCCATCACACGATCAAACTGGCCCTGGCCCAGAAAATCTGCCATATAACTCATGAGGAAAGCAGTCTTTTGATAAACAAGCAGTCCATAGTTCAGACTAACGAAGTCGTTGGAGTGCAGCTCAATGGGTTGCGATTTGTTCATCCGCTCCAAACCGGCAATAAGGTACCAGGAAAGTTGGGTGGTATTCTTTTCGAGAATTTCGGGCGAGCTGAACACATTGGCTACGGGTCCCAGAAATACCTCAAGCGGATTGTTATTATAGTAAGTATCCATGTACCGCGATTCATAGTAGGAATTGATTCCCTCGTCCATCCATGCGTATTCGCGCTCATTGCTTCCCAGCATACCATAGAACCAGTTATGACCCACCTCGTGGGTAATCACATTGTCCAATGCAGCAGCAGTCGGCGACTCTCCAATTATGGTAATAGTAGGATATTCCATTCCAGCTCCGGCACTTAATGCGCCCTCTAGTGCCTGTGCCACATTCCATTGATACTCCCCGACATAATTGCTGTAAGCTATCACAGAACGGTTGAGGTAGTCGATACTCTTCATCCATAAATCGGCTTGCAGGTTCGTAAAGTAAGACCATGTTTCTACCGTCCGTCCTGAAAAAGGCAGTTCGATAGATCCATGTAATACATGAAAACGCTTGTCGGCAAACCAGGCAAAATCATGCGCGTTCTCCAGGATGTAATGCAATGTTTTCGTGGTAGGAGATGATGGCGGGAAACTCAAGTCAGTTGGGAAAGACTCCATTTCTGCTGTGGCTGCAGCGCGCTCCATCAGAAAAGCTTTCTCAGATGCAGTTTGCAAATCGCCACTGGCAGCCACTATATAATTATCGGGAACAGTGATATAGACACTGAAATTTCCAAACTCAGAATAGAATTCCCCCTGATTCAGATACGGCATTTCGTTCCAGCCGTTTTTGTCGTACACAGCCGGCTTGGGATACCATTGCGTTATCTGATAGGCGTTGTCGGAATGTCCCAATCGGGAAAAATCAGAGGAGGGTATATGCACCTGAAAAGGAATAAACAACTGCACTTTTTGTCCGGGGGCGAGGGGCGCCGGCAAAATAACTTTCACGACATCTGCATATTCGGGATGAGGCTCCCAAGTCAATGCACGACCGTCCAGCTGAAAGGAAAAATCGTAGATGCTCCCCATCTCGTCCTCACCGGCGCGCAACAGTTTTTTACTTCCCTGCTGAATAAACTGCTTTGCCAGATCCGTCTCCTTGGCATCACTGTAGGCATTGGGCCACATATGCATCCATAGGAAATCGAGTGACTCCGGTGCATTATTGGTGTACTCAATAGTCATTTCTGCTGCTAAAGTGTGGGCTGTGTCATCCAGGGTGACATGGATTTCGTAATCCACAAATTGTTGCCAATAAGTTGCTTGCTGGGCATCGGCTATTAGTGCTACCTTGAGCATGCAAATAAGAGAAAGCATTTTTCGAAGCATCATTTCAGAAAATTAAGCGACAAAAATAGGGATTAATACAGGCTGAAATGTGTTAGCAAGGCTTATAGAGAAGTTAATATGTGCTAAATGCGCAACAGCCGGTAGGCATAGACTAAAGATGGAACTTTTCAGTTTTAATAAACGTAATTTTGCATACATATGCTAAGACCCGACCAAGACGATTACGCTGAAGAAGCGGGACTACAGGAGCTGATTGAGCAATTTGAAGGATATTACCTGACAAGGGAGTACAGCTATTTCGACGAAGAGGCGCTGGAGCGCATTTATGAATACTATGAGGCGCGGATGGAGGAAGGCAAGATGGAAGCTGTCGCCGATCTGGCCATTGAACAAAACCCCTATTCTGCCGACTTTCTGACGCGTAAGGCGGAATTACTTTTCAATCGGAAGGCATTCCAGAAAGCCCTTTCGCTGCTGGATAAGGCTGTAGTCTTCGACGCCACCCATATAGATATCTACCTGCTGAAAAGCGATATTCTGCTCGAGCTTAACCAGGCAGAAGAAGCTACTGCCACTTTAATGCATGCCCTGCAATTGGCCGACAAGGAAGAAAAAGACATCGTTCTGGCGGAACTCAGTGATATCGCTGAACTGGGTGAAGACTTCATGGCGGCATTCAGGTACCTGGAGCAGGCCCTGAGCATTAACCCGGGCAATGAAACCGTGCTGATGAAGTTCGCCCATATCGTGGAAATGACAGATCAGTTCGATGAAAGCCTGACCATTCATCAACAAATTACAGATGCCCATCCGTATAACTGGATGGCATGGTACAATATGGGCAAGGCATATGCCGGTACCGGAAATTATCATAAAGCACTGGAAGCATTCGAATTCACCATGGCTATTCAGGAGGATTTCGACCTGGTTTACAGAGATGCTGCCGATATCTATTTCCGACTGGAAGAATACGATAAGGCCATCGAAACCTTTCAGGTAGCTCAGGAAAAATCTGGCGGTTTTGAAGACCACAGTTTCCGCATCGGGCTTTGCTATGAAAAAAAGCAGGACCTCAAAAAAGCGCGTTTTCACTACCGGAAATCTACGCGTCACGACCCCTATCTAGATGAAGCTTTCTTCCGTATTGGCGAATCGTACCGTCAGGAAAACAGATTGGAACCCGCGCTGGTGAATTATAAGAAAGCACTGCGGATTGATAACGACAATGAATTCTATATCGCCTGCATCATCAGTGTATACCGCATGATGGGCAGGGAAGAAGAAGTAGGCCAATACCTGCAACAACTGGTCAACAGCAGACCCGACATCCTAAATTACTGGTTAGACCTGATTGTCTACCTGCTGGAACAGCAAGAACCTCAACGCGCCTTCGAAGCAGTGGAAAATGCTATGTTACGCTGTGGCAATTTTGTAGAATTCACCTATCTCCAGAGCCTGATATGCTGGCAACTGGGCAAACACCAGGCTGCACGACATCTACTGGGAAAAGCGCTGGAAGAAGATTACAGCAGGCACATTATACTCAACGAAACAGACCCTTCGTTCCTTTCCATAAAGGAAAACGCCGATTTGCTGGACCTCTACAGAAAGTAATTACTACCTGGGTCGCAGCATGAAAAACAACTCGGTATTCATCCTGGGCTGAATAGAGTTGTAGCATGGTTCCATGATGGCGATGTGGAAATAGGGCTTCAACTCCTTGCGGTAATCAGCTTCATTCCCTCCAAAGGGTGGCCCCTGCTTGTCGAAATCAACATTGAAAAGCACCCCTGCCAGCACTCCGTTGTTGTCCAGTAACTGGTGCATATGCTCCCAGTAGCGCTGACGCATGGAAGGATCGAGTGCGCAATAAAATGTTTGTTCGAGAATAAGATCGTAGGTGCCGTTATGTTCGAAAAAGTCTGCGTTAACTGTTGTTATTCGACCATTTTCTCCTGACTTTTCCTTCAGGGCAGCCAGCGGCGGCTCAGCTATATCTAATACCGTAATATGCTGGAAGCCTTTCGATTGCAGGTACAAGGCTTCATGTCCGTTTCCACATCCGGGGATCAATATCCGGAGGGAAGGGTCTTGCAAATGATCGATATATCCTTTAAGTGGAGGAGACACTTCTCCCAGATCCCAACCAGTCTGCTGATGTTCGTATCGGTGCTCCCAAAATGTCTTATTTAACATAACTGTTGAATTATAAATGCAATATAACCCCTTTTGCTAACTTTGTTGCTTCATTTGAAGCCTATGAATTTTGAAATAAGCAATCTTCCCAAAAGGGATGCAAAGCCACGCAACAATGGCATAACCATGGTAATGGATAAAGGGTTGAGCATCCGGGAAGCCGAAGATATGCTCAGTGTGGGAGTGGAATACATCGACCTTGTAAAGCTGGGCTTTGGTACTTCCTATCTTACGCCACACCTGAAAGAAAAAATCGCACTTTACCAATCTGCCGGACTAGGTGTTTACCTGGGAGGCACCCTGCTGGAGGCCTTTATAATAAGAAACCAGCTGGATAACTATCTGGCACTTTTGGATACCTACAATTTAAATCATGTAGAGGTGAGCGATGGCTCTATTGACCTGGAACATGATGAGAAATGTGCCATCATCAGCCGACTGGCCAAAAGATGCACTGTCTTGAGTGAAGTGGGCAGTAAGGATGCTACCAAAGAACTGGCACCTTATAAGTGGATTAAATTGATGCAAACTGAAATTGATGCAGGTGCGAGTAAAGTGATTGCAGAAGCACGGGAAAGCGGAACAGTGGGCATCTACCGGGAAAAGGGTGAAGTACGGGAAGGTCTGATTGATGAGATCCTCACCAAAATCCCGATGGAGAAAATTATCTGGGAGGCCCCTATGAAATCACAACAGGTGTGGTTCATTAAATTGCTGGGCGCCAACGTCAATCTGGGCAATATCCCTACCAACGAAGTTATTGCGCTGGAAACGCTGCGCATCGGTCTCAGAGGAGACACATTTCATCATTTCTTACCTTGATATAGATGCTTGACCTTATCAGGAAATATTACACCCTTACACTTAAGGGTGTGGCAATGGGTGCGGCAGACGTTGTCCCCGGTGTATCTGGTGGTACCATCGCATTCATTTCAGGCATTTATGAAGAACTCATAGATACCATTCGTTCCATCGATGCCAAAGCGGTGAAAATCTTGTTTAAGGAAGGGATACCTGCCTTTTGGAAGCATATCAATGGGTGGTTTCTGGTCTTCCTGTTAGCAGGCATTGCCATCAGTATACTATCTCTTTCCAGGATAATCCTGTTCCTGCTGACAGATTACCCGCAATTGGTCTGGTCCTTCTTTTTCGGCCTGGTGATAGCTTCGGCCATTTATGTAGGATCTACCATTAAGCAGTACAATTGGCAAACCCTGCTATCAGGCATCGCCGGTATTGCCATCGCATATGCAATCACCATTGCATCCCCTGCCGAAGGGCCTAAAACAACCTGGTTTGTGTTTATTACCGGCTCCGTCGCGATTTGTGCTATGATACTTCCGGGAATATCCGGGTCATTTATCCTGTTGCTGATGGGTATGTATGAATACGTATTAGGTGCCATACACGAAATGAAACTGAGCGTCATCATTACGTTCATCGCCGGTGCAGGTATCGGTATCATCAGCTTTTCCCATTTATTATCCTGGTTGCTGAAGCGCTATCATGATATCACCATTGCTTTACTGGCAGGATTCATGGTCGGCTCGCTGAATAAGGTCTGGCCATGGAAAGAAGTCATTTCCAGTAAAATCATTGATGGAGAAGAAAAGGTTCTTAAAGAAGCCAACCTCCTCCCCGGAGCCTTCCTGGAAAAAACGGGCAATGAACCACAATTGATTCTTTGCATTTTACTCATGATAATTGGATTCATTTTAATATTTTCGTTAGAGCGACTCGCTCGAAAACAACCTAAATAGCAAAAGTTATATGGAAAGTTCGTCATCTGACCCTCTGCCGAAAGACGATCTCAAAGCGCTGCAGTCTGAAGATTTGTACCTCTACGGACTCATAGGCAATCCGCTCACGCATTCTTTCTCGCAGCAATATTTCATGAAGAAATTCAAGAAAGAGAAGCTGAAAGACCATCATTATGAGCTTTTCCCGCTCGATGACATTGATGATATTCGGCTGTTGCTGGAGGTGCACAAGAATTTATGTGGACTCAATGTTACCATACCCTACAAGGAGAGCATTATTGAGTACCTGGATGATATGGATCCTGTTGCGGCCGAAATTGGCGCTGTCAACTGCATCTTAATCGATGAATTTGAAAAAATAGGTTACAATACCGATTGGCTGGGTTTTCGCGATGCGCTAAAACCACATCTGAAAGCTCATCATACACATGCGCTCGTACTGGGAACAGGCGGTTCTTCCAAAGCCGTGCAATATGCACTGAAAGAACTGGACATTCAAGTGCAGCTGGTTTCCAGAAATGCAGGAGATCATTGTATCAGTTACAGCGATCTGACCAAAGCCATTTTGGAGCAACACACTGTCATCATCAATACCACTCCCCTCGGTATGCACCCCGATACAGCGACTGCACCGGACCTGGATTATTCGGCCATTGGCAAGAACCATCTTTGCTTTGACCTTATCTATAACCCTGCTGTTACGCAGTTTTTACAGCGAGCAAAAAACCAGGGAGCTACAGTGGTAAATGGTGAACGCATGCTGGAATTACAGGCTGAATACGCCTGGAGTATCTGGTCGGCAGCCCAGGAAGAAGCCGAAGACGAAGATTAAAAGTAACAGGAACCCGGCTTGGGACGTTTGGTACGTTCAAAATGGTAGGTAATAGTGAACAAGCCTCCCATGAAGTAGGCATCATTGTAACCGGGATTACCTCTTTGGCTTTCGGCACCGGATAAAACTTTATCGCCTGCCACAGACCTATCGGAGAGAGCAATGATGAGTGCTGCTTTTTCCGGGTCATAAAACTCCTGTAGGAAAGCTGCATTGGGGTAATCGGTGCTTACATCATCGATATAATCTGTTGTAGTTAACCTGCAGGCGGTCTCCAGACCAAAGACCCAGTTGTTTTTGGTAGTGTACTTCACACCTCCGCCAATGGGAAAACACATGGCATTCAAACTATAAGGTTGCCTGTCGGGATATTGCGGCAGCCCCTGACCCTCTGTTCCCAGTGGTTGCAGTTCTATCCACTCTCCATTGTAAAATGCCTGCGGGTTGAACCAGAAAGTTCCTATACCTGCGTATATAAATGGTGTCCAGGGTTTTTTATCGTTCCCGACAAACCGGAATAAGTCGTACTCAATAAAAGCAGACAGTTCATAAATGGGCGAGCGGAAGCTGAGGTTTCTTTGACTGCGGCTTTCATTTTCTGTCAATTCATCGCTTCCCCGAACCACTGAGTAATAGAAATTGGCTCTTATCGACCAATGGGGTATAATTTCCTGACGGTATACCAAGCCTATGGCAGGACGAGTTACTGGTGCATCGATATCGAACCAGAAAGGTCGTCCCTCCAGGGGAGAGCCGCCTAAGTCACCAAGAAAGTTGGAAAAGCCAAGGTTAACGCCGACCTCGCCGTCCCTTTGCCTGGATTGCGCAAGGACAGAAACGGAATATAGAAGGGATAATATGAGTGCCGATGTAAGTTTCAATTCTTAAAAACAAAATTAGTTACATTTTATTCTTTCGTTTATTGCTTTACCCTGATTGCTAAAGATTAAACATTAATTTAATAAATCCTTTAATAAAATGCCAGAATGCTGTCACAAATAAATTCCACTTCCTGGTTTGACAATCCGTAATAGAGCGGCAGACGCAGTATCGTTCGCGACCAATCCTCCACATGCACCAGTTTCCTGCCATCATGCAAGGGTGAAAAATAGGGTGATGTATGCAGGGGCTGATAATGGAATACTGCCAAAATACCTTTATCCTGTAAGTAGTGTAGCAGGGCGTTGCGCTCCTCCCCGGACTTACATTTAATATAAAACACACTGGCATTGTGGTCACAAAATGGCAATATCTGTGGCAGCAAAAAATGTCCCTTTTCCGCCAGATTATGCAGTGTATTGTGATAGGTATTCCACAAGTCCATGCGCTCCTTCAAAACAGCCTGATAATGATCCAGCTGCGCAGATAACCAGGCAGCCTGAATATCAGATAATAGGAAACTGCTCCCCAATCCTACCCATTCGTATTTCTGGGTTTCGCCTCTGGCAAAGGCTGCCCGGTTGGTTCCCTTTTCCCATATGATTTCTGCTGCTGCAGTATCTGCTGCATCACTTAACAGGAGGGCTCCCCCTTCTCCGCATGCCAGCACCTTGGTTTCATGGAAAGATAATATCCCCATCCGGCCAAAACTACCCAGGTACCTGCCTTTGTACTTCGCCCCAAAAGACATGGCAGCATCTTCAATAACCACAATGTTGTTGTCGCGCGCCAGCGCACCGATGGCTTCCATATCAGGAGCAATACCGGCATAATGCACTACCACAATAACTTTCGTTCTCGGGCTTATTAATGCAGCTATCGCATCCGCATCAATAACAGGTGTAGTAGGTAAAACGTCGGCAAAAACAATCTTTGCACCGCGCAGTGCAAAAGCATTGGCGGTAGAAGTAAAGGTGAATGCAGGAATAATTACCTCATCTCCCGGTCGTATACCGCAAAGCAGTGCCGCCATATCCAGTGCCGCTGAACCTGAGGTCGTGAGCAGAGCCGCCTGAACATCCAGCTTTTCAGCTAACCATTGCTGACAATATGCTGTGTAGTAGCCATTGCCCGAAGTTTTACCGCGCGCAATACAATCCTGCATCCGCTCTATCTCGTGTCCTGTAATGGGTGGCCGATTGAATGGTATGCTCATGGATGGTCGGAGTTGATATAGCGTTCTTGAATCCTTTCATCCACCGAAAACGTGCCTTTCCTCCCATGCCAGCTCATTGCAAAACGAATTGCCTGTAATGCCAGACTTATATGCTTTGAAAAAGTATAACTGCTGTCGCCATCGTAGCGCAACCTGAACTCCACATCAATGTGTTCTATTCTTCCTTCTGCCAGGCGAACCGCAACGGGAAAGTAAAAGTTATGAGGAGACATACTGCGCACTTTATCGATAGTTGATCGCATGAACATACCAAAATTACCTGTTCTGTAATGCATTCGTAAGCCAACCAGTGCGGATAGCAGTGTATTCAGCAGATAAGAAGAAATCACATAATAGGGCCTGTTCTTTTTGGTATGCCTGTTGGCCAATATGGAACGCTGGCGCTTCGTGCAACTTTCGAAGAAGGCTGCAATGTATGCGGGGTTGTCTTGCAAGTCAGCATCCATCACTACCACCCAGTCGCCCTTAGCCAACTGCAATCCGGTATATATCGCCTGATGCTGACCCATGTTGCGCACATGCCGGTAGGCACATAAACCTGCAATGGAAGGACCGATGCGGGTTATTTCTTCCCAGGAATGGTCCGCGCTACCATCATCCACCAGAATAATCTGGGGCACAACCTGAAGCGCACTCAACACATCCTGTACCTGTTGAAGTAATGCAGCTATTCCGCTTCCATTATTAAAAACCGGACTGATAACCGTAATGGTGATGGGCCCATTATCTGGCAAAGTCGATAGTTTTTAAGCCTTGGCGGCTGGTCCGAAATTCATGGGTATGCCCTGCACAGGATCCTGCTCGGCAATTTCTCCATGGGTAGCTTCGAATTTGGCTACATTATCTGCCAGGGCTCTGAGTAATCGCTTGGCATGCTGAGGAGTCATCACTATTCTGCTTTTCACTTTGGCCTTAGGCACCCCCGGCATAACCCGGATAAAGTCAAACACAAACTCTGCATTGGAATGCGTAATGATGGCAAGATTGGAGTAAACGCCTTCCGCCACATCTTCTGTCAATTCAATATTCAGCTGATTGGTGGGGACTTTTTCTTTTTGATCAGACATAATTGTTCTTTCCTACAAAAATAGTGAAAGAAGCAAGGAGAACAGCATAAGGCGGGCATAGGCAGCCAACCTTATGCTGCTATAGCTCTTACCGGGTAATCATGACGCGTTCCCCCTGGTATATCCGGCTGTCGCTGATGTACTGAAGGAAGTAAAGGCCTGAAGGCAAATCGTCTACCGCTACAATGGAACTTCCGGATGCTCCGCCTGCCATATGGCGAAGCTGTATTCTCCTGCCCGACATATCTATCAGCATCACATCTCCTTCCGGTAAAGCGGAAGTCCAGTTCAACTGCAAAAAGCTGGAAGCAGGTACAGGACCTACTGTGAGCCAGCCGGCAGGAAGATCTGTTATAGCCTGTGGAATTACTTTCTCCTCAATATTAATGTTATCTAAATATAAATTATTTCCGTATCCGGTAATATTCCGGAATACCAGACTAACGAATGTAGAACCGGCAAATGCAGAAAGGTCAATAGTATCTTTTCTCCATTGTGATTCTGAAGGCGTAAAACTGGCAGAAATGGGTGAGCGGGTAGACAAATCTTCCCCCTCCTTGAAATAGACAGACGTGAATGTGGCACCACAATCGGTTGTAACCAGAACTTCCATAGCATCGGTGTAGGTAGTACTCCCCTGCTTATAATATGTATAGGCTACATCGAAACTCACCTGAGGAGCTTCCATATCAGTCAGGTCAACAGGAATACTTACCAAGTCATCTGTTGCACCCTCACTATCGTAATCATAATTATTAACCCATGCTGCGGCTACATCCGTGCTGGAAGCAGCAGTAGTCCGCTCCCAGGTGATACCGCCGGTATTATTCTCTACAGACCAGCCCGTTGTCGGAAATACCACTGATTCAAATCCTTCCACCAGGGGTGCTTCAACTCCCGAAGTATAAACGCTAAAGTCGCTGCTGCCGCTGTCATTGGTGGGATTAAGGTCAACAAAACCATTAGGATTACTGGTATTCACCTCGAAAGTGTGCCCACCTTCCGTAGCCGTAATCTCAGGCAGGCTAAAGCTTGTACTTTCCAGCGACGCCAGACTTCCTATCCATGTATAAGTAAAAGGTGTGCCACCATCAATGCTGTATTCAATTTCCAGCGAGGTAAGTACCTCCGCACCAAAGTTCCGAATGGTTATTTCAGGAACAATCGTGTTTTCACAACTCAACCCTACCGGTTCGATAACCGTCAGTAAAGATGCGTCGTGCGCCAAGAGTTCGATTGGCAGACAACCATCTGATTCCAATAATTCCGGGTAAAAGTTATTGATGGCATTCCACATCCTGTCAGCCTGACCCTGCGTGAAGATATTCATACAACCATCATTGGTATAGTCCATATAATTCATGTACATAACGCCATCACCCGTGTCTGTGCAGGCGTCATATCGGGGGAAGGACGGACATCCATAATTCTCTCC
>DDYY01000043.1 GCA_002346225.1 Bacteroidetes bacterium UBA3022
TTTCGGATTGCCTTCGGCGAACCACCAGATGGGGTGTACACAACCCGTCCGCCGTCCTCCTACGTCGGCCGGTTTTCATTTCCGCTCTGCCTCACTTAAGCCTCCGGCTTTGTTCGTTGAGCGGAAATGAAAACCCCACGCTGCGCGTGGGGCGGACGGGTTGGTCGGGGTGAGTGGATTCGAACCACCGGCCTCTGCGTCCCGAACGCAGCACTCTGCCAAGCTGAGCTACACCCCGAAGTGAAGCAATGCAAAATTATGGAAATTGATAGTGCAGGCAAACACCCGGCCCGGAGTGTGCCTCATAATATTTCATGATTAATTGTCCATTTTTGCAGCAGCATGGATACCAATATCATCCTCATAGCGCTGGCAATTACCATAATTGGCTCCTATCTCTTTGACCTGATAGGAAAGCGGCTTAAGATCCCTTCTGTGGTATTGCTCATCGGAACAGGTATCCTGCTCGGTGAACTGGCGCGCTACGTGGGTTTTACCATTCCCTACACCGATACCTTCCTGTCCACCTTTGGCACAGTAGGTCTCATACTGATTGTGCTGGAAGGTTCGCTGGACCTCAACCTCACCCCCGATAAGCTGCCTTTGATAGGCAAGACCCTCCTTGCTGCGGTCTTATTTATGGCGTTTACCATTACGGGTATCTCCTGGTTACTGGTCTACTTTTTTGAAGTAAACACCAATACTGCCATCATCAATGCAATACCGGTATCTATTATCAGTAGTGCAGTGGCTATACCTGCTGCTGCTGGTTTAATGAAGAAAGACAAGGAGTTCGTTATCTATGAAAGCTCTTTTTCCGATATTATTGGTATTGTACTGTTCAACTATTTTACCGTGCACAGCGAAGTGAGTCTGGGCACCAGCTTTCTGGAGCTGCGCAACCTGCTGCTCATCGTATTGGTGGCCGTGGCCCTGGCTCTGATTGTCGGTATTTTTATTGATAAGGTTTCGCACCACGTGAAGTTTGTTCCTATCCTCGCGTTCCTGTTGCTGGCCTACGGATTCGGAAAATATTACCACTTGTCGCCCTTGTTGCTGATACTGTTATTCGGACTCATACTGAATAATTTTCTATTGCTGATGCGCGGCCCGCTCGTAGATCTGGTGAGCGTTACACGGCTGAAAACCGACTTGACCCAATTCAAACAGATAGTAGCAGAGGCGGTGTTTTTTGCACGCACCTTCTTCTTCATTCTCTTCGGATATGTGGCGGATATCTACCAGATGGCTAATACCGAGACCATCGTTATAGGTACTGTCATATTTATAATAATTGTAATTGTTCGATTGCTGGGTCTGCTCCTGGTAGACAGGCAATCTGTCGCCCCCCTGGTGTTTTTTGCACCGCGCGGGTTGATCACCATCCTTTTGTTTATCAGTATTCCCGTACAGGTGAAAATGGATATCATGAATGAAGGACTTCTGTTGATAGTCATCTTCCTTTCACTGTTATTGCTCATCTGGGGCAGCGGCACCGCGCGGTCATCAGGGGAAGGCTGATATTATTTTTTTTAATTATATTCTCCCCTTATGCAGAAAGATACTTCCCGATTGAACATTCACGTCAGGCAATTACAGAAAGCCGACTACGCCGATTTGCAACAAGTGATGAAAGAAGCCTACAGTGGTATAGGCGGACTTCATTGGAAAAAAGATAAAATAGAAGATTTAATAGATCTTTTTCCGCAAGGTCAGCTGGCGGTTTCTGTGAACGACCATGTAGTGGCCTGCGCCCTCAGCATAATCATCGACTACTCCAAGTTTGGCGATGATCATACCTACGAGCAAGTTACAGGCATGTATTCATTTTCCACACATGACGATGAAGGCGATGTATTATATGGTATCGATGTATTTGTGCATCCCGAGTACAGGGGGTTGCGCCTCGGCAGAAGGCTGTATGATGCTCGGAAGGAATTATGCGAGCAGCTGAACCTGAAAAGCATCGTTGCCGGGGGACGCATTCCCAATTACCATAAGTTTGCTCAGGAGCTAACACCTAAGGAGTACATCCAGAAGGTAAGCTACAAGGAGATTTACGACCCCACCCTCACCTTTCAGATTTCCAACGATTTTCACGTAAAGCGTATACTCACTGACTATCTGCCCGGTGATAATGAATCGAAAGATTATGCTACCCTGCTCGAGTGGAATAACATCTACTACAACCGAAAACAGAATAATACCCGCTATAATTCGATAGTACGGCTGGGACTGGTGCAATGGCAAATGCGCCACTTTCCCAACCTGGAAGCCTTTTTTGAGCAGGTGGAATTCTTTATTGATGCGGTTTCGGGTTACAGTGCCGATTTCATCATGTTCCCGGAGTTGTTCAACACTCCCTTGCTCGCTCCCTACAACCACCTGTCGGAATACGAGGCCATGAAAATTCTGGCCAAGAAAACAGATGATATTGTGAAGAAACTATCGGAATATGCAGTTTCTTATAATGTGAATGTTATCGCCGGTAGCATGCCGGTATGGGACAGAAGAAAACTCTACAATGTCTCCTTCCTCTGCCACCGGAATGGCGATATCGACGCTACCCGAAAAATCCATATCACCCCCAACGAGTTCAAATACTATGCAATGACCGGCGGGGATGAACTCAATATCTTCAACACTGATTGCGGAAAAATCGGTATTCAGATTTGTTATGATATCGAATTCCCGGAACTATCGCGCCTGATGGCTTTGGAAGGCGTCCATATCATCTTTGTCCCCTTCCTCACAGATACCCAGAATGGATACATGCGGGTGCGCCACTGTGCTCAGGCCCGTGCTATTGAGAATGAGTGCTTCGTCGCCATCGCCGGTTGCGTGGGTAACCTGCCAAAGGTGAATAATATGGACATCCAGTATGCCCAAAGCGCCGTATTTACCCCCTCCGACTTTGCTTTTCCCACCAATGCTGTAAAGGCCGAGGCTACACCCAACACAGAGATGATGCTGGTGGTAGATGTAGACCTCAACCAATTGCGGGAACTGCATGAATACGGGGCGGTGACCAACCTGAAGGACCGGAGAAAAGACCTGTATAACCTCACCTGGCGGAAGAAGCGCAGCAGCAGGAAGTAAATATTTTCACTCCGGACAATGTTAACTGGCTCAAACTATACAATAAATTAACATTGAACAGCTCCTGCCGGGCGCAATGACTAGCTTGAATCACTAATTCTTTCTTACCTTTGCGCGGCAATTTATGAGTGTTCAGGAGCATATACATCCCATTTTCGACCGAATTTTACAGCGTTCCGATAAGGAAGCTTTGCTTCGGCAGCGTTCGAAAGTGATTTGGCTAACCGGTCTTTCGGGTTCGGGAAAAAGTACCATCGCCCAGCATGCAGAGAAATTATTGCACCAGCAAGGGTTTATGACCATGTTACTCGATGGCGACAATATTCGCACCGGAATCAACAATAACCTGAGTTTCAGCGCCGAAGACCGCATTGAAAACATCAGGAGAATTGCAGAGGTCAGCAAGCTGTTCCTCCACAGTGGTATTATCACCCTCAACAGTTTCGTAAGTCCTACCAACGAAATCCGGGAAATGGCGAAAAGCATCATTGGTGCCGACGATTTTCTGGAAGTGTATGTCAATGCACCACTGGAAGTCTGCGAAGCACGCGATGTGAAAGGATTGTATGCCAAGGCCAGAAAAGGTCTCATCCCCGACTTTACCGGCATTACTGCACCTTTTGAAGCACCGGATGCTCCTGCGCTGGAAATTCGCACGGATCAGATGGAGGTGAACGAAAGTGTGAAAATGCTCATGGATTTTATCGTACCAATTATTCAACAAAAAGTATAATCTGAATTATGTCCTATAGCTTATCCCACCTGCGAGAACTGGAAGCAGAAAGTATTTTCATCATGCGTGAAGTAGCTGCGCAGTTCCAGAATCCCGCCCTGTTATTTTCAGGCGGAAAGGATTCCATATTAATGGTATACCTGGCCAGAAAGGCGTTTTACCCTGCGAAAATTCCCTTCCCGCTGGTACATATCGATACCGGCCATAACTTTCCGGAAACCCTGGAATACCGCGACTGGCTGGTGAAGGAAATGGGCGTTCGCCTCATTGTTGGACATGTAGAAGAATCTATTTCAAGAGGTACCGCTTTAGAAGAAAAGGGTATCAATGCAAGTAGAAATGCATTGCAGATTGTTACCTTGCTGGAAACAGTAGAGCAACATAAATTCGATGCCGCCATGGGTGGTGCGCGCCGGGATGAAGAAAAAGCCCGCGCCAAAGAACGCTTCTTCAGTCACCGCGATGAATTCGGTCAGTGGGATCCTAAAAACCAGCGCCCCGAATTGTGGAACCTGTTCAATGGTCGCAAACACGTAGGCGAACATTTCCGTGTATTCCCTATCAGCAACTGGACAGAAATGGATGTATGGCAATATATCCTGCTCGAAAATATTCCATTACCTAAACTGTACTTCGCCCATACACGGGAAGTGATTGAACGCGATGGAACCAATATCAGCACCCACCCTGAATGGGTTAAAGTGCGGGAGAACGAGAAGGTGGTTACCAAGCAAGTGCGCTTCCGTACCTGCGGCGACCTGCCTATTACCGGTGCAGTGGAAAGTGATGCAGATACTGTAGAAAAAATCATATATGAAGTAGCTACTACCCGTGTAACCGAAAGAGGCAATCGCGCGGATGACAAACGAAGCGAGACTTCTATGGAAGACCGCAAGAAACAAGGATACTTCTGATTGGGATACCATTACTTAAAGACAAAGAAAAATATACATGGAACATTTAATAAAAGACGGAAAATTCGATAACCACGGCTACCTCGACATGGAACTGTTGCGGTTTACCACTGCCGGTAGTGTCGATGATGGTAAGTCTACCCTCATTGGTCGCCTGCTGTACGACAGTAAATCTATTTTCCAGGATCAGATGGATGCCATTGAGAAAACATCCATGCAGCGCGGTGAAGAATATGTCAACCTTGCCTTGTTAACCGACGGACTGAAGGCTGAAAGAGAGCAGGGAATTACTATCGATGTGGCTTACCGCTACTTCGCTACACCCAAGCGGAAATTCATTATTGCCGATACTCCGGGTCATATTCAGTATACCCGCAACATGGTAACAGGTGCTTCTACAGCCAATCTGGCCATCATACTGGTTGATGCACGTCATGGTGTGATGGAGCAAACGTATCGCCACGCATTTATCGCATCCCTGCTGCAGATTCCTCATATTGTTATTTGTATCAACAAGATGGACCTGGTAGACTTCAAGCAGGAAGCTTACGATAAAGTAGTTAATGAATTCAAGCACTTCTCTTCCAAACTGGATGTGAAAGATGTTCGCTTTATCCCTATCAGTGCCCTGAAAGGAGATAACGTGGTAAACCATAGTGAAAACATGGACTGGTACGAAGGTCCAACGCTGCTGTATACACTGGAAACAGTTCACATCGGCGGCGACCACAACCTGATTGACTGCCGTTTCCCTGTACAATACGTTATTCGTCCTATGAGTGATGAGTACCACGACTACAGAGGCTATGCCGGACGTATTGCAGGTGGTGTCTTTAAGCCGGGCGATAAGGTTATGCACCTGCCTTCCGGACTTACTTCCAAAATCAAAGCCATCAAAACGCTGGATGGTGATCTGGAAGAAGCCTTCCCTCCTCAGAGTGTAACGCTGCTGCTGGAAGATGATATTGATATCAGCCGCGGTGACATGATTGTGCGCGAGAACAACATTCCCGATCAGGGTCAGGACATCGATGTAATGATGTGCTGGATGAGCGAAAAATTGCCGTTGCAGGTGGGTGGAAAGTATGCCATTAAGCATACAACCCGCGATGCACGTTGCGTCATCAAAGAAATTCTCTACAAGGTAGATGTCAATACACTGCATCGCCAACAAGACGTCACCAGTCTGGAGTTGAACGAAATTGGCAGGGTACGCATCCGCACCACTGTGCCGCTATTCTACGATGAATACCGCCAGAACCGCGACACCGGTTCCATCATCATCATCGATGAAGGCACCAATACCACAGTGGCTGCCGGTATGATTATCAAGTAAGCTGCTTGTGCAATAAAATAGCCCGCTGCATCATTATGCAGTGGGTTTTTTTTTGCCTTAACTTAGAAGTATGAAGCGCATCCTCCCTTTTCTATTCCTGCTGCTCGGCTGCAGCTACTGGCTGGCCGCACAGGAAACCGCCCCCAATAAAACAGACAAGGATGGCAGGAAAAAGGGAAAGTGGATTTTTTCATTTTATGAAGAAAATGCACCGGCGGAAAATCGTTCCGACTATCTTACTTCTTACTATATAGCCCGTTTCAAAAAGGGAGTACCCGTCGGACTTACACGGGAATACGATAAGACGGGCCGGCTGATCTGGGAGGGCCATCTTACGCATATTTTGCCCGATACCCTGAATGGTATCAGCAGGTATTTTAACGACAATGGAAGTGTTGCCGCAGAGTATCCCATGGTGCAGAATCGCGTACAGGGAATGGCGCGAAAATACTATCCCTCCGGAGCGCTGCAATGGGAATGCAATTATACCGCCGACTACCCGGACGGGGTTTATACCGAATACTACGAAGATGGTGCGCTCATGCGTACCGGTACCGTTACTATGGGACAGAAGAACGGCTCTTTTTTATTTTACTATCCCGATGGCACACCGGAAAAAGAACTGTTGTACGCCAATGATATTTACCAGGGACCCTTTACAGAATACTATGCTTCCGGTGCAGTAGCAAGAACAGGTACGTATAAAGACGGAAAGTTGCACGGTCTTTACATGAAAATAGACAGTGCCTCCCGGGACACCAGCTTTTACATTTATCTGGAGGGTGAAAACCAGCAACTGGCCACCTTCATTCAGGATATCAGTTTCAGTCTTGCATTGATGATGCTCGAAGAAGGTCTTGAGAAGGCTAAGATACTGGAAGCCTATTTCCGCCTGGCATACGGAACAGATAGTCCGGTATATCCCTTCGCCGTGAGCACCCTGGCGCAGTTTTATTTCATGCTGGGCGATGATGTGAACGGACTTGAATGGGTCATGAAAAGCTATGAGCTGGAACTGCAGCAGCTTGGAACCGACCAGTCAGCTTCAGCAGATCAATGGCAGCTGTTATCCCTTATGCTACAGGCTTACGATCGCCAGGAAGAAGCAACTGAGGCCATGGATGCTGCAGTAACCGCTAGTCTGGAGGAAGGCTTGCCCACTGAACAAACCATCGAAATGCTGGCGCGGTCGGCGGAAATGCATCTTGCCCTGGACCGCAGCAAAGAAGGAATGGCACAGTTTGAAAAAGCACGGAACTGGTGCAATGCCATGGATAGCACCTCCGATGCCATATGTGTCCAAACCATGCTGGACTATGTGCTCTACCTGCAGGCAGATTTCAGGTACCGCGATGCAGCTACGCTGCTGGCTTCCATACAGGAAAAGGCCCTTCGCAGCGGAGCAGCTGCCGCATGGACGTACAGCTTTGCAGAAACAGCTATGTCGCTGAACCAGACGGAGCTTGCCCTGCAATCGTACCAGCAAGTGTACGAACAACCCGTCGATACGCTGGATGGTGGTTACTGGAAGAAGAAAGCTGCTGCAGCGCTGGCGAGGTACCACACAGATGCAGGCAATATTGCTACTGCAGAAAGACTCTGGCTGGAAGCTGCTCAGTTAGCTGCCACAGGCACCGATAGTGCAGACTATTACAGCATGCTGGATGACCTGGCCGGTTTTTATGCCAAAGTAGGGAGGTACGAAAAGGCGATTGCGTACGCCACCCGTGTAAGCGAATATTATTTCAGGGAAGTGGCAGACACCTCATCTGCTATAGATAATCTCATCAATGCTGACCTTAAACTGGAAACGGCCCTCAACGGCGCACTCACCATGGGTCGTTACCTGGAGTATGCCGGCAGGTATGAAGAAGCAGGGACTATCTATAATGAGTTGTTGAATGCTGCGCAAGATGTGTATCCCGATACCTCCCTGATGTATGCTATACTGCTCGAAGCCAAAGCGGGCTATGAACTTTATGCGGGAAATTATCCGCTGGCAGAACAGTTGTATGAAAAAGCATTATCCATTTCTGATACATATTATCCAAATAATAATATTAACTACACGACCTGGAAGGACAATCTTTCTGAACTCTATATTCGCATGGGTAGGTACGATGAAGCGCTGGAGCTGGCAGAGGAGGTCTATGACGAACGTACAAGTGACCTTCTCGCCACCGACCCGTTGATAGGTGTCAGTATGAGTCGCATGTCGAAAATCTGGGAAGAGCTGGGCGATGTGTATAAGGCGCAAACGCTGTATGGCAGTTACCTGCAGCGTCAGATGGATTACCTGAACAATGCATTCAGTGTGATGAATATGGCGGAGCAGGAAGCCTTTCTGCGCACCTTTCGTTTCAGTTTTGATATCTACAGCGCCATGGTTGCTTCCTTCGGTAAAGAAGGGGGAGGCTACCAGCAGCTGCTCGATTTTCAAATGAACAACAGGGCATTGTTGCTCTATTCTTCCACAGCTGCCCGGCGCAAGTTCGAACAGCACCCGGACAGTCGCATTCGGGAGCAATATGCCTATTGGTTGCAAATCAATCAGCAAAGAATTGCTTTGCAGTCAGACCCGGCGACTGCTGCAGAGGCCGATTCACTGCAGGAGGTGGCCGACAGTATCGAAAAGGAATTGAACCTGCTGGCAGGAGAGGCTATCAACTACGTGCCTGTATTAAGCACCGACAGTATACAACAGCAGCTAACTGACGATGAAGTGCTGGTACATTTTATCCGCTATCCCGAGTTTCGGCAGGATACCATTTACATGTGGTGGTATGCAGCCATCGTATTGGATCATGCAAGTGCTTTTCCGGAAATGGTCACATTGACAGATGAGCCAAACCTTGCTGCGCTGCTTCACAGGAATGCCACCGAGGTAACAGATAAAGACTATATAGACAGGCTGTACACATGGCCCGAGCTGGAAGAAGACAGTCTGTATTTTCAGGGCGACCGCTTGTTCGCAGTTACCTGGAAGCCACTGATGCATTTACTGGAAGGCAAGAGCCGCATCTTCTTTTCAGCCGCAGGCATGCTGCAACAACTCAATCTTGGAGCTGTTCCACTGGGTCCGGATGCCTACATGGCATTTGCCTTCGATGTTTATGACTTAGCCACCGCAGCCCATCTCACCGCCGCCAAACGAGGAATATATTTCGATGATGCACCGGTACTGGAATTGTTTGGCGGGGTAGACTATACCGCTTCAGACAAGGACCTGAAGGCACAGTTGCCCGCAGGAGATACACCGGTTGCAGATGTGTTTGCCTGGGAGACAGATTCCCTGCAGACAAGAGGTGGCGACTGGAAATACCTGCCCGGCACCCGGGCAGAAGTAAAGGCTGTTTTACAGCTGGCAGAAAAAAAAGGAGGCAAGGGAGCAGTGTATACAGGTGCTGCAGCCAGTGAAGACTTGCTGAAGCAAACAACAGGATCAACGGCACCGGATATCTTGCATTTTGCTACGCATGGCTTTTTTGGTAATTCATCTGACAGGTATGCAGGTACCAACCCGCTATTTGAGAGCGGCTTGTTGCTGGCGGGAGGCGGACGTTCCTGGGCTGGCGACCGTCCCTCAGGTCTGAACGACGGGATACTGACAGCTGCGGAAGTGAGTTTCCTGAATCTGTCACGCACACGACTGGTGGTGCTTTCTGCCTGCGAAACGGGGCTGGGCATTATCGATGCGAACGAGGGCGTATTTGGCTTACAACGGGCATTTAATCTGGCTGGCGTAGAGAACATGCTGATGAGTATGTGGAAAATCAGCGACCGGGAAACCGCCCTGTTTATGCAGACCTTCTACGGTTACCTGTTCGATGGTGCTGACGTTCATACCGCATTTCGCCAAACCCAACGGGATATGAGCCAACAACTCGGTCCCTACTACTGGGCAGCATTTGTGCTCCAGCAATAGTGTCATTTTCATACCACGAACAATAAACTTCTAAAAATTTAGTTGTATAACTAAAAATTTAGTTATAGGTTTACGCCATGAAGGAATTGACAAAAGCGGAAGAGCAGGTAATGCAGATACTCTGGAACCTTAAGAAAGGTTTCATCAAGGATATTTTGCAGGAGTTTGATCCACCCAGGCCTGCCTATACTACAGTGAGCACGATAGTCAGGATTCTGGAAACGAAAGGATTTATCGCTCACGAATCTTTTGGAAAGACCCACCGGTACTATCCATTGGTGGAACGGGAAGCTTACAAGGAGTTTATTACCAGTGGATTATTAAAGGAGTATTTCAATGGCTCGGTGAGCAATCTGGTTTCGCATTTTTCCAAAAGAGAACAACTGTCTGCAGCAGATGTCGAGGCTTTGCTGAAAATCATTAACCAACAACAAAAAGCAAAATAATGGACGGAGTAATCTATTTCTTCAAAGTGCAGCTGGCACTCATAGTGTTGTATGCGTTCTACAAAGTGCTGTTTGTACAGGGGACAAGGCTTTCCGCAAGACGCCTTTTTCTGCTCCTGGCCATTCCGGCTGCATTATTACATCCACTTGCTTTCAGCTGGATGTCAGCTACCGAAAGTTTTTCCGGAGCTATGGTGCTGGATGCTTTTGTTACAAACGGAGTGGCAGAAACTACACAGAATCTTGAGCAAAATATCAGTTGGGGTATAGCCGAATGGGCGTACATGCTCATAACAGTGGTACTGTTGGCAATGGTGCTATTTCGTGTGGGTTCTATTGCCTTCCTGCGCCGCAAATACGCAGGAGTTGAAAGCGATGGCTACACCGTTTACAGCATTCCACCCCATCATTCACCTGCATCATTTTTTAATATGATATTCATTCCCAGTGATACCCATGATGGCGATCGGGACCTCATCCTGCAACATGAAGTAGTACATGTGAAGCAGTGGCATTCGTTGGATGTTTTGTTCTACGAATGTGTGAAGGCCATCTGCTGGTTGAATCCCGTTGTCTATCTGATGGATAAGGAGATTAGGCTGGTGCATGAATACATCGCCGATAGCGTTGCAGGAAATAACAATAGGGAAGCTTATTCCAGAGCATTACTGGCCTTCAATATGGGCGTCTCTACACAAGCACTAACCAATAACTTTTATCAGAAATCCACTTTAAAAAACAGAATCATTATGTTACAAAAAACCACATCTTTGAAATCAACACTTGTCCGTTTATGCGTAATTGTTCCAATGTTTCTCGCCTTTTCCTTCTTCAATAGTGCCCGCGCGCAAACTGAACAAGTTACAGATGATACAGTTTTGCAAGAGGTAGAAAAAATGCCTGAATACAAGGGTGGAATGGAAGGTATTATCGAATACCTCAGAAAGGAAATCAGGGTTCCAAAACAATCAGAGGCGAATGGAGAAGAGGGAAAAGTTTTTGTCCAGTTTATAGTTACTAAGAATGGTAGGGTAAAAGATGCAGAAGTAATTAAAGGCGTAAGTGCATTGCTGGATGCAGAAGCTCTGCGCGTAGTGAATGGCATGAAGGATTGGATACCCGGGGAGAACGAAGGTAAGCCTGTGAATGTGCAGATGGTGTTACCTATTATGTTCAGGCTTCCCCCACCACCTCCAACGGATAAATAAGCATTTACTTTCTAAGTCTATACCCCATCGGATAGTAGTTGTTGATCCGTTGGGGTATTTTTTTAATCCAGCCAAGGCGCAGACCATTGTACGATACCGTTGCCCAACCGGTGTAATTATTGTCCAGATATATATCAGATTTTCGTAAGTAGGATAAAGCCGATGCAGCATCCAGTGGGAAGTCAGGTACATTAAAAGTTATCTGAGGGTGCATTGCCAGTCCGTGAGCAGGTACCAGGTTTTTTCCTTTCATTTCTCCTATGGCTGTCCCATGTAGTTTTATATACAGGTGACTGTGTAGCTGAGCTATGGGGTAAAATTGTCGCGGTGGAAGGAGGAAATAAGCATCTTTAAAACTTATCACCTCCCTGTTACCGGTATCTGCGATGCCTTGCACAGCAGCAACTATGTTTTCGTCAGCCTGCTGTATAGGCGGTTGCCCGGAATTCGATGTTACTGTGCCCGGCACCGTTTCCCTGAGTTGCATGACCGCTACAAAAAAGCCTTCTCCTTCCAGCCGGTCGGGATGAAAATGGTAACAGGTATGACCGTTCTTAGTGGTGCGCCGCAGTATACCCCACGCTTCCGGAACAGCGATGTCTATACTTTCTAATGGGAACCTGCTGCAGATGCTGTCCACATTGGCCTCGTTTTCGAGGTGAGAGAAACTGCAGGTAGCATAGATCAGATAGCCGTTTTGTTGCAATGCGGGAAGGATGTCTTCCAGTATGCTGTTCTGACGTACCGCGCAGTTGGCAACACTTTCTGTCGACCATTCCTGAATGGCTTCCGGCATTTTTCGGAACAATCCCGAACCCGAACAGGGGGCATCCACCACCATGCAATCGAACCAGGGGCCTAATGACTGAAATGCTGCCGGACTGTTTTGGGTTACTACCACACCATCTTTTCCCCATCGGGTAATATTTTCAACCAGAATATTATTCCGCGAGGCAATGGTTTCGTTGGCAACGAGCAAATCATCTTCCTTCAACAGGCTGGCAATATGGGTGCTTTTGCCTCCGGGAGCTGCACACAGATCCAGGTAGCGACTGCCATTGGGCAGCGAAAGCGACTCGATGATGTATCCGGTAAACATGCTGCTTGCTTCCTGCACATAGTAAGCGCCGGCATGCCAAAGGGGATCGAGATAAAAGGAAGGTCTCTCCCGGAGGTATTCAGCTGTGGAGCACCAGGGAACAGGTTCTTTTAGGGTAGGAGGATGTGTCAGCTTGGCGGGATTCCATCGGATGGAAACCGGCGCAGGTTGCTTCATAGCTTCTACCAGGCTGCTGCGATGGGTGATTTCCTGCTCCTGCAGATGCGCAATAAACTGTGCCCACAAATCCGTCATGGACTAAAGATAGGTAGCGTGTCGCAAGGTCAATAATGCAGGGCGAATCTAGTGCCTGGCACATCTGTACAATGTTTCTTTGTACAGATTGGTAAATCCGTAAGTGCTCTATTTTTTTCTCTGGGTAGTGAATTCCACCAGCTGCCGCAGCGCATCAGCAGTTTCCCCCTGTGGCATGGTAGCCAGCAAATCGAAAGCCTGCTGCTGGTAGTGGTGCATTTGTTCTGTAGCATATTGAATACCGCCCGATTGCTGCACGAAAGCAATCACCTCCCTGATTTTTGCAGGATCGTTGTTGTTGTTCTTGACGGTATGCATGATGGCCCTGCGGCGCTGACCGGTAGTTTGGGAAAGCGCATAAATCAGGGGAAGGGTCATCTTTCTTTCTTTGATATCGATACCCGTGGGCTTACCGATATCGGCCTCGCCATAATCCAGAAGATCATCTTTGATTTGAAAAGCAATACCTATCAGCTCGCCGAAATGACGCATGCGCTCTATCAGCGTTTCGTCGCTGGAAACAGATGCTGTACCCGCACTGCAAGCGGCCGCAATAAGGCTGGCTGTTTTTTTCCGTATGATATCGAAATACACTTCCTCCCGGATATCAAGCTTTCGGGCTTTTTCCATCTGCAGCAATTCACCCTCACTCATTTCCTTAACCGCATTGGAAGTTATTTGCAGCATGCGGTGTTCTTTCCTGTCCAGCGACAGCAACAAACCTTTTGCCAGCAGATAGTCGCCTACCAAAACCGCAATCTTATTTTTCCATAGCGCATTGACTGAGAAAAATCCGCGTCTTTCCAGGGCGTCATCTACCACATCATCATGCACGAGGGTGGCTGTATGTAACAGCTCAATGAGGGAGGCAGCGGTGTAGGTAGATTCGGCAATTTCGCCGTGCAATCTGGCGCTGAGTAAGACGAACATGGGGCGAACCTGTTTGCCTTTTCGTTGCACGATGTAATACATCACACGGTCCAGCAAGGGCACATTGCTTTTCATCGCCTCGCGGAAATTTTTCTCGAAAATCACGAGTTCATCCGCTATGGGAGCCTTTATGACATCTAGTTTTGCCAAGTGTTCGCAAGTTAAACTGCAATGCGCATATAACCTAAATTGCAGGTATTGTTGTGGTTATAACACCATTATACAATAGCTTGTTTCAGAACTTTTCCTTTATTTGCATGAAGGAAGCGTTTTCACATATTACAGCAGCATACGCACCGTTAGAGGGAAAGCCCGCCAGCAGGTGTTGTAGTAGCTTCCATATCAGGTTAATTAAATTACAATATGATTACCGTTCAAACAGATACACTTGCAGGCCTTCATCAAAAACCCATTTACTGGGACGTGCATATCCCTGAGGGCCAGGGCCCGCATCCGGTGGTGGTGTTTGCTCATGGCTTCAAAGGGTTTAAGGACTGGGGCCATTTTAATACTATGGCGCACTGGTGGGCGGAGCAGGGATTTATCTGCGTAAAGTTCAATTTTTCCCATGGTGGAATAAAGGTACCCGGGGCTACAGAACTGGAAGACCTGGAAGCTTTTGGGAACAACAATTTCTCTATTGAATTAGATGACCTGCAGGTTGTTATTGATACGGTGACCGCCAGAGCCGCACAATGGAACGCCGATCTTACAAGGCTTTCACTCATTGGACACAGCAGGGGCGGAGGGCTGGTCATGCTGAAAGCACTGGAAGATGATCGGGTGTACAAGGTAGTGTCGTGGGCGGGTGTAACAGACCTCGGACGCTACTGGATGGGAGATTTGCTGGACAATTGGTTGAAAGAAGGGGTGCAATATGTAACCAACAGCCGCACCGGACAACAATTACCCATGTACATACAGTTTTACCATGATTATATCCGAAATCATGACCGCTTCAACCTTCCCGCGCGCATCACCGGACTCCAACAACCGTTATTGCATATTCATGGAACAGCAGATGAAGCTGTGCCGGTTGCGTGGGCAGAAGAACTCAAAGCTTTGCACCCCAAAACTGAGTTGATAATCCTCCCGGGAGAAAATCATGTTTTTGGCAGTAAACACCCGTGGGAAGCAGCTGAAATGGCAGATGGCGTGCAGCTTGTATTGAAAGAAACGTTGAGGTTTCTCAAAAAGGAATGATATTTGTCTTAATAACCAGTATGAAAATGAAGCAGCAAAAACAATGGTGGATAGTGTTGATGATTACCGTTTTCTTCAGCACTTCCTGTTCAGAAGGTGGTGGGGTTAATATTTTTAGTATTGAAGACGACAAGGCACTGGGAGCGCAGTTCGATGCAGAGATATCTTCTGACCCGGCTACCTATCCAATATTGAGTCCCGCTACTTATGCCGATGCCTATCAGTACATCTACGATATCCGCGATCGCATTCTCGATGCCGGACAAGTGCGCTACAAGGATGAGTTTGAGTGGCAGGTAAAGATTATCAGGGATGATAATATCCTGAATGCGTTTTGTACACCGGGTGGTTACATCTACGTATATACAGGTCTCATAAAATACCTCGACAATGAAGCACAGCTGGCCGGTGTTTTGGGTCATGAGATTGCCCATGCTGATTTGCGCCATGTAACGGACCAGTTGACGGAGCAATACGGCATTTCGCTGTTATTAAGCCTTGTGCTGGGTCAGAACCAGAATGTGCTGTCTGACATAGCAGTAGGGTTGGCTTCGCTGGCTTTCAGCCGGGGCGATGAGTCACAGGCAGATGAATATTCGGTAAATTACCTGTGTTCCAATTTGTACACGGCCTATGGTGCTGCCGGTTTCTTTGAGAAGATAGAGGCAGAGGGTGGCGCTACTATTCCCGAGTTCTTAAGCACCCATCCCAGTCCGGAGAACCGCATTGAAGATATCTATGCGCACTTTGATGAGCTGGGTTGCGAGGGCGATGAAATTTATGTTGACCGCTACCAGGACCTTAAGGATGCCTTACCTTGATGCCGGCAGGATATCGCAGATAAGCAGTTCCATCCGTTGATTGAGCGCCCTCTTTTCCGGAGGACAATCAGTATTGTTGTCGCACTCATTCAAGGGTTGCGTTTCACCATAGCCCATGGTCAGCAGGCGCTCGCGGGAAACATTGCAGTACAGAATCAGGTAAGCTGCAATCGACGCTGACCTGCGTTGACTGAGATTAAAATTACGCGTATCCGCTCCTTCTGAACTGGTGTGCATCCCGACTTCAAAAGTGCATTGCGGGAGGGCATCTATGATTTGATACAAGGTATCGAAAAAGGCTTCACTCAATCGTGCTTTTCTGGTTCCCGGGTCTTCCAGAAAATGGTGCGTGTAGATGCGGATATACTGACCTGGTTTTGGATCGGTCATATCAATAGTAGAAGTGTCTACCATATATTTCGAAATACCCAATTCCGGTAGCTGTGCAAATCCCTTGTAGGCGGGACTTAGCAGCAAACATAAAAGCGATAAAAAAGCTATATTTTTAATATACAATAATTTTCCTGGTAAATGCCTGATGGCCGTACTTCATTTCTAAAAAATATACACCTGGAGTCAATGTAGAGACATCCAGGCTGTAAGGACTGTTTTTATTGAAGGCTGCGCTGTTCACCGTTTGTTGAAGCTGACCATCGGCGGCATAAATCCGAATGCTTACATCGGGTGCATAAATTTCACTTCTTATCATGACCACATCATGTGCCGGCTGTGGATATACCAAAAAGTCAGCATTGGTAACTTCGTTGATACCAACGACAGGTTCAGGTTCTTCGTATAAACGGAAATCCCAGATACCTCTGCCGTAAGTACCGAACCGAACAGTATGAATGGTATCGACATATTCTACCGCCCAGTAAGTCTGGTAGGGAGCGTCAGTTCCTCCCATTTCAAACCAGGAGCCAGCTTCCGGAATATATACATAGGGCGCTACTTCGGTAGCTGCAAACAGCATGCTGTCGCCGGGCAGTATGGCCATATCATACACAAGTGTTGAAGGTAGTCCCTCGCTCATGCTCTCAAAACTGGCACCATTGTCGGTACTAACATAAACCGGTGGATTGCTGTAGCCGCTTCCACCGATGTATACTTTATTTAAATCGGTGGTAGATGGGATAATGGATGAACCATAGAAGTAATGGCTGTCAGGACCGTCAAAGCCCACTGATTTGGTCCAGCTTACACCCCTGTCTGTGGAAGAAAAGAATGTGCCGTTGCTCATCAGTACATACCAGTAATCGGTATTGATAGGCGAGTACGCAATGGCAGCAATAGCACTGCCTCCAAGTCCTGTATCGAAATCAAACGATTGCTGCACGCCGGTGATGGTGCCCCCAATCTTAGAGATTTTGTAGAGGTGATCGCCACCGCCCCACCAGCACACCAGCGGATTTTCGGGGTCTTCCATAATGGGTGGCAACCACAGGGCATTGGTAGCCGGGAAATCCCAAAAATAAAGATTGGCCGGGCCCGATGCATCTTCCGCCAGCATCACGAAACCGGGATAGACCATCCAGAGGTGGTCGCCGCCATCGGAACTGACCAGGTGACCATAGTCGCCTGAAATCAATTGATCGAAATAGTACTGGTTGTCGATGTGAAAGTTACTGCGCTGGAAACCCTGGTCCTGTGAACCAGCGTAGATGACTTCCGGCACGAGGCGATAGGTGTACATATCATAGTATTGCGCATTCCGCATGCCTTCCATAGTAATATTGGCATTGGACAGGCCGTTGTTCGAGGAACTGTACAATCCACCATCCGTGCTAATCAACAGCAACTCTTCATTGGCGATTGTATCCATGAAGGAAAATATATAGGGAATATCTGCATGTAATTTATTCGATTCACTGCCGTAGTATTCCCACCATTCGTTGATTTTAGTAAAGGAAGCTCCGCCGTTGAAGCTTCGGTAGCAATCTACTCCGCCAAACCACATGAATCCTTCTTCTGTTTGAGAGCAATTGAAGCTCGCTTTACTGAAGTTGCCCTCCGGTATGGTGCCACGTACTTCCCAGGTCATGCCGGCGTCTTCGGAAGCCAGTATCTGAGTGCCTGTTGCATAATTGCTGTTAGCTACGTATAAACTGGTTCCATCCGCATCCTGATAGCCACAAAACAGCCGCGTGCCACTGGTAGCAGCCGGCATGGCTTGCACCACAGCAGGGATGGTATCAGCAGGCGTTAATACATACATGGTATCTCCTCCGGCAAGGTATAAATCAGGGGTGCCGTAGCGAGGTGCCCAGATAGCAAAGGTGTTGCTGGCACCATGGGTGTCTTCTCGGTAGCTCTGCACCAGATCGAAACTGGCACCTAAGTCGGTAGAACGGTAGAGCGAAGTGATGGCTCCCCAGTCGGTATAATCCCATTCCAGCACCAGCGCATAGATTGTGTGCGTTGCATCATTGAGCATTTCCACGTCCATGATATAACCCCATTCCGTCATGTTCTCAAAACCGGTGCAGGCTTCCCAACTGATACCCTCATCGGCTGTACGGTATACCGACTGTGTCGCCCAGGCATCTGTTGCAACAATCAGCAGGCTGTCGGTCTTACGCAGGAAATGCGCCGATTGAATGTTGAAATGGTCATTGATGACAGCCCAGTTATCGCCGCTGAGGTCACCTTTCCATAGGTTTCCACCCTGAGTGAAAGTATATATATTATTATTTTCAAAGTCAACTTCGGTGGCACGCATCCTTCCGGCAGTGTTGAAGCTGCCTGTTTCACTCCATTTGCCTACAAGGTAACCGGTAGCCAGTGTATCCCAACTGTCACTGCGTGTGCTTCCCGCCTGTAATAAGGCAGTTCTGTTGGCAGCCAGTGCCATGCGTGTCTGTAAATCCAGTTTGCGCCAGTCTGTGCCCGGCGCTGCGGCATGCATCTGCTCTATCCATGCAGCACGTGCATCCTTTTGGGCCGCATCTTCCTGATGTCGTTCATTGTACACCGTAGGTTCCGGCATGCGGTCTTCCGGTTCTCCTTTACCCTTGGTGATAATCATAAGTATAATCATGGTGCCTATCGTCAATCCCACAGTTATACCGACAATAAGCAAAGCAACTTTCTTCTGCATAGATGTAAATTCTAAGCATAAAAATACGAAATCAAGGTTGGAGTGCCCCTCAGGCGGAAAGGGACTTACCGGCCAGATAGCCGAAGTAGCATAAGCCTATGGAAATCAGATTATTCAGGAGTACATACAATAAGGCTGTCCCCATCATTCCACTTTGCCACAGGCGCATGGTTTCCAGGGAGAAAGAGGAGAAAGTAGTAAAGCCACCGAGTAAGCCCACCAGCGCGAAAAGCCGCAGTTGCTCGCTGTCCATCACCGACCACAGGAATCCGATGGCCAGCCCGCCAGCGGCATTCACTATCAATGTAGCAACGGGGAAACTGCCCTGGTACCAGTGAACCATCATCAGGTGTATACCATAGCGCAACATAGCACCGACAGCGCCTCCCAATGCCACCCATAGAAAAGGTATCATGCGGCTAAACTAAACAAAGGTTGGCTTTATCAGAATAATCCATTTTTTTGCAGCATGGGAATCAGGAATAATCCTGTAATTCTGCCCAGCGTCATGCCTGAAAACACACCGCCCGCAATCCCGTACACTACCTTCACAATAGTTGCAGCACTTTCGTCCGGGAGTATGGCGGCAATGTACAGCCAGACCAGGGCGAGTGCCCATCCAAGACTATTGGCCAGCACCCAGAGAAGTGCGCGCTCTATGTAATGCCGCAATACAATAAACTGAAATAATCCAAATAGCGCTCCTATCACCAGTCCCACTGCAAAAACAGCTAACATGGCCACCAGCGGTTTGTCCTGAAGGGGAATTGTCTGCACTGCCTGTTCTTCCATCAGAAAAAAGGGAATCATGCCCAATGTCCAGCTCAGCATGGCCACAATAGTAGTAACCGTAATCCACTGGCGAGCCGGCAAAGCATTTATTTTTTTTGTAAGTATTCGCCATTGCATGAATCCAAGGATACTTCCTTCCAGTCCACCAACCAGTATCATTCCACCCATAGTGAGCAAGCGGGAGGTAAGCGTTATGTGCTCAGGACTTTTTTGCCAGATCAACATGGCTACACAGCCCGCCAGTGCAACACCCAACAGGGCACCTAAAGCACAGTGAATGATCCACTGTTGGCGAAATATATTTACAGTATACTTATTCATTTTTCATTTCTTCAATTACGCTTCCTATGCAACCATTGGGTTGTGGAATTCTCAGCATCGCTGCAATAGTCGGTGCAATGTCTGATATGCTGGTGCGTCGCCAGGTTTTTCCATTCCTGATTTTCCAGCCATACCACAGCAGCGGAACCTGTGTATCATACGCATAGTGACTGCCATGTGTGCTTCCGGTAGGGCCGTAAGAAATCCAGTTAGGATCATACACGACCAATATTTCACCACAGCGTTTTGGATAAATACCATTGATGAGCATTTCTCTGTGCACCGCCGGTAAGGTACTTTCCTGAATATTGCGGGTGCTGATGACACGCGCTACACCATCTGTGCTGTCGGCCCAGTATTGCAAGATACCGGCAATGGCTTCAGGGTCGGTATCGTGCTGTCGCATGGCGGCTTCATTGAGGTACAGCTGCTGATTGGTATAAAAACGAATCCAGTCGCCTACTCCGATTTGCGCATCCAGCACAGCTTCCATTTCTGCGGATAGCAAAGTACCGTTCAATAAACCGGAGGGAATGTGCAGGCTTTCCATATACCCGGGAACCGGCGCTACACCGTGATCTGAAGTCAGGAACACCAGGTAGTTTTGTTCGCCAACTTTCAAGTCAAGATATTCGAGCAGTTCGGCAAGATCTTTATCGAGTCTTAAGTAAGTATCTTCCGTTTCAACCGAATGCGGACCATAGTCGTGTCCCACGTAGTCGGTACTGGAAAAGCTGACACACAGGAAATCTGTCACACCATCTTTTCCCATCGCTTCATGTTCTATTACCTGCCGCGCCATTAAAGCAGTCAGGGTATTTCCGAACGGAGTTCCTTTGATATGCTCCATGATGGTATCGGTGCGTGTGATATGGGGAAACACAGGTGCTGTTTCCTGCGCACCTACCCATTCCCAGGGTACGTCGTCGGCTGTGCCATGGGTATAAGCAGATATGGGCAGCAAAGTATGCCAGTCATCAGACATCAATTTATTGGCAGGTTGACTGGCGTTGAAAGCCTGCAACCAGACAGGAAGTGCATCCATGTAGTAAGTACTGCTGATCCAGGCATTCGCATAACCATCGAACCAGTAGGCTGCATCGGCAGCATGTCCCGCAGGTAGAATGGCACCTCTGTCTTTCATGGCTATGCCTATTACTTTCGCATCATCACCCAGGGAAAGCTTCAACTGGTCGGTAATAGTTGTAGATAGCATATTGGCCGGAGACATTTGTCCTGAGCTCCCAATAGCACCTACGCCGGTAACATTCGTATCGGTAGAGCAATACCATCCGTTTCCATGTACCTTGTCAAACCAGTTGTTAGCCACAATGCCGTGCACGGCAGGAACAGTGCCGGTGTAGATACTCGCATGTCCAGGGCCGGTGTAGGTGGGAACATAATCGTAGTGATTGTTTTCGCAGGAATACCCATAGCGTACCAGCCTTTTGAATCCGTTTTCGCTGTAATTGGGCCAGAAGCGGTAAAGTAAATCATAACTCATCTGGTCAACTACAATACCTACAACGAGTTGCGGTCTGGCTCCGGACTGCTGCGCTTTCAATACATTTCCACTAAAAAGAATAAGAAAAAATATTATTCGATAATTCATGTTGTTGTTTTAAAGGAAGTCGGAAAATTACGACAACAATGTAAAAGATTTGTTAATTCGATGCTGTGCCCAATGCATAAGGCCTAAGTTTGCAGGAAACAGTGGATAATATGAAGTTCTTAGCCATTTTAACCTGTTTTTTCGCCGCTTCTACGCTCCTGGCCCAGGATGCATCGGTTTCAGGAACTATTGTCAACGAAGCTACAAAACAAGCGGTAGCATTTGCGAATATCAGTGTGGATGATGTGCACGGAACCTTCAGCAGCGAGGAAGGAACTTTTACCGTGAATGGATTGCCTCCCGGCGATTATGTACTGCGCGTGAGCGCCATCGGGTATGCTCCGTATACTTCAGAAGCGTTTAACCTGAAGGCAGGTCAGCAAATGGATTTAGGTAAAATCACTCTGCAAGAATCCGCCATCAGTATCCCCGAAATTGTGATAACCGAGCAACAAAAGGTATGGGATACCAAGTATTCGGGCACCAATTATGTAATTCCCTCCAAATCACTGGAGCGCTTCCAGCCAATAGGTTCCGAAGAGTTGATACGTACCGTTCCGGGTGTCAACATTGCCGGCGATCTGGGCATATCCAACCGCCCGAATATCAGTATCCGCGGCAGTGACCCCAGAAGATCCAATAAAATTTTATTGCTGGAAGACGGATCCCCCATATCACCGGCGCCTTATCTGGCTCCCGGAGCTTATTACAATCCGCCTGCCGACAGGCTCGATGGTATTCAGGTCATTAAAGGTCCTGATGTGCTGGTGTACGGTGGCAATACCATTTTTGGCGTCGTCAACTATATCACCAAGCGCCCCGTCAATGAACCCGCAGTTAACCTGCGCATAGCCGGAGGCCAGCGGGGCTTCTTTACAGCTTCCGGTTCGTATGGTGGCACATGGGGTAAATCCGGTGCCGAGCTGGTAGGTATCTACAAGCAATTCGATGGTTACCTAGATAATACCGATTTGCATATGGTGAACCTGGCAGGTAAGTGGTACAGTGAGCTTTCCGACCGGCAGAGCTTATATATGAAGATTGTCTATCAGCAGGAATACGTCAACAACTCCCTGAGTGGTATGACACCTTTTACATTTGAAAATGATCCTACCAAACATCCCTTTGATGCAGATGAATTTACCAGCCATCGCTATGGTCTGGATTTGATTTATAACTACAAGGTCAACGACGGACTGGTTTTGCAAACCAAAGTGTATGGTAGTGATTTTTACCGCGACTGGTGGAAGCAAAACTCTGTGGTTGTGCGTGCTTCCGAGGTGAAGGAATACGTTGGTGATGATATCTATGGAACCTATTACAGCTATCTCGATAATTTGACACCGGGCGATGAAGATTATGTGCGGGTAGGTAAGGTGGTCAATGGTATTGAAAGCAATTCCAACAGCAGGTGGCAATACCTCGTTTATGGTTTGCATGAAAAAGCTACTGTAAAGTGGGGAAGTGGCCATAATCTGGAAGCGATGCTGAAGTTGCATGGAGAAACCTACCACGATATCGTCATTCAGGGCGACTCCTCCAAATGGGCACGCAGCGGTCGCACTACAGTAGATGCCTTCTATACGGTGCTGGCCAGTTCTGCCTACCTGAGAAATGATTTCCGCATGGGCCGACTCTCCGTGATTCCTATTGTACGGTTTGAGCAGATAGCCCTCACCAAAAACGATTTGTTACAGAATGCCGCTAATCCTGCTAACAGTGGTCCGGATTTCGGGATTGTAAGGAATAACTTCGGGCAGTGGACGCCGGGATTGAGCATCATCTTCCGGGATTTACCGCTGGGCTCCGGCAGCTGGGAGATTTTCAGTGGTGCCTACCAGGCATTTTCATCGCCCACCACCGCCATTTCTTTTAACGAAGTAATGGGGGGACAGGTAATGGCTTCGGTAGATATTGCCAATCTGAAGCCCGAGCAGAGTTTTAACCAGGAGTTGGGTGCACGATGGGTCAGCGGAGATAAAATCATCAATGGTCAGTTGTCGGTGTTCAATATGTTCATCGATAATTTTTATTCTCCGGCAAGGGCACAGGCATTTGAAACACTGGGGTCTGTCCGCATCAGCGGGATGGAAATGGCCGCATCCTTCAACGTGTCGCAACTCTTCGACATGCCCAACAGCCGCCTGAATATTGCGGGGGCATTCACTTATATGAACAGTGCCATTACAGAAGGAACACTCACCGATAAGGACCTGTTTTCGAATGTAGTGCACAATGCTGCTACCAAAGCGGAATTGGTAGATAAAATCAACAACGACCGTGCTGCATTTGATGTTTACCTGGACGGTGCTTTATATGAAGATGCCACCATAACAGTAGATCAGTTCGATCAGATCACATCGCTGGCCATTCGGTATGGCGATGGTTTCGTCACTGATTATGAAGTACCCTATGTTTCTCCTGTGATTTATAACGTTTCATGCACCTATGAATACAAGAAGTGGATGCTGAACGGAATTGTCAATCATGTGGGAGCCCAGTATACGGAGTTCTTCAATTTTAATGCGGAAAGCAGCGATGGATCCATCGGACAACTTCCGGCTTATACCACACTGGATGCGAACCTTGCTTATGCCATTGGCGATAAAGGCACAGTGAAAAATATGCGTGTATTTGTTTCCGGTAAAAACCTGACCAATCAGATTTACAGGGCTTCGCGATTGAACCGCGCCACAGGTGGATTGTTCCCGGCGGGATTCTTACAAGTGAATGCAGGTATCAGCCTGACGTTGTAAGCGGTATTATTCAGACTTTAAAACCAATAAGGTTACTTTCGATTCGAAAGCAAGTTCCTTGGCTATGCTGGGATTGAACAGACGTTCGTAGAAGAGCCGTTTGTGGGTGAAAATTACCAGCAGGTCTGTCGGGTGTTCAGCAGTATATCTTTCAATACCATCTGTAACATGTTCGTTTTTATACGATACGTATTGCACGTTGAGATTGCCGTATTTTTTCTCGATACCCTCATTCAACACCTTCATCCGGGCTTTCTCTGTTTCCTCGTCGTGGTTGTAGATATGCAGCATGGATACTTTTGCATTGAACAAGCGGGCATATTTCATCACCTTGTTGAACTCGCTTTCATCCTGGTAGAGATCGGTAGCGTCCACAATGTGTTCAATAGGATAAATCTGACAGCCGGAAGGAACAATCATGATGGGAAACTTGCTGTGCATAGCAGTGCTGGCAGCAACACTTCCCAAAAAGACTTTTTGCATGTCGCTCATGCCTTTCATGCCCAGAACAATCAAATCTGCATTTTCATCGCGGGCAACTTTCTCTATGACTTTATGCGCCGGACCACCTACTTCTGCATGAAAACGCATGGGCAGGTGTTCGCCATACTTCTCCATAATTTCTTCCGAAAGACTTTGATAGTCGAAGTAGGCTTTTGTTTTCAGCGATTCGATTATCGAAGAAATCATACTGGCAGGCGGAGGGCCGTCCAGATGTACCACATTTAATATTACAATCTCCCTTTGCAGATTGCTGGTGGCATTGATGATAAATTCAAGAGCGTGCTTAGACGCGGGAGAAAAATCGGTGGCTGCTATGATCTTCAACATGTTCTGAGGACTTATATTCCAAGCGTGAAGGTAGAAACAAGGTAGGAATAAATAAAGAAACCAGCCGCAATTTCATGCGGCTGGTTTAAAAAATCTTCGCCTGTAATTATCAACGTACTTCCAGCGGCAATTGATGATTGCCGGCTTCGTTGGTAATTTGCAGGATATAGGATCCGGAAGGAATGTCGGTCAGCGGAATGGTAGTCATTGCTCCGTTTACCTGCCAGTTGCTCACTACCTGTCCGGTAATATTGATCAATGTAACCATGCTGGCTGCTGTAGTTCCTGTTTCAATGGTTACGTAATCATGCGCAGGGTTCGGGAAGAGACGAATGCTTTCTTCCTCTATACTGCCATCTAATGCAGTGCTAACAGAAATTTGTCTGCATTCGGTCGCTGTACAGTTGTTTTCGTTGGTAATGGTCAGACATACTTCATAGCTCCCTGAGGTAGCAAATGTATGGGTAGGATTGGCTTCTGTTGAGTTGTTGCCATCACCGAAATCCCAGAACCATTCTGTAGCACTGTCAGACATGTCAACAAAATCGAAGGTTCCGTCAGCACCGGCAGCGATGAAGTCAGCTTTGAGTGCATCTGCCAGGATCACCTCAACCTCGCTGTATACATAGCCGGATTGCGGATTGTAGAGTTTCAGCAGCACGGTTTCATCGCCTTCTGTCAGCATATCACTGATGGGAACAATGGGAAGTGTTGCGGTAGACATGCCGGCAGGTATGGTTATCTGAGAAGCAATCACTTCGTAGTCTACCCCCATTTCGGCTGTGCCTTCAATATGATAATCAATCACAAGGTCGAGATCGCTGGGCACGTAGTTGGTAAACTCGATGTATCCGTTGGAGCAGTCTTCTGCTGCCACCAGCGCATCACCATCGCCATAATAACCGGTGCCTATGCGCAGACTACCGAGGCTGCCGGTTTCGAGGAATACTCCGCTGTCTAAAATATAATCGCCTGCATCAGCCACGGCAATTTTCATATGATACGTTTCACCAGCTGTAACAGCAATTTCACCTGTCAGTACAGTTGTCAAACCATCGTATTGCACATAGCTCGGGTCAGAAGCATAAGGTTCTGTGTAACCGTCGCCATTTTCTACATAGAATTCAGGGTAGGAGGTACTGTTTACATTATTGATGGCTACGGGGATATCTGTTCCCGGAATGGTAGCGATGTTAACAGTATCAGTGATGCCGGGACCGCTCACCCAGAAGGCAAATACATCGTTGAAGGAAGAGCCTACCCACTCGAGGTATTCTTCTGAGCCAAAGACATAGGATATCCGAACGGTGTCTGCCATAACGGTCATATCAAATTCAATGAAGCAGGCATCGTAGGTGAAATATCCGGGTATCAGCTCATCCAGGTCTGCATCTCCGTCAAAACTATTCATGGCTGTGGTACCGCCATTCGCATTGGGGCCCAGTGTATTGAGCAATGTTCCGGAAGTGAGTGCGATGCCACTGTCAATACCCAGCACCGCTGCAGTAGCATTGAAAAAACCGCTCGCAGAATCGGCGCAGGTTCTCACAATCCCGCTCACCGTAACACCGGGTCCGGCAAGGGCATAGATAAAAGTGGTGTCGTTGGGTTCTTCCCATACCTCCATTTGAGCCCGTGTGGGCAGCAACATAGCGAAGGTGGCAAGTAGGAGTAGTAATTTTTTCATTCTAATCGGTTTTGGTGTAAAAGACTATTAAAATTACAATTTTTACACCTCTATCTGATAGAAATTTAGCTTGTGACTAATTCCTGACATTCCAAAAGATGGCGAAAGAGAAGGTTTTCCGGTTCAAACAATTCCAGGTGGATCAGGAGCATGCTGCCATGAAAGTGGGCACCGATGGCGTCCTGCTGGGCGCCTGGGCTTCCGGTGGAACAGTTGTAAATCGTATGCTCGATGTAGGTACCGGAACCGGACTGATTGCGTTGATGCTGGCGCAGCGCTTTCCCGGTGCAGCAATTGATGCCATTGACTTATCGGAATTATCCGCACAACAGGCTTTGTTCAACTTCGCTCAAGCACCCTGGAGCGATAGGCTGCAGGCATTTCATGCTTCGCTGGGAGAATGGGTGAAGCATGCAGGTAAGCAATACGATCTGCTGGTTTGTAATCCCCCGTTTTTTGCCAATGGCTGGAAGGTGGAAGATCCCGGAAGGAGCCTGGCGCGTAAGGCGGAACACCTGCCTCCTGCAGAGCTGGCAGCGGCTGCCGATCGACTGCTGTTGCCGGATGGCGTTTGGTGTGTGATTATTCCCGAAGCAGCAAAAAAGGCATGGCTGCAAGCGGCATCTGATTGCGGGTGGCGATTGCGGTCCGTAAC
Organism: Bacteroidetes bacterium UBA3022; assembly: GCA_002346225.1. Taxonomy (GTDB): domain Bacteria; phylum Bacteroidota; class Bacteroidia; order Chitinophagales; family BACL12; genus UBA11426. The sequence continues at coordinate 27,721 of DDYY01000043.1, forward strand.
AGATGTTTATACCAAAAAGGAGAGCAACGCAGAGCGCTGTTTGCTGGCATGGGATCGGTCGACGACTGCTCCAAAAGTTACTTCTTTATCCCTGTATGCCGGCGAAGGTTTTTCAGACGCCTACCTGCAGCTGGTGCAGGATTTTTACTGGAATATGTAGGCATAAAAAAACCCTGTCTTTACCAGACAGGGTCTACCCGATGAGGGTTTATTTTTTATAAATCATCGTCGAAGTCATAATCATCTTCTTCTCCAAATTCTTCGCCGTATTCATCAATCAAATCTTCATCATTGAAATCGTCGAATTCTTTGCTTTTTTTGCCTTTGCCCGGGAAGTCCTTTTCCATGTTCTTCACCGGATCTGCGATTTCATTGTCATCGTCATCGAAACCGATGTCGTCGTCATCACTGTAGTCATCATCATCAAAATCGTCATCGTCGTCATCATCGCCTTTTTGTGCATAAGGGATGCTGTCAAGACCTTTGAATTTTTTGTCTTCGACGTGTTTGTTGAGGAATCGGTTCAATTTATCAACGGAGGTATTGCTCGTAATTTCTCCGAATTCATTGATACGCATTTCAAATCCTTCCAGTTCTTCGTGAACTTCAGGAGTACCTTCCATTGGCTTTTTCTTAGGCATAGGAGTAGATTATATCATTTGGTTAAAAACTTTCCATCCGTTCTGCAGGCGAGTAACACTTTTCTCTTTTCCCAGCACCTCCATCACATCGTAAACAGGTGGTCCCTGCAAGGTGCCTGTAAGTGCTATTCGCAACATGGGCATTACATCTCCCATCTTCAGCTCGTGTTCTTCCATAAACGCATGTACCAGTTGTTCCAGTTCCGCGCTCTTGCAAACTTGCAACAAATTTATACGCTCTGTGAGATTTTCAAATAGGTTGGCCCTATCTTTTTTCCATTTTTTTGCAATAGTCTTGGAATCGTAGTCAAAAGTATCGCTAAAGAAATACTTACCCTGTTCATATAAATCGGGGACAAATACGGCTCTTTCCTTCATCAATCCGCAAACGCGTTCTACATATTCCGCGTCAGAAGTAATGCCCATGCGGGTTAACACCGGTTCCAGCAATGCCGCCAGTTCTTTGTCCGATTTCATCTTTAAATGCTGCTGGTTAATCCATTTGGCCTTTTCCGGATCAAATCGGGCGCCTGATTTTCCTACGCGTTCCAGCGAGAAAGCTTCCAGCAAAGCATCGGGGTCCATCACTTCCGTGTCTCCACCCGGATGCCAGCCCAGCAATGCCAGAAAGTTGGTATACGCCTCAGGAAGGAAACCGCGTTCTGCCAGCCCTGAAATTTTTTCACCCGTTAATGGATTTTCCCAGTCAAGGGTATAGATGGGGAAGCCAAGACGGTCGCCGTCCCTTTTGCTCAACTTGCCATTACCTTCGGGCTTCAGCACCAGGGGCAAGTGGGCAAACTGCGGCATGGTGTCTTCCCAGCCGAAAGCGCGGTACAGCATCACATGGGTGGGTGCACTGGGCAGCCATTCCTCCCCCCTGATCACATGGGTGATATGCATCAGATGATCATCTACCACATTGGCAAGATGGTAGGTGGGCATACCATCGCTTTTAAATAGCACCTTGTCGTCCAGCTGGTTGGTATTGAAAACGACCCAGCCCCTGACAATATCATTGAATTTTACTTCTTCGTTACGCGGCATCATGATGCGGATAACATAAGGATCACCGGCAGCAAGTCGTTTTTCTACTTCATCTTTCGGCAAAGCCAGAGAATTCTGCATGTACTGCCGTGTTATATGGTCGTAAGCAGGTGAAGGGTTCCCCTGTGCGGTCATCCGTGTGCGCATGGCTTCCAGGTCTTCACTGGTATCGAAGGCATAATAGGCATGACCGGATGTTATCAGTTGCATGGCATACTCCCGGTAAAGCTCCTTGCGTTCGCTCTGCCGATATGGTCCGTAAGGTCCGCCTACATTAAGCCCTTCATCGACTGTTATGCCGGCCCATCGCAATGAATCGGTTATATAATCTTCCGCACCGGGCACAAACCGCGACTGGTCGGTGTCTTCACTTCTGAAAACAAAAGTGCCACCATTTTTTTTTGCGAAGAGGTAATTGAACAAGGCAGTGCGGATGCCTCCCAGATGCTGAGGCCCCGTAGGGCTGGGAGCATAACGCACGCGTACATTTCCGACATTTTCCATAAGCAGGTGTAAAGTTAAAAATGATTATCATTGTTGCGTCTGCATGTACCTGGTAAAAACACCACCATATCTCAAAAGGCTGCTGTCGGGACTCACCTGGGAGATAACAGGAAGCGACGAAGTCTACCTTACATTCGATGATGGCCCTGTTCCGGGGGTGACAGACAAGGTCCTGGACCTGCTTCGGGCAGCAGATAAGAAAGCTACCTTTTTTTGTATCGGAGATAATGTGCGCAAGTCACCTGCTCTTTACCAGCGCATTCTCGATGAAGGCCACCGGGTGGGCAACCATACCTATCACCATGTCAATGGCTGGCGAACTTCTACAGATGCCTATGTGGAAGATGCCGGGCGCTGTGCAGAGCTGGTCAACTCCGGGCTGTTCCGTCCCCCGTATGGAAGGATAACCCTTTCACAATTCAAGGTCTTACAACCGATGTATAAGGTGATCATGTGGGATGTGCTGAGTGGAGATTTTGACGAAGCACTGGACGCTGCAGCATGCACCCGCAATGTATTGGAAAATTATTCGAGGGGAAGTATCATCGTGTTTCACGACAGCGAGAAGGCTGCCCCCAGAATGCTGCCGGCACTTGAGGCAGTGCTTCAGGACATGCAGCAAAAGAACTTAGACGCCGGATTAATCCCTTAAATCAATCATGTTAGTAGATACCCATGCCCATATTTACAGCGCTGAATTTGATGCAGATAAGGAGC
>DDYY01000041.1 GCA_002346225.1 Bacteroidetes bacterium UBA3022
CTTTCGAATTCGGAATTCGGACTGAGGAAGGATCCCCCATCCTGATGGGTTCTAAAAAGACCCGCGTCCACTGGAAAGTCAGCGGGCGCGGGTGTCGTTCATCACACGCAAGTCCTATTGCGTTCTTGGCCTATGCAGCTATGCATTGCTCCCTTTAAGAGCAGCCTACAATACTTGTGTCTCCACAGCTACTTTCATGGTTACCTTGAAGGAGGTTACTCCAATGGTCTGACCGCTGTTGGAGCCTTTCACCCACAATGTAAACGTGTCATACTGGAAGTAATCTACCAGCTCCAGGTCCTCTGCATAGAAAGCAATGGTAGTAAGTCCTCCATCCGGTACAGGGTCAATGGTTGCAATCAGCCCTTCACCCAGGTTGCCGGCGCTGATATAGGCATCCAAATTGTCATAGGGGTCGAAAGTGCTGCCTGCCGGAAATTCAACAGTCATTTCAAATCCTATGATTTTCAGACTTTGCAGCTTATCCAGCGATCCCTTGTAATCGTTGAGCACTTCTTCAATATCATTGGTTACCACCACTTCGGCATAGGTGTAATTACCCGGATTAACAGGGTTGACATCGAAATACACGTCTATTTTGTGTTCAAAATTGACCTTGTTCAGCTTCTCACAGCCTGTGAGCGCCCATGCTGCCGCCATGAACATACTTATGAGCAATATCGACTTTTTCATAACAATCAGTTTGCCCACAATGTAAGCTTACTATAAGCATGCGGGAATGCTGATTGTTACCCGGACCGGTGATTAGCAGCAGTTACCTGCGGCTGACTTTTATTCCTTTAGCTGACTACAGCAAAATCAGGACAGTTGCTGTACATGCACATCCATTTGAGGGAATGGAATGGTAACTCCATGGGCATCAAATGCTTTCTTGATATGCTCATGCATATAGAAGTAAACATCCCAGTAATCTTCGGTCTTGCACCAGGGACGGACGGCAAAATTCACACTGGAGTCTGCCAGCTGGCTGACCAGAATATCCGTTTCTTTGGTCTGTATAATCTGGGGACATCCTTCCACCACTTCTTTGATCACCTTGCGGGCATTATCAATATTGCCGGCATAGCTGATGGAAAAGGTCATAGGTACTTTTCTCTCCGGATTCGCACTCAGGTTTTCAATGGGACCACTGGTTATGGCGCCATTGGGGATGATGATAATGCGGTTGTCCAGTGTATTGAGAATGGTGTTGAATATCTGAATTTCTCTTACTGTACCTGAATAGCCCTGCGCCACGATGAAGTCGCCCACTTTAAAAGGCTTGAAGAACAACACCATAATACCTGCTGCCATATGACTCAGGTTGCCGTGCAACGCCATACCAATAGCAAAAGCCAGTGCACCCAGGATAGCCACAAAGGAAGTCACTTCAAATCCGAACATGCTGGCTGCACTCAGCAATACCAACAGCTTGATGCCAACGTTGATCAGCGAGCTGATAAAGGGCACCAGACTGGCGTCTATATTGCGCTTCTCCATGGCCTTCCTGGCAATACGTGTCAGGTATCCAGCCAGTAAGAATCCGATGATGAGTGTGAGCAATGCACCCAATACCATGGGAGCATATTCAATAGCCATTTCTGTTGCTTTTGTAATCCAGTCCATTTGTTGCATTAATTGATTTATACAACAAATTTAATAATTATTGCCCACAGGATTGCAGCAACAAAAATAGTATGGATAATATTTATATGTTAAATGGAAGCCCGAATACAATACTGGTATTCCAGCAGGGTAGTATCAATTGCAAAGTGGGTAAAGCCCGAACTTTTTAATTCCTGAACCACAACCGGATAGTCGATTTTATGTGCAGCAGGAGGGCCCACCGGTAAATCCTTCTTGAAATAATCAATGATGACCAGCTCTCCGTCTTGTCGAAGGCCCATCAATACATCAGCGAAATATTCTTTTCTGTTGGCAATGTGGTGGTAGGTATTCACTACCAATACCATGTCCACACTGTTGCCGGGAAGGCGCGGACTATCGTAAGGTAGCAGCATGGTATCCAGCGCGGCCGCGTCTATTCCCAGGCTATCGCGTTTGTTCAGGATGTATTGCTGGAAGAGCGTGTCTACATCGGCAGCCAGTACCTGCGCACCACCGGCAGCCAGACGGAAGCTAAAGTAACCGGTACCAGCGCCAATGTCCATTATTTTCTTCCCCCGAATATCGCCCAGCCATTCCATGACTTTTTCCGGTTGCTGATAGGCATTCCGCTCCGGGCCTTCAAAGCGTTCCACCAGTGCATCGAAATCCGACTGGTGCATATATGCATTGGCATCTTTGGTTGTATCGCCCTTATCAGCAGCTTCACCTGCGCAGGCAAAGAGCAGGCTCAACGAGGTGATAAAAAAAGCTATCCTGAAGGATATATATTGTTTATTCACCTGATTCATTACTTTCGGTAGCGGCACATTGTTTCAATAGCTCTACCAGCTGTTCTTCACCCCATGTAGGATGGATGGAAGATGCCGGTTGGAAGGTGGCATATTTTTCCCGGGCAATTTCCAGCATATTGCATCCGGCTTCCTTCCCGCCACCAAATTGTTCGGGCGTATAGAACAGGCTTTGTCCCATCATATAATAACTTCTTGGGTTGCTGTCATCGAGTGTGATGGCGCGTTGCATCAGCATTCCACTTTGCATCCCATATTGCATTCCCCGGCTCATCGGATCAACGGAAATCCTGCCTGCCAGCACCATGGCTTTCATCAAAACGATTTCACTGTTGTCAGGTGACAGGCTATCTGCTACATCCACCAGCTTTTGCGCCACATCCAGCACCTCATCCACTTTCGATTTGTCACCGGCGATAAATGCCGACACCGAACGCGCATAGGCCGCATAGTAGTAAGGCAGCCATTCCGTCTTTTCCGCCAGTGCAATCCGCTCAAAACGGTTGCTGACCGCGAGGAATGCTTCAGCTGTAGCTGCATTCGACATCTCTTCCAAAGAGCGGGTCATGGCATCTATGAATTTCTGATTTTGACTGAAGCTCATAAGGGGAAGCAACAGCAGCAGTAAGAGGTTTATTTTTTTCATATGTTTTGAGTTATACAAATTTAATGCCTAGGGTGTATTTTGATTAGGATAGCTGATATTGATAAACATGCCCAGGAAAAAGCTGGTCACCAGGGGAGGGCGTTGTTCCACAAATACGCCCGGATCTTCTATGGAGAAGGTCTTGCCGAAAATCTGCTCTAGCCCCAACACGTTGTTGACCGAAGCGAAAATAACCGTAAACTGATCTTTGATACGCGTCAGGTAACTGGCATTGATACTCAGGTCATGGAAGGCCGGTGATATTTCGCTCAGGAATACATCGTCATAAGGATTGTAGACCGGCCAGCCTGAAATGAAGCGATAGGTGGCACCTACCTGTGTGCTGATGGCACCGATATAGTATTTGTACACCACACTCATCACATGGTCGGCAGCAAAGGTAGGCTGTGTTTCCACCGGATAATCGAGGAATCTTCTGCGGGTGTCCAGATACGAATAGGAAATCCAGTAATCGGTGTTGTCCAGTGTTTTTCTATCTCTAAAAAATACATCTATACCTCGTGCGTATCCAAAGCCGCTGTTGTCGATGGAGTTGAATACGCCCTGGAAGGGTCCGGGAACAAAACTGATGAGGTCTTTATAGTCCTTGTGGTACAGTTCAACGCGGAATGTCCTGTCGTTGGCGCTCACCTGATAATTGGCGATATAGTGCGTAGCTCTTTCATACACCAGACCCTCACTTAATGTTGGGTCATACAGGAACTGGCGCTGCGGGGTCTGATAGAACTCACCATAAGCCAGTCCGACCTGACCATTTTTTCCGAGTTTGTAGGCCAGTGATATTCGTGGTGCCACATTGTGTTCGCCTACAATGTCTACGTATTCGTGCCGCACGCCAATCCTACCGGCCAGGTCATTCGTAATGAATACATCTGCCTCGGCAAAATTGGCAACCATGTTCCAGGTGACATCGAAAACATCGCTGCCTGCCTCCTGAAAGTTGTAGATGTTCCATACTTCTGTGCCGGCTTTAACGCGGACTTTCTCAGAAGCCTGATAAGTGAGTGTTGTCTTGGCCTGCAGCGATTCATCACCTCTGCTCACATTGAAACCGTTGATGGTGAGGCTGTCGTTGTTTTCACTCCATCCTGCTGCCACATTCAGCGTCCACTTATTACCAAAGAGTTCTCTGTAGGAGATATTGAGGTAGTTGTATCTGTTGAAGATGAATATATCGTCCTTGACACCTTCTTCCAGGCTGTCTACATTTGGGAAGCGTACGCCCAGTCCTGACCCTTCAAATTGTCCGTACAGTTTTATAATACCGGTTTGTGAAGTCTTCTGCCGAAAGTACACATTGCCTGACAAAGCCTGCACATCCTTGATGTTCTCATACGTCTGCGGCTGGAATAATGCATTAAATAAATACAGATTCGTATAGTTTAGTCCGCCGCCTATGGCAGTATTTTTCCATGCCTGGGTATGGAAGCCGCTGGCGAAAATGGGAGAGAGGTTGATACCGGAAGCAGATGCATCGGGCATATCCTGTGTCGTAAGAATGATAGCAGAAGATAAAGCTTGTCCGTACTCTGCCGAATAACCACCCGTACTGAACACGGTTCCCTTGAACAGGAAAGGAGCGAACCTTCCGCGGGAAGGAAGGTCGGGTACAGTACTGAAAAACGGATTCTGCACAGGAATACCATCGATGATGGTCATGGTTTCATAGTCGGAGCCGCCCCTGACATAGAAGCCGTCGTCGTTGCCCACCTGGGTAGCGCCCGGAAGGGTGGTGAGTGCACCGTACAGATCGCCGGAAGCACCAGCTGTAGTAACAATATCCAGTGGGCGGAGTATCACTCCCCGCTTTTCGTCGCTGGCTTCAAAGGCGCCTGCAGAAACAACCACCGCTCTCAGCTCGTTGAACTCCTCCTTGAGCACCACATCGATGACCAGGGTATCTGCAGGTAGTTGCACGGTGTCGCTGAAGGGGACAAAGCCAATAAAGCTGAACTGTAATACAAAACTTCCCTCTTCATAGGTTGTAAAGGAATAGTTGCCATCCAGGTCGGTGGTGGTGCCGTCATAAGTGTCGACCAGAATGACGTTGACACCCGGGACAGTTTCTTTTTTTTGAGATGTTACATTGCCTTGTATGACGGTCTGTGCCCATACAGAGCCCAGACTAAAAAGCCATAGCAGGAGCAGTGTCCGTAAAATGGTTTTCATTGGTAAGCAGTAGTTGCCTTCAAAGGTAATTTACTTTTAATGGTTGGGAAATAAATGCCGGCAAATCCTTGCATTATAAGGATGAAGAAGTAATATTTACCCTTCAATCATCTATCATAATATGCCTACCGTTTGTATAACAGGAGCGAGCTCGGGTTTTGGAAAAGCCTGTGCTGCCATTTTTGCCGACAATGGTTATGACCTCATCATCACCGCCAGAAGAGCGCAGGAGTTGCATGATTATGCGCAGGAGTTGCGCGACACCCATGCTGTGCAGGTGTTGCCGTTAGTTTTTGATGTACGCGATGCCGCAGCTACTGCCGCTGCTTTTGAAGGCCTGCAGTCGCCGTTTCGGGAAATAGCTATTTTGATTAACAATGCCGGACTGGCGGTGGGAAGGGATAGTGTAGATGCAGGTGTTATTGAAGACTGGGACCGCATGGTCGATACCAACGTAAAGGGTTTGCTGTATGTTACCCGCGCTGTGGTGCCGGGGATGGTGGAGCGCAAAAAAGGCCATATTATCAATGTGAGCTCCCTGGCGGGACAGGAAGTATATCCGGGTGGCAATGTGTACTGTGCCACCAAGCATGCTGTTACAGCCCTCAGTAAGGGGATGCGCATGGATCTCGTGCAGCACGGCATCAAGGTGACCAATATATCTCCGGGTCTTGCCGAGACGGAGTTTTCAGTAGTGCGGTTTAAGGGAGATAAGGACAAGGCCGACCATGTCTATGCCGGCTATACACCCCTTTCTGCGCAGGACGTTGCTGAGGTCATCTGGTTTGCCGCTTCCCGTCCCGCACATGTTAATCTGGAAGAACTGACCATTCTTCCCACGGCGCAAAGCGATAGCAGGACGGTAGTGAAAGCATAGCTTTATCAGCCGCACGTATGGGCAGCAGCTGCCGCTGGCTATTCCCGTTTATAGGAGAAATACTATATTACACAGGATTTCAATATTAAAAAATACAGTGTATGAAATTAGCTGCATGGGTCATGTGCCTGGGAATGATTCCATTTTCTGCCGGAGCGCAGGAATTGGATGAGAAAGAATTATCAGATTTCTTAATCGATTTTGATATTTTCCGTGCGGCGGTATATTTCAGTGATAGTGCCTTTATGGAATTTTTCAATGAAGCGACAGATGGCTATCAAGAAAAAGAAGAATTTTATCGGGATTTGCATTGGGAGAGTGCTGAGAAGCAATTGCAATTGATTTACCGTAGTATGGATCAATCACGTGACGCTATTAAAAGAATGATTCAGCAATTAAATGATTGGGGATTTTGCCTTGAAACGATTGCAATACTTTATGGTCTGGAAATGGAGCTGCAGTATATTCAGGTTGTCTGCAATGATATATTTAAAAATAGTTGGGGCTATTATACGGTCGAAGATTTTGTATATACACTCAAACCCAAAGGTGATACATATTACAAATTAATACAATCATTTTATGATCATAGCTTGCAAATTGAAAACGGATTGAATGAATGTTTTGATGAATGAGTTGCAGGGATAGCTTTGCTTGTGGGTTGACGGAAAGTCGGTGATGAAGTCAGTATGATTGACCGGTCCTATTGCTGCTTCGCGACCTTTCACCTGATGCGCACGCTTTTAATCGTAGGAGCCTCAAAGGACGCATGAAGGTCCGTTACTATTTTATCCAGCAATGCTCGCGCATAGGGTCGGGTTTGAAAATCCAGCAGTACAACCACATAGTCGCGTTCGAGGGTGGCTTTCGATGCATAGATACCCAGTTCCCGCGCCAGTGATGTAAAGTACTCATCAAGCCTTCCGACCATCGCATCATCAGCCGCATCTTCGAGTTCTATTTCAACACTGAGGTCGGGATAGTAGGTAGGATCTACAAAGTAGTTAAAATACGTGCCGAGGGTATTGGTATTCCATGAATCACTTTTGGTGGCATAGAAGTTATTCGAATCGAAGTATATCACCTCCAAATCCCACATACTTCCCGGAATCAGACTACCGAGCAAGTCAGTGTCATTCAATACAAATTCGATTTTGCAATCCGGGTATTGGTAATCCCTGAGCTTGCAGCTCCCGATAAGTTGATTAGCCAAAGTTATGGTCCAGTCTTTATCCGCATAGAGCTTGTCTCTTGGAAATGCTTCCTCTCCGTGGAGGGTCACCAGGGGGTCGCGCAGTATCTGCAGTGCGAGATAGGGCTCATCCAGGAATCTTTTATCGGGCGTCTGGCTGCGCAGACTGCCCCTCACTTTATTGTCAATGATGGAATCTAAACGGAACAGATAAACGGCCGACATACAGTACTTTTCAATTACTTAAAGATAGGGGCGGGGTTGGTCATTATTTTACTGATGCATCTTTCGGGAACCCTTTGCAAGTGAGAGGAAATCGAAGTTGCGGCATATTTTAATCATAGGTACTGATATGATTTTGGATGCTTTTATCCAGCTGTTCTGCATCACCTAAAAGTGCTTTGTATTCTCCCAAAATACCGATTACATTCCGGGATTTGAATTTTAGCATATTGATGATGAAGTAGTTGTTTTTGTAATCTTCCAAAGATTTACCGGAAAATGAGAATTCACTATTGCCCGGCAAAGCATTTAGATATGCTTGCAACTCCGCATCTATATTAGATAACTCGAAAGTTACCTCCGGCAAGAAATCATAGCTGAGTAAGTATGGAGCAAAGTTGTTTCTGGAATATTCTCTGAGGGACGATTGCCAGCCATTCAAGTCGGTATTGTAATAGGCAACAATACTATCTGCTAAGCGCTTATTGCGTATGAGCTTTATGACCCCATTATTTTGAAGATTATTGAAAGTGGTAGTGTTCAGCGTGATTTCATCCACCTGCATGATCATCTCGTAGTGCTGCATGAATTCTTCTTTCGTACCCTCTCTTTTATCCGATAGAATTTCAAGACAATGAATAAATCCTGTCAGCATAGCCCTTTTGCGATCCATGCGCAACTGGATATTTTCCATGTCTGAGTGCAAATCGCGTTGCAGGCTTTTCAGTAAGATTATCTCTTCCTGCTGGTCCTTGCGCCTGTCATTCCAGTTGTTTATTTGTACGGCAATAAGAATACCGATAACTACCAGAATAATTTCACCAATGGCATATATCAGGTATTTGTTGAATTTGTTTTGGGACAGTAATTGCTGTCTTATTTTCCGGAAGAATTTTAACATGGGCAGGGCTTTGGCAGATGGAAAAAGTAACGGTTGATTTTATGTAATAGCTACATGTTAAAGTTAGTATTATCCTGATGAGGATTTATAGGTACTGTTGAGTTTCCCCATTCTTCACTGCGTGTTGATGAAAGTATCTTCAAAAATCTTGGTCCATACTCCGTTTATCCGTTGCTCGCCATATTCCCGAAAGCCACCATCCGGAGTGCTGCCGAAAATGAATCTGGTATTTTCATCTTTCATCACCATGAATTGCCCGTCCCTGTATTCAGCTGGATATCTGGCTGCACCCTTTTGGGAAAAGCGATGGTAGTAGTATTGCTCATCCTGTTCATCGTAGTAAATGATTGTATGCAGCTGTAAGAATGCTGTGTTCAACTCAATCACCAGAATGCCGGTATCCAGATCGTACTGGATGTTTTCGTATGCAGCTCCTTCCCGGGTGAGCATCCCATTTTCATATATCCTGGATGTGCCCACCCATTCACCGGTCATGAATTGGAGCTGTTCCATCTTTTCCTGCTGCAGCTGCTGGCTGAATGCGCCCAGAGGAGCAAAGCACAGAACAGCCTGAAAAAAGTACTTATGTACGAATGATATTTTCATATGGTCGTTTGGTTTCGACTATTACTTGTGGGTCACTCCTGTGAGTTATCCATTTATGGTACATCGTTATTGCTGTCCGCTGCAACTTTAAAAATACGAAAGCTAATGAGATATCGGTGGAGCTGCCATCAGACGGGCTTCTCAGGCCGTCAGGAATGGTCGGTTTTGTCCGGGGCAGCTTTTGCTTTGATGGGTATCCAGATTTCTTCCTCCGATGCCGGGTCATTATTCCGGTACTTTTCACCCAGTATCTCAAAGTGGGGCCTGTGGTCCAGTTCAAATGTGGAGGGAGGTAGCCAAGTGCCGAAAATGTATTGAAACAGGGAATTATCGGAAGACAATCCCTTATGAGCAAAAACCGCATAGAGTCCGCCCGGCAGGTCGAAGGTTTCCATGTCGGTTGGAATATGCTCATAGTGTTGCACCTCCACTGCCGCCCATCTTTCGAATGCAGTGGAGGGTTGGAAGTGCCGGAAATAATCTGGTGGATACACCGCCAGTGAAATCATATCAGTATTTACCGGATGCAGGATTTCTTTTCGCCTTGGACTGAATGTCCGCCAAAGCTTCCCAATCCTGTAGTCTTCCAGGCTCATCGTCATGCGTTGTCCGACTAACTTTTTATCCTGAATGGATTTGATTACGGGCTCCATGCGCTTCCATATTTCAATTGCTTCATAGGCTGCAGGTCTTGATTCCAGAACTGGATATTCCCCTGTTCATCTGTTGTAACCAATCTGCTACCGTCTGTATTCCAGTCTATTCCCCAAAGCAGGTTTTCGCTGCTTTTTTCGTTGACCAGTTCACCCTCTTTATTCCATAGTCTGAGCTTTTCGCTGGCAGTGGCTAATAGTGCACCATCACCCGACCACTTTAAGTTTCTTATTTCAGCTTTGCTTTCATCAATGGTTTTTATTTTTTCACCATCGTAGGTCCAGTATTGCAACGATGGCGGATAGTGCTGTATGAAATCCCCATAGTCACCTGTGGCGAAAATGGCCCCGTTGGGATTCCAGGCTACAGAAAGCATGAGCACTTCTTCCTTCCTGTCCTCGAAATGTTGCAGGCTGTCCGTTGCAAAATCATACAGCGAAATGCTTTCACCCACTACGACGACTGTATTTTCTTTAGGATGCCAATCTAAACCCATAAGGCCTTTTTGTCCGGTGTCTATTTTCCTCAGGAATGCTCCTGTTGCATCAAAGAAGGTAAGGAATCCTTCATTGTCGCCATCGGCCAATAGGTCTCCGGTAGCGTTCCACGCGATTGCCCTTGCGCCATCGTTGGTGATGCTGTCGAGTTCAATTATTTTGTTGTTATCCAAATGGAGAATAGCCGGTTTCGATTTGCCGTCCTGCACAGCTATGGCCACTCTGTTATCTGTAGGATGCCATTTGGCTTTGGTGATGGTTCCCAGGTAAGGCAGGCTCGTTAACTCCTGAAAGCTTTCTGTAGATAACACCTTAAGAAACGAGTCATTGGAACCACCTACCACAATTTGGTCTTTAGTGGGATGCCAATCCACCGACTAAAAAAACCACGACACCTCCTTTTCCGACTCTTGCAGGACTGCATTTTGAGTTGGCTTACAAGCGAAAAATGGGCTGAAGATTATTAGGGTGAGGAGTAGGCGCATTGGTTTTGTTGGGTTACTTCCGAGCGGGTAATAGGCAGTTGTGCTCTTAAAGATTTTGTATGCTAATAGTTTGAATTGATAAACCTTATTCTTTTACTACTTTAAGCACTCCCTTTTTAGCCCCCATGCTTACTTCTATATAATACAAACCTACCGCTCCTGGTATGTTAAGTTCTAAAAAATTTGAATTAACAAACGATTTCTTCATTATAGTTTGTCCGAGTTGATTCTTAACTAATACATCTACTTCTTCATATTTTGAGCCTAAGTCAATATTCAAGGCATCTGTGGTGGGATTTGGGAATGCTCTTAGGCTATTCTCAAAACTATGTTCCCCTATATCTACACTTGCAGAACCCAGTTTGAGAATGAAAATATCATTGGATCCTGTGCTCGTTAGGTTATAAGTTCCCGGGCCCGGGTCAAAATCAACAGTCTCCTTAAAAACACCAGCTGTGTATACGTTACCGGCGTTATCTGCGGATATGAATCTGCCATAATCGCTAGAAGCCCCCCCTAAACTTTTTACCCAAACGAAATTTCCAGCTGAGTCCAGTTTTAATATGAAAATATCAGACCCACCATTATTGGAAACAGTGTTTGATAGATCTCCTGGATCAAAATCGACAGTACCCTTAAAGGAGCCGGTTGTATAAACATTGTTAGAGTCGTCTATGGCAAAATCATATCCTATATCAAAGTCATACCCTCCAATACTTTTAACCCAGACAAAATCACCTTCAGCACTAAGCTTTAAAATAAAAACATCATATCCGCTATTGGATACGAAGTTGATTTCGGGACCTGGATCAAAATCTGCACCCATCGCACACATACCTGTTGTATAAACATTGCCATTATTGTCTACTGCAATGGAGGTGCCAAAATCATCATACATCCCACCAAAACTTCCACCCCATAGGTAATTGCCAGATTCGTCCATTTTAGATATATAGAAATCTTCTATTCCTTCACTCGTAAAATCGGCTGAGCCACCCCCTGGATCCAAGTCAATAGTTCCCGTAAAGCCGCCAATAGTGTGCACATTCCCTAATGCGTCTACTGCAATACAATTGATATATTGAATGCCTCCACCACCCATGCTTTTAGCCCAAATAAAGTTCCCCGCTGAATCCAGTTTTGTGATGAAAATATCTGTTGAGCCCAGGCTCGTTAAATTGCTTGTATCCGGTCCAGGGTCAAAGTCAGCTGTTTCCCAGTAGTCGCCCGATGCGTATACATTACCAGCGCTGTCCAGGCCAATGGATTTGCTGGTTACAATGCTAATCCCACCCATGCTTTTTACCCAAATGAAATTGCCCGCTGAATCCAATTTCAAGACAAAAGCATCAGACGCTCCTACATTAACTAAATTGCTTGTTCCGACACCTGGGTCAAAGTCAACGCTCCCGGAGAAATGACCCAAAATATGCAGGTTTCCAAATTTGTCAACAGCAATGGAAGAACCAATATCATAATCTGCCCCACCAATTCTTTTAGCCCAAATGAAATTACCTGCTGCGTTCAGTTTTGAGATAAAAAAATCATACTCCCCCTCACTTGTTAAATTGCTAATTCCTACCCCAGGGTCTAAGTCTATTGTTCCCTCAAAATTGCCGATAGTGTAGATGTTGCCGAAGCTGTCTACAACCATAGAAGCAACAACTTCAGTTTGAACCGTACCCATTATTCTAGCCCATTGATAGTTTTGAGCATTACTAGAGAACAGTATGCTAAATAGTGCAAGTATAATTACGGTTGTTTTCTTCATGAATCTGGGTTTATGTCATTTCTAAGTTTAACAATAAGAGTTTGCTAACGGTTTGCATATGGCTTTTGACGGTTTCGCAGCACTTTCTTGTCCTCCGAAACCCAAGCTTGCTAAGAAGGGAAAACCTTGCTGGTAGCCGTCCACCCGACTTATGCTATATGCTTTGTTGTACACTATGTTTTTTATTTTCTTCTGTCCCAGTAGGAGTACGGTTTTTTATTTTTCAGTTCTTTATTTCTCTGATCCCAGTCAATTGAGTCGAAATAGTTTAACAATTCTTTGTGTCCTTCTTCATATTGTCCCTTAGGAGTTAGAAGGTATTTCAATAGTTCAGGAATGTCATCTTTGGTGATGTCAAGTCGAAATAGTTCCTCTAAATAGTTGATTACATCCCTTGTTACAGACTGGTATTCACCATCTGACGAGTACTCATTATCTTCATATTGGTCTTCGTAAGGTATCCAATTGTCGTTTGCCCAATCAAAGATTTCTTCAGTCGACATTTTTCCTGTCTGCCAGTTGGTTAATTTTTCAATTATGTCTTGTCGCATCCAGGTTGTCATTTTACATAGTGTACAACTTCTTTATACCCTAACAAATCATTCAGGTAGCCCTCTAAAATAACTACAAAACCGCAAATAATTCCCACGAAGTGAAATATATGCATGTGCATAAAGAGCATGGAAGTGTTTACCGGAGCCCGGTAGCGCAGCATGATTTTGTTGCATTATTTGCGCAGGGGTCGAGCGCTATTGCCTGTTGCGCAGCCAGGCGCGGTAGTTGTTTGCCTGCTTGTCGGAAAGGTTGGGTAAGGGCTGTAGCTGGTAATTGTAGCCGGGTTTGGTGGTCAGCACTATTTCGAAACTGCGGGTAATGCCTCTTCTGTCTACCGTCACGGTCAGGGTTGTTCCGGCTGCATAATCTTCCGTCCATGTGGTTGAGCCGGAGGGCAGCGACACATTGTTGATAGCCAGTATGTGGTCGCCGGCATTCAAACCGGCTGCGGCAGCGGGTCCGTTTTCTACCACATTGTTGATGGTATTGTTCGCACCTGCGCGCATACCCCACCAGGCTGTCGTGTCTGCTTCTGCCACTAATTGCATGCCTATGGCGTTGACGTGGGCTTCCAGGTCCAGCGGACTGGTACCATGTACATAGGCGGCATAGAATGGCTCCAGGGAGCCTCCGGTGTATTGTTCCAGTACTTGGCGGAATTGTGCTTCGGTATACCCACCACCTTCGGGCCGGTAGAGTTGCTCCCATGCGGCCCGCATAGCATCGTCCAGTGTTTGCTCACCATTACTAAACTGAATAATCATCAGATCGAGCAGGAAGGCAAGAACACTGCCTTTGGTGTAATAACTCACTTCGGTGTTGCCGCTGTTCTCATTGCGCCTGTAGGCTTTGATCCATGCATCGAAGGAGGAGGCCGCAACACTTTGTACGGCATCACCCGGATTATTCAGCACGCTGTTGATGCTGCCGGATAAATTTTTCAAATACGCTGCTTCCGTATAGATGCCTGTGCGCAGCAGAATATGGTCATCATAGTAGGATGTAAAGCCTTCCGCCACCCACAGGCCGGTGGTGTAGTTCTCCTTGCTGTAATCGAAGGGACCCAGTTCTATCGGTCGCAGACGTTTCACATTCCAGATATGGAAATACTCATGACTCATCAGCGCGAGAAAGCTGGCATAACCATCGCCGTCGTACCCATCGCGGGGAAACTGATTGCAGGATGCATTGGCATGTTCGAGTCCGCCGCCGCGCGTCGATGTATTATTCACCATGAAATAGTAGGGCCCTGTTGGGTTCTCGCCGAAAATGGCAGTCTGCGCCTCTACAATGCGCGTCAGGTCGGGGAGTATGGTGTCTATGGAATAATTGCCCTTGCCAATCATTACCAGGTTATGGGGTTTTCCCGCTGCCGTAAAGCTGAACACATCCTGATTACCGATTTCTATAGGACTGTCGTAGAGCTCATCCCTGCTATTCGCAAAGAGCAACCAGGGATTGTCGGCTGCAGACCGCAAGGGTGTGGAGAGGGTGCTCCAGTTGTTATCGGGATACAGTTGAATGGCCACAGGCACATCCACATCCGATGGGTAGAGGAGGGTAGAGGTCGGCATGATGGCTGCCCGCGTATCGTCGAGGAAGGAAGTTCTCACAGACTCTTCAAAAGCATACACACGGTACAGCAGGTTGTAAGGTTTGCCGCCGTGGTCCACACGCCAGGTGTTCTTGTCTGTTTTTTGAATGTCCACGACATTGCCTTGCGCATCGTAGGCCGCTACCTTGTCAATGCTTTTGGCAAACTCGCGCACGAGGTAGGAGCCCGGTGTCCACACGGGTATGAACCAGTCGGTAGGGGCATTCTGCTCCGGAACTACTTCTATGGAAATATTGAAATAGTGCAACTCGGGATTGCTCATGTGCACATGGTAGGTAATGGCAGGTTGTGGTGGCATAGCAAAAGACATCAGTAATAAATATAGCAGCATGTGGAAATGTATAAGTGGACAAATATAAGGAAGCTGCGGGCGGCAGGTAGCTGCTTATTCCACACGGATGATTTTCAGCTCTACCCGCTGGTTCTTTTTCCTGCCTGCCAGGGTATCGTTATCCGCAATGGGTTGCGTTTTGCCGTATCCTTTCCAGGAAATCCTGTCGGCTGCAATACCTTCTGTTATGAAGTAGTTTGCTACTTTCTCGGCGCGGTCGGATGACAGGCGGAAACAAAATTCTGCTTCCGGCAGGCCATTGGTATGTCCACCTACTTCCACATAAATATTCGGGTTGTCGCGCAGAAAGGTGAGTATTTCATTCAACTGATCGTAAGATGTTTCGCGGATGGAGGACCTGTTCGCATCGAAAAAAACATTATCCATGGTCAAAATCTGTCCTTCCCTGATGGGAATCATATAGATACTGTCTTCCATTTCCTTGTACGCAGTGGTGGGTTCCTGCAACAGCTCTGTGGTAAGCTCTTCCAGCAGGGCATCTTTTTCCAGCTGGTCCAGTTCATCTGCTTCCAGAGAGTCGATAGTCATCTGTATGGTTTCGGTGAGTGCTTCGCGGTCGTGGTTTTTGTCCTTGATGCGGGGCAGTAATTCCTGGCGGATGGTATGGCGGTACACCTGAATCGGGTCGGTGGCGTTGAAGTCTATATCGGCATATTGTTCCTCCAGGTTCAGCTTGTCGTACACAGGCAGATAACCCGGGGTCTTGTAGGTGATGTTGTAGTCATTGCCGGGAACTATCAGCTGGATGTCGCTGCCTGTAACGATGGTGGTCGCGATGGGCTCTGTGGCAATGAGACCGCCGTAGCTGATTTCCGCCATCACCGGTTCTCCCGTTTCCTTATCGAAGACTTTACCGCGGAAGAGCGCTATCGGGTCAGGTTGAAGTTCTTCGGGCAGCGGTATGCGGAATAAATCTGCGCCTCCATAAGTTTCCTGCCGCGAAGAGAAATAAAGATAATCGCCCCGTGCAGGAATGGTATAGTAGAAATCGTCTAAGGATGAGTTGATGGCAGG
>DDYY01000059.1 GCA_002346225.1 Bacteroidetes bacterium UBA3022
GGTGCTGAAAGATGAAATAGCAAGCCGACTAAAAAATTATCCTTCCGTAACTTCGTTCAACAATGAGTACCACCACCGTTTCGGTTTCGGGGCAACGGTGGTGCATTTAGAATAACGTTCTTAAAAATACTGCAGGCCGGCCTGTCGCGTCCTATGTAAATGGGATGAGGAAAGTCCGGATAACACAGAGCGCCACACCACCTAACAGGTGGCGGCCCTTCGGGGTCAGAGAGAGTGCCACAGAAAATTACAGCCTTGCCTGGCAGGGTGATGGTGAAAACGTGGGGTAAGAGCCCACGATGCAGTCTGGTAACAGGGTGCATGGGTAAACCTTGTGGGTTACAATGTCAAATATACCGGAGTAACAAGGAGGGTGGCTCGCCCGAATCTTCGGTGGGTAGACAGCAAGATCCTGCATGCGAATGCAGGACCAGATAAATGACAGGACTCAAACAGAATCCGGCTTATGAGCCTGCAGGCTTTTTTTTAACTATGCATACATTAAAAGATTTTACTATTTGTCCCTATTGCGGACTTCCTACAAAAATCGTGTGGGTGCACGGACACGGACAATGCCAGTATTGCAAAGTGAATGTCGATGAATGTTGCAGAGGCGAGCAATTGCCGGAAACGGAAAACGATAACAAGGAATTATCAAAATCAAAAATAGAGACACATGAAAAGCGCTAAACATGTATTGTTTGTATCAATGATTTTAATATCTCCATTCCTGAGGGCACAGGACACTACCTTCATCTTCGATCCTGCCCATCCTGAAAGGGAGCAGTACAAAGTGGAATTCAATGATAAGACCATCGAGGAAGGGTTTATGGTTCAGGGGAAGAAGGAAGGTGTTGTGCGCACCTATTTTGCCAATGGCGTGCTGCACAAAAGTCAGGAATTCCGCAAAGGGAAGCCCAATGGTTGGTACATGGAGTGCGAAAAAAATGGGATTGTTCTGAAAGAGGAGAACTATGTTAATGGAGAACTCGAAGGTGAGGTGCGGACCTATTTCACTTCCAAGGGCATTCGTATAGTGAAAAGTGTATACCACTACCGCAACGGACAGTTTAATGGCACCTGCAGCGATTATAATGATATGGGAAATCTAGTGGCTTTTGCTACCTATAAGGACGGTATCAAGGATGGCGTATCCAGATGGTATTATAACAATGGGAACCTGGCCATGGAGCAGCATTATGTCAACGGCTTGCTGGACGGCATGCAAACAATGTATTACGAAAATGGAAATGTCCAATCCATCGGCAATTACAAGGACAACCTGAAGACCGGTACCTGGAAAGAATTTTATGAAAATGGGACCATGAGTGCTATGGGCGACTATGTGAATGACCAGAAACAGGGGCCCTGGAAAACCTACTATGAAGACGGAAGTTTCAGCGAAACGGAAATCTATTAAACCAAACAATAATACCTTACTTTTACAATCATGGCTAATATTCTCTTGATAGACGACGAAAAAAGCATCCGGAAAACCCTGCGCGAAATCCTGGAATATGAAGGGTATAATGTAGAAGAAGCACAGGATGGGGCAGAGGGGCTGCGGATGATACAGGATGGAGATTTCGATGCTGTATTGTGCGATATCAAAATGCCGAAAATGGACGGAATGGAAGTGCTGGAAAAAGCTACTAAATCCAATCCTGATGTGCCCCTGATTATGATTTCCGGACACGGAACACTCGAGACAGCTGTGGATGCCGTCAAGAATGGCGCTTTCGATTACGTGGCTAAGCCGCCTGATTTGAACCGCCTGCTCATCACCATCCGTAATGCCCTCGACAAAAGCAATCTGATTACCGAGACCAAAGTCCTCAAAAGAAAGGTTACCAAAACACGGGAAATCATAGGGGGATCGCCTGCTATTCAGAAAATCAAGGATACCATCGAAAGGGTGGCACCTACAGATGCACGGGTACTTATTACCGGAGACAACGGTACCGGTAAAGAGTTGGTAGCGCGATGGATACATGAAAAAAGCAATCGCGCGAACGGCCCGCTGGTAGAAGTGAACTGTGCAGCCATCCCCGCAGAATTGATAGAAAGCGAACTGTTCGGCCACGAAAAGGGAGCCTTCACTTCGGCTATTAAGCAACGTATCGGAAAATTTGAACAAGCCAACGGGGGAACATTATTCCTAGATGAAATCGGCGACATGAGCCTAAGTGCTCAGGCTAAAGTATTGCGCGCATTACAGGAAAATAAGATTACCAGAGTAGGCGGGGATAAGGAAATACCGGTAGATGTGCGGGTCGTCGCAGCTACCAATAAGGAGTTGATGAAGGAGATTGATGAGAACAAATTCCGAATGGACTTGTATCACCGACTCAGCGTTATCCTTATTCATGTTCCTTCTCTCAACGAGCGCGATGAGGATATTCCTTTGCTGGCCGATAGGTTTGTAAAAGAAATATGTGAAGACCATAGCATGCCGCGGAAAACGATTACCCCCAAGGCAATGCATGAGCTACAGCTGATTAACTGGACAGGAAATATCCGCGAACTGCGCAACGTTATTGAACGATTGGTGATTCTCAGCGATAATAAGATTACGGAAGAAGAAGTGCTTGCCTATGCGCAATCGCCCAAAGGTGGCGGCAACCCCAAGGACCTTTTCGACCGTTTCGAAAAATTCCAGGATTTCAAGGAATATATTGAAAAAGAATTCATACAACACCGCCTGCAGAAGAACAACTGGAACGTTTCAAAGACAGCAGAGGAACTCGATATCCAGCGTTCTCACCTCTACAACAAGATTGAAAAGTACGATTTGAAGCGAGAGTAAGCTTTCAGGTATTCCGAAAACGAATCAACCGTGTTAGCATACCATTGAAAATGAAATGGTGAAAAGGCAATACGGCAAACCAGTACAGGCGTCCGAGCAAACCCTTAGGTCTGAAAGTAGCAGTCTGAAATAAGGTGGACTTTCCATTTTCATCTTTTATATGAAATTCCAGCCAGGCTTCTCCCGGTAGCTTCATTTCCGCATACAACAATAGCCGCTGTTGCTGACGATTGGCAATGAGTACCCTCCAGAAATCCAGGGTGTCACCTGCATAAATATCAGTGGCATTGGTCCGTCCTCTTCGCAAACCTACACCTCCGAAAAGTTTATCGAGATAACCTCGAATGGTCCACAACCAGTTGCCATAATACCATCCGCGTTTTCCGCCAATGGCCCAAATATTAGCAAGCACCTGTTCAGGATTTTCAGGAATGACCTGCGAGCGTTTGTCGATGAAACAACCATGCGTTGGCACACTTATCTGCTGCAGGATAAAAGGGTCATTGCTGCTCGATATCAGGGCATCCTTCCAGCTGGAGGCCACATTGTTCTGCTCTATTTTCTGAAAGGCCAGTTCGACTGCTTTTTTGTAGGAAAGGGGTTCAATGCCCAGCATTTCGCTCAGGTCGTTTTGAGATGCCACCACCTCCACTTTCATGCTGTTCACAAGATGGACAGCCAGTTTATAGGAAGTTGATGTGACGAAATACAACCAGTACGATGATAAGCGGGGTGTCATGACAGGTATGGTATAAATGTATCTGCGCAAACCACGCACCTCGGCAAATTGCAACAGCATTTGTTTGTAGGTGAGAATATCAGGGCCAGCAATATCATACGATTTTCCGAAAGTCTCCTGTCGCAGTAAGACGCCTGTCAGGAATGCAAGCACGTTGCGCACCGCTATCGGTTGAATGCGGGTGTTCAACCATTTGGGCGTTACCATTATCGGAAGCTTTTCGACCAGATCGCGAATTATTTCAAACGAAGCGCTGCCCGAGCCAACAATGATTCCGGCCTTGAGGGTGGTTACAGGAGTCGGGCCTTCCCGCAAAATCGTATCTACCTGCCTTCGCGATGACAAGTGTTTCGAAAGTTGCACTTCATTGGTAATGCCGCCCAGGTAAATGATTTGCCGCACTGCAGCTGGAGCAATCCATGCAAGGAAATTGCGCGCAGCAGCAGCTTCGAGCGCCTCGAAATCTGCATCATTGTCGCTCATGGAATGAATGAGGTAATAGGCAGCATCGATACCGCTTTCAGTGGTGGGTTGCTCAGGTGGGTTCAGGAAATCTACCTCCAGAAGTGTGATGCGTTCATGCAGAAACACCTGGTTGTCTTTGAATCGGCTCTTATTCCGCACACAGCACAACACATCATGCCCCTCTGCAATAAGCAGCGGTAACAGTCGCTTGCCAATGTATCCGTTGGCGCCGGTAAGTAGGATCTTCATAATTGCAGGTCCGGGTGAAAAGTATGCATTCGGTGTTCTTGATTATACTAACAAATAATAGGGGGGGTAGGTTGCCAACGTTATATTGTCCGCTATTTCGACGCTACCCACCATTCGGGTTCTTTTTCCCATTCATGCATGCCGGCTTCATGAATCTTACCCGGTGTGGCTATGAATGCCGGATGCTGTTGGCTTTCAGCAGCCGCAAGGTATCGCTCAGCGGGCTCCCGCCAGTGGTGTAACGCCAGCGTGAAGCCACCCCAGTGCACCGGTATGGAGCATTGCACTTTGGCATCCAATGCAGCCTGCACAGCCTCCTCAGGAAACATGTGAATCTGCTGCCATAGTGGGTTGTATTGTCCGCATTCCATGAATCCCATATCGAAAGGCCCTAGTTTTTCACCTACTTCCTTGAAGTGATCTCCGTAGCCTCCGTCACCGCTCCAGTATATACTTGCTGTTGCAGTTTTGAATGCAAATCCACCCCACAGGCATCGCGAGCGATCGGAAATACCTCGTCCGGAAAAATGTCTCGAGGGGGTAAAGGTGATAGTTACGTTGTCCAGCTGAACAGTATCCCACCAATCTAATTCCTGAATGGCCGAAGCCGGCACACCCCATTTTTCCAGGTGACGTCCAACTCCCAGTGCAACAATGAAGTTGTTCGATACATGCCGCAATCGTTGAATGCTCGGATAGTCGAGATGGTCGTAATGATCATGCGACATAAGGATAGCATCTAAGGGTGGAAGGGTATCGATAATTTCCAATGTGTTTTCGCTGAACCTCCGCACCTTGAAAGGAGCTATCGGAGCGGCATTGGGCCCTAACATGGGGTCAATCAATATGTTCTTTCCGCCAATTTGAAGTAAGATAACGGAGTGCCCGTACCAGATGAATTTCGCCTGTTGAGCAGATGTGTTCCATGCTGTCGCATCAAAAGGGACTATGGGTATGGCACGCATGGGTGCACGACCCTTGGTATTGGTAAACTGCTGCCGCAGGAGTCCGGGAATTTCCCTGGGATCGATATTCATGGAGGTATGCTCCAGATTATTGAACTGCTTGCCGTCCCACTGCTTTGACCTACTGTACTTTTCTTTGAATTTACCCGTGCGCTGTTCGCCAAAATGCGGATTCCAGGAAATGTATAAATAAGGGATTACCAGCAAAGCCGGCACCAAAATAAGCCACCACATAGCATAAGATTTGACTCAAAGCTACACTAAACAGTCATTGAAACCCGCTTTTAGTTGTAGGCAGTGTGCGGGGCCTTGACGCCTACATCGAAAACACTTCCCTCCGTCGCCAACTCTGTGGCCGGAAAAATGGCCCGGGCTTCTTCCAGTAAAGTGTCCAGATTTTCGAAACGGGCGCTGAAATGTCCGATGAGCAATTGGCTTGCTCCGGCTGCATCTGCGACCCTGGCGGCTTGCTCCGTCGTGCCGTGAAAAGTGGCAGCCGCTCTTGCTTCACTCGCTTTGTCAAAAGTGCAATCGTGGTAAACGAGATCCACTCCCTTTACACATTCAATGACGGTCTCCGAGTAGGCGGTGTCGCTGCAATAGGCATAGGAACGAGCCGGTGGATGAGGGACAGTCAGCTCTTTATTGGGTATGATGCGGCCGGTGTGCGGGTCTGTGATATCTTCACCGTGCTTGATGGGTGGTATTAAATGCAAGGGCAGTTGAAGTGCTGCTAGTTTTTCCTTGTCCACCTTTCTGCCTTCAAACTTCTCCCTGAACAGGAAACCGGCACAGGGGATGCGATGGTGCAGGGGAATGGTCATTACTTCCACGCCCTTATCTTCAAAAATGACTTTGCTGACAGTTGTATCAATGACATGAAATTGCAGCGGATAGCAAAGGGTTGTATGCCCGGCCTCCAGCTGTAAACGGATGATGGCCTCCAGACCTTCCGGTCCATAAATATCCAGCGGTTTATTGCGCTGCAGCAAATGATAGGTTGAAATCAATCCCACCAGTCCGAAATAATGATCACCGTGTAAATGGCTGATAAAAATTTGCTTTATGCGGTTCCACTTCACCTGGTGTTCATGAAAACGCATCTGCGTTCCCTCTCCGCAATCAACAAGAAACAAATAGTCGTGAACGTTTACTACTTGTGCACTGGGGTGTCGGCCATGTGCGGGAACTGCAGAGTTGCTTCCAATTATAGTAACGTTAAAAGTCATTTATTCACCTTCAATTTCACGCTGAACCTCTTCCATCAGAATGTAATCGGTCGCCTCACTTTCAGTAGGAACCACATTCAATAAACTGTCCAGTTGTGAAATCTTGATGAGTTTTATCACGGCATCGTTGCATCCGGCCAGTACAAAAGTGCCTTTCGCTTCCTGAGAAATCCGGTGACCTACCAGCAAAGCACTGAGTCCTGATGAATCGACAAAAGTGACGAGACTCATGTCAAAAATGATATTCCGGTAGCCCTCCTGGTTCAAAATTACAAGTTCACTTTTCACGTAGGGTGCTATCAGTGAGTTGAGTTTTTCTTCGTCTAATTTGAAAGTGCAATACCGTTCCTTCTTATCTACCGTAAACTTCATGTCGTTCTTTTGTGAACAATGATAGAAACTTTCATTGATTTGTGGATAACAACTAATCGTTTTTTTTCACAAATTTGTTGGAGAAGCAGTTTATATTGCATCATTGAATTTTTCTGCAGCGTTAAATGTTGACATTGTTACGACGCGGCAGAACAATAGCCAACTGCTGCGGTTGTTATTAGTGACACAATGACGGTTGGTTTAATTTTTGATTAAAGAAAAATATGGACGCAAAATTCTCACCAAAAGTAAAAGAAGTGATATCCTATAGCCGCGAAGAAGCTTTGCGTCTGGGTCACGAACATATTGGCACCGAGCACCTGCTGCTGGGTCTCATCCGCGAAGGTGGTGGGGTTGCCATGAAAGTACTCTCGAGTCTGGACGTGGATGTACTCATGCTGCGCAAAAGCGTGGAGGATGCCATTCGGGAAAAGACACCCAAGCAAACCTTTAATTCGGGGTCACTGCCGCTGACCAAACAAGCTGAGAAAGTACTGAAAATTACAGTGCTCGAGGCTAAAGTGCTGAAGAGTGAAACCATTGGCACCGAGCACCTGATGCTGTCCATCCTGAAGAATAAGGATAACGTAGCCACACAGATTCTCGGACAATTTGACGTGGATTATGACATTTTCCGTCAGGAACTGGATTACGTGAAGGACGGTACACTGCCCGATACACCCACCAATTCTACCGATGATGAAGGGTATGAAGAAGAGGACAAAGGGGAAAGACAGTTCAATGTGCCCAGAAAACCGGGTGCTGCGAAGTCCAAGACTCCGGTGCTGGACAACTTCGGCAGGGATGTTACCCGGGCCGCTGAGGAAGGCAGACTTGATCCTATTGTAGGTCGCCAGGTAGAAATTGAAAGGGTTTCTCAGATACTAAGTAGAAGAAAGAAGAACAATCCCATCCTGATTGGTGAGCCCGGTGTGGGTAAAACTGCTATTGTGGAAGGATTAGCACTGCGCATTGTGCAGCGCAAGGTGAGCCGGGTCTTGTTCGACAAGCGCATCATCATGCTGGACCTTGCGGCGCTGGTGGCAGGAACCAAATACCGCGGTCAGTTCGAAGAACGCATGAAAGCCATCATGAACGAACTGGAGAAAAACAGGGATGTTATTCTTTTCATCGATGAGATCCACACCATAGTTGGTGCCGGCGGAGCAACAGGCTCTCTGGATGCTTCCAATATTTTTAAACCGGCACTGGCAAGAGGAGAGTTACAATGTATTGGTGCCTCCACGCTCGATGAGTACCGCCAGTATATTGAAAAGGATGGTGCTTTAGACCGCAGGTTCCAGAAAGTACTGGTAGATCCTCCTACTGCTGATGAAACAGTGGAGATTCTCGAAAATATCCGTCCGAAATACGAGGAATTCCACAACGTAGAATATTCTGATGAAGCTATAAAGGCTTGTGTAAGCCTGAGTAATCGTTACATCAGCGACCGTTTCCTACCGGATAAAGCCATTGATGTGATGGACGAAGTGGGCGCGCGTGTGCACCTCAAGAATATCCACGTGCCCGACGAAGTGGTGCAGCTGGAAGGGAAGATTGAGGAAATCAAGAACGAAAAAAATCAGGTAGTTAAAAGCCAGCGTTACGAAGAGGCAGCTAAATTGCGCGATACCGAAAAGCGGCTACTCGAGGAACTCGAAACAGCTAAGACAAGATGGGAAGAACAGGTGAAAACGGAAAAATATCCCGTTGGAGAGGATGATATAGCAGAAGTAGTGGCTATGATGACCGGTATTCCAACCCGCAGAATTGCCCAGAGTGAAGGCAACAAGCTCGTGGGAATGGCTGATGAATTAAGGAAAGGAGTTATTGGCCAGGATGATGCCATCAAAAAAATAACACGGGCTATTCAGAGGAACAGAGTAGGATTGAAAGACCCTAAAAAACCAATCGGTTCCTTCATTTTCCTCGGACCGACCGGTGTGGGTAAGACCGAATTGGCTAAAGTGCTGAGTGAATTCATGTTCGATTCCAAAGATTCGCTGATTCGCATTGATATGAGCGAATACATGGAAAAATTCAGTGTCAGCCGATTGATTGGAGCGCCTCCGGGTTATGTGGGATACGAAGAGGGTGGACAGTTAACAGAAAAAGTACGCCGCAAACCGTATAGCGTTATCCTGTTGGATGAAATAGAAAAAGCGCACCCGGATATATTCAATATACTCCTGCAGGTATTGGATGACGGCCAGTTGACAGATGGCCTGGGTCGTAAAGTGGATTTCAAGAATACACTGATTATTATGACCTCCAATATCGGTGCACGTCAGTTGAAGGATTTCGGGCAGGGTGTGGGCTTTACGACCGGCGCCAAGCAGGCAGCTGCTGAAGATCACAGTAAAGGCGTCATAGAGACTGCGCTGAAGCGTACCTTCTCTCCTGAATTTCTGAATAGGATTGATGATGTGGTCATCTTCAACTCCCTGGATAAGGAAGATATCTTCAAAATCATTGATATCACCCTTAAAGAAGTATTGGGAAGATTGGAAACGCTCGGATTCCAGTTGAAACTGGAAGAAAAAGCTAAAACCTTCCTGGCGGAAAAAGGATATGACCCGCAATTTGGTGCCCGCCCGTTGCACAGGGCCATCCAGAAATACCTGGAAGATCCGCTGGCAGAAAGTATTTTGGGTGGCAAGTTCAAAGAAGGAGATACTATATTGGTAGACTTTGATGAGAAGGAAAGCCGCATAATGATTAAACCGGCAGGTGCTGCTAAACGGAAGAAAAAGGAAGATAAAGAGGAAGAAAAGCCGGAAGAGCAAAACGAAGAGAAAGAATAAGGTTTAACGCCCAAATGGAAGAAAGCGCCGCAGTAGGAAATGACTGCGGCGCTTTTTATTTCCCGCCGTTCAATTACCGGGAATTGAAAACGAAAAAACAATGATGTAGGGTAACCTCCTCGAATGCAATATTTATTCTTTCTTATACTGACATGCGTCACTTCAAAAAGTCCCTGCGTGGTCTAATTTAGGATAAATAAAAAGCCATGAAAAGGACATTGACCATATTGGCGCTTGCGGGTTTGAGTTGGTCGCTTTGGGCACAAGATCCTGTAGAACAATTCATGGAAGATAAAGACCATATAGCTGCCGATATAGACCTGTACAATTTCGATGACATGGAATATCGCACCACAGCAGATTGGGATAACAGGCAAACACTGCAGGTTGAGGACCTGGAAATTGAATTATTCCCGATGCCTGTAACGGATCAGTTGATTGTAAGGCTTTTATGTGCCTGCGATTTTAATAATGTCCGCATTACATTGTTGGATCACAATGGGATGCAGGTATTCGGCATGAGAGGCGATGTGATGCATGAAGGCATCAAAAGGTTAGTCATTCCCTTCAACGATTTACCAAGAGGTAATTATTACCTCCTGATTCACTACGAAGGGGGCGTCACTACTAGAAAAGTGGTGAAAGCCTGAGAATGGCACTGTGGCATAAAAAGGCAGGTAACGCTTACCTGCCTTTTTTATATGCGCAATGAGTCATCTTCGATGAGCTGTGGAGTCGGGCTTTGGGCAAAAAAAAAACGACCTCAAGTGGTACTTGGGTCGTTCTTCAGTCTTAAGGGACTTCCTGCGGAAGTCAGGGTATTAGTCGGGATGACTGGATTCGAACCAGCGACCACTCGCCCCCCAGACGAGTACTCTACCGGGCTGAGCTACATCCCGAAAACGCGTGTAAAATTATCCTTTATCTCCCATATGCACAATTATTGCCGGTTATACTTGGCAAAGTCTTTTCCTGTTTGGCACACTTTATGTACTATAGCTGTCAAATTGAATATCATGAAAAAGTTAACAGTATTAGTTTCGGTGGGATTATTATTTATTGGAAGCTCCGTTATGGCGCAATCCAGCACTGATAATCGCGACGAGAAAAAGGTGCAGATGAAGGAGCAATACGATAATAAAGGAGATGCTCAAAAGGCTGTCCAGAATCGCCGCGCTAAGAATGCAGGCACTAAAGTACAGCAGAAAGAACGCATGCAGGAAAACTTTGATAGCAAGGATGAAGCCAAGGAAGCCGTGCAGGAACGCAAGGAAAATCAGGAAAGAAAGCAGGAAGTCAATGCTGAAAAGAAACAGGAAATGAAAGTCAGGGCGCAGGAAAGTGGAAAGAGTAAAAGCCAGGTTCAGCAGAAAGCCCAGGCCAAAAAGAAAAAAGATCAATAACAATTTGCAGTCAGATAGAAGTCCCGGAGCAATCCGGGATTTTTTTATGCATGTCGGTACAAAAAGGCTAAAAACAGAAACAGCCACAGATAGTCGATGGTGTGCCAGTAATGGGCCAGCAGGCGCAAACGCATTTTCCGGTTGTTGTCCGTGAAAAAGAACAGGGCTGTTGCCGGGTCAGCTACATATTTCCATGCACGGCGAATGGCCACTACCAATAGTACAATGCCTACCCCGACATGCAATGCATGTAATCCGGAGATGACATAGACATATCCTGCGGCCGGCGTATCGGCCAGTGTAATACCCTGTGCCTGAAGGTCCTTCCAGCCTGTCCATTGTGAAATAATAAACACCAGGGAAAAAAAGGACGCGGCCAGCAACCTTTGCACCAGCAATTTACCCGATTCCATTTCAAAGGCAGCAATGGTTTTGCGCAAATACCAGGAAATAATCACTACCATGAGGCTGCTCAGCCAGAAAGAGCGGGGTAGCCTGAAATCTTCCCATCCCGGTGTTTGCATACCCGAGAGATAGGCAACCACCAGTCCGCCAAACAGCAATACAATACCCAGCAGGACCAAATGCACGAATAATGCAACAGGATGCTGAAGCAGACGTTTTTCCGGTGAAGTAGTTGTGGGCATATGTGTATGCAAATTTAACCCGTAACCGTCCCAAATGTTTAATTTTGAGCCTATGCGATATGCAATACTTGTTTTATGCATGCTTTCAGGTCTGGCCTCCGTGCAGGCCCAAACGGAAATCAAAAAGGGCAAACGCTATAATTACACTGTTACCATCGACGATGCTTCCTTTGCGACTTCTAAGCCCGATCAGGGTGCTACCCTCACAGGATACTGGAAAAATGGTATGCTGTTCAGGCTGGAAGCCTGGTATGGATTTAATTATGGTGGCATTTACCGGACGTTTTTCTATTGGGAGGGCGACTTGATCACCGTTACTGAAATTCATAAACTCTACAACGGGAATGATCCACTGGTAGAAATTGATAGTATAGAACCTTGTTTCAATGCGCAATACATCTTCGAAGATGGAATCATAACCAGCATCAAGCAAAAGGGAACTTACAGTCTCATAGAAGGCCCCCAGGACAAAGCTTCCATGCAGGGAATGTACATGGGTATGTCAATGAAATACCTGGCAGCAATTGAGGAAAAGGCTGCAAAAAAACGCAATAGAAAAAAGCTTACTGAAAATCCATAGTTTCAACCCATTATAAAAACCTAACCTAATGAGTAGCCAATTATTAAAAGGAAAAAGAGGAATTATTTTCGGAGCCTTGGACGAAAGTTCCATCGCATGGAAAGTGGCAGAGAAAGCCTTTTCAGAAGGTGCTGTATTTACGCTGACCAATGCACCCATCGCCATGCGCATGGGAGAAATCAATAAGCTCGCAGACAAATGCAATACCATTGTCATACCGGCAGATGCCACCTCCGTTGAGGATATAGAAAAGCTGATCACCGAAAGCATGGAGAAGCTCGGTGGTAAGCTCGACTTTATTTTGCACAGCATTGGTATGTCTCCCAACGTGCGGAAAAATCGTGGATATACAGACCTCAGTTATGACTTCCTGATGAAAACCCTCGATGTGTCGGCCATCTCCTTCCATAAAATCATGCAGACGGCTTATAAACTGGATGCCATGAATGAGTGGGGTAGTATTGTGGGTCTCTCCTACATCGCGGCTCAGCGTACATTTCCCAGTTATTCCGATATGGCTGATGCCAAATCAACCCTCGAAAGTATCGCCAGAAGCTTTGGATACCACTACGGTAAACACAGGAAGGTCAGGGTCAATACCATATCTCAATCTCCCACCTGGACCACAGCGGGAAGCGGCGTGAAGGGATTCGATGCATTCTATGCTTATGCCGATAAACTTTCACCCCTGGGGAATGCAAGTGCAGAAAGCTGTGCTGATTATTGTCTCTTCCTGTTCAGTGATATGAGCCGTATGGTGACCATGCAGAACCTCTTCAACGATGGAGGATTCAGCAGTGTAGGAGTTAGCGATGAAATCATGCAACTATTGATGAAGGAATAATGGTTCAATAAAGGATACCGCAATAGCAGGTGCTGCGTGCTGTAAGAGCATACAATTATTCCCATTTTCGGCTGTTGTATCTAAACACCATCTTTACACTATGAGTTTTTTAGCACCGGGTATGCTGTGGGCCTTGACTTTGCTGGTGATTCCGGTCATCATTCACCTCTTTAGTTTCAGGAGATATAAGACCGTGTATTTTCCGGACATTCGCTTTCTGCGGAAAGTGCAGGAAGAAACATCATCCCGCAATAATATCAAACACCTCCTGGTGCTAATGGCCAGACTCCTGGCATTGACTTTTCTGATCCTGGCATTCGCCCAGCCTTTCGTTCCCGCTAAGAATACCGTTACCAATGCAGGGAATTATGTGGTGAGTATATACGTAGATAACTCATTCAGCATGGAAGCGGAAGAGAATGGTGAATTGCTAACGCAGCGCGCCAAGAAACAGGCAATGGATATTGCAGATGCCTTCAGCGTGGACGATAAATTTCAGCTGCTTACCAATACACCGGATGCCTTGTCATCGGCCTGGCTCTCCAGGGAGGAGGTGAAATCTGCCATTGCGAAAATTGAACCAACACCGGAAGTACTCACCACCGATAATGTTTATTTGCAACAGGCACGCATGCTGGAAAGATCCGGAACCGCTAACCGAAACGCCTTTCAAATTAGTGATTTTCAAATTAGTACAACGAGGGCACCTGCAACCTACGATACCACTATGTCGGTGAACCTCATTCGAATGGAAGGTAATAACCGCGAGAACATCGCCATTGATTCTGCCTGGTGGGCATCTCCTGTTCAGGTGAGCGGGGAGCAAAGTGCTCTTGTGTTTAAAGCCACTAATTACGGTAGTGCAGCACGCAACGATGTAAACGTTACGCTAAGTGTCAACGATCAAACCAAGGGCCTGCAATCCGTTGATCTCGAACCCGGAGCCTCCATGATAGATACTATTGTATTCAACGTGAGCGGTGCAGGCTGGCAGCGGGCAAAGGTGGCTTTGCAGGACTATCCGGTAGACTTTGACGACGCCATTTATCTGGCATTTATTCCCGTTAATAGAGTTTCGGTGCTTTGTATAAATTTTAATACTTCAGACGATAAGCTGCGCACGGTGTTCAGCCAGCCCATCTTTGATTACAAGGCGGTGGACGCCGGGAATGTCGATTACAACAATCTGAGCAACTTCAACCTGGTACTACTGAACGGATTGACAGATATATCCTCAGGATTGGCGAGTTCTTTGGATAAGGCTTTGCAAGCGGGTGTATCAATGGCAATGCTTCCCGGAGAAAATGCCATGCTGGAATCCATCAACCCTTTTCTGCTGCAATATGACGCCATAGCATATACGCCACATCAGGGCAAAAATAATGTAACACGCCTCCGGCTGGATCATCCTGTATACCAGGGAGTTTTTGATAAGGTCCCGGCCAATGTTAGTCTGCCGTTTCTGCAAGGAGGATTTTTTATCCAACCCGGTGTACGCAGCAGCAGCAGCCATATCATGGAGTTTGCAGATGGTGCTCCTTTTCTTACGGCTGTGAAAGCCAACTCAGGTACTATCTACCTCTTTTCGTCGGTTTTAAATATTAATTATACAGATTTATCCCTGCAGGGTGCATTATTCGTGCCGCTGCTCTATAAAATGGCACTGTTGAGTCGTCCGGTGGCAGCTACGTATTTAATAGCCGGACAGAATCAGTCGTTAACCCTGCCTTTGACCTTATCCGGGGACGAAGTGGTTCAGGTTGCTTTTGACGACAATACCTTTATTCCTGCCATGCGGAAACACGCAGGCGGCACAGACATTAGTCTCTATCCGTATGCAGAAGAGGCAGGTTTTTATCAGCTGGAGGTTGCCGGAGAAGAATGGGTGATGGCAATGAACTACGACAGGAGGGAAAGCGACCTTGGCACCTACGATGAAAATGCACTCCAGGAGCTTTATGGTGGCACCGCAACCATTGTAAAATCGGGACAGCGTGCAGCAGGTAGCATCGTTAGTCGCATCAGGGAAGGCAACCCGCTGTGGAAATTTTGTATTATTTTTACACTTATCTTTTTGGCCGCTGAAATAGCACTGATTCGCTTACTGCCATAGGAAAAAAACACAGATGCAACAGCTCATCAAGAATGTTCAAATCGTAGACCCGGCCTCCCCTCACCATTTATCTGTTGTTGATTTAAGAATCGAGTTGGGTAAGATCACTGCCATAGCTCCTTCTATTCCAGCTACGGAGCAGGATCAGGTTATAGAGGCTACCGGAAAATCTATAAGCACCGGCTGGATCGATTTGCTGGCTGCAGCAGGCGACCCGGGCGAAGAATACCGGGAGGACCTGCTCTCGCTTTCAAGAGCTGCTGAAAAAGGCGGCTTTAGCGGTTTAGGTTATATGCCATCAACACAGCCTGCTATTCAGACAAAGGCAGACGTAGAATATGTGCTCAATAAGACTGCCGGAGGTAAGGTTCGTTTTCATCCCTTGGGGGCGTTGACCAAAGACAGAGCAGGGAAAGAGCTGACCGAGATATATGACATGCGCAATGCAGGTGCTGCTGCCTTCACCGATGCTTTTCATCCGGTGAAAGATGCAGGTATCATGCTTAGAACCCTGCAGTATGTAAAGTTATTTGACGGTACCATCATCAATATTCCTTCCGATCATACTATTGTGGGAAATGCCACCATTAATGAAGGTACCATGAGTACCAACCTCGGCATGTACGGCATCCCCGATGTACTGGAAGAGATCATGGTGGAGCGCGATATCAAACTGGCAGAGTATGCGGGTTCCAGATTACATCTTGCCTGTATCAGTTCGGCCAGATCGCTGGAACATATCCGCGCAGCTAAAAAACGCGGAGTCCGGGTGACGGCTTCGGTTACACCTTATCACCTGTACTTTGACGAAACAGCTGTAGGGTCTTATGATACCACTTACAAAGTGAATCCACCACTCCGCACCGCCGCAGATGTGGCAGCGCTAAAAGACGCAGTCGCTGATGGTACAATCGATGTCATTACCAGTTTTCATCTGCCCTACGACAGCGATGCCAAGGAATGTGAATTTGAATATGCTGCCTTCGGAATGGCCGGTATAGAAACCTGCTTCGCGGCTGCTTTTACGGCGATGGCCGGAGTCGCAGATATTACACGTCTGATTGCCTGCTTTACTTCAGAACCCCGCAAAGTACTGGGACTGGATCAGGTAATCATTCAGGTTGGTAGCACGTGCCCACTAACTTTATTTGATACTACAAATCAATGGACAGTTAGTACCTCCGATCTGCTGAGTAAAGGAATTAATAATCCTTTTATCGGTAAAACGCTTAACGGAAATGCAATTGCAACACTCAACGTAAACCCCAAAACCAATATATAATGGAAAACCTTGATAATACGTCCATGGACAACCCTAACGGACAAACACGTAATGCCATCGTCTGGCGCAATGCCGTCGCAGTAGGACTGATTTTTATTGTAATCATCATTCTAAGCAATATGTTCCGTGATCAGGTGATGAAGATGGGAACAGGCCTCGCAATAATGAACGGACTGATTTTGCTCATAGGTATCATCATCACCCAAATCCATGTGCGCAAAGAGGTGTACAATGAATTAATGAGCTTCTCCAAAGGCTGGGGTACAGGTATGTACTTTGTTGTAGGAGTTACGCTGATTACTGTAGTATTCGGATTGCTGTTCAACACAGTTATCGCACCGGATACACTCGCAGAACAGAAGGAACTTTCCATCCAGCAGATGCGGGAGCAGGAAATGTCGAAGGAACAGATTGAGCAAAGCATGCGGTTTATCGGCTTTATGTTTAAACCCGTTGGTGCTGCTGTTATCGGACTGGTAAGTAATCTCTTTTTTGGAATGATTCTTTCGCTGGTAGGCGCTGCTGTAACTTCAAAAAGCAAGTAACGCCTATGCAGGTCAGTGTCGTTGTACCCTTATTGAATGAAGAGGAGTCGCTTCCCGAACTGGCGGCATGGCTCAAGCGCGTCATGGATGCGGAAAAATACGCATGGGAAGTAATTTTTATCGATGATGGCAGTACCGACCATTCCTGGAATGTAATCACGTCGTTGTATAAAGAGGATTCCCGCTTTACAGGTATCCGGTTCAGAAGGAATTACGGTAAAAGTGCTGCGCTGCAAACGGGTTTTCAGCATGCTAAGGGTAGGGTAGTCATTACCATGGATGCAGACTTGCAGGATAGTCCGGATGAGATTCCCGCCCTTTACAACATGATTACGAAAGATGGATATGATCTGGTCAGTGGCTGGAAAAAGCGGCGGCATGATCCCTTATCAAAGACCATCCCTTCCAGATTTTTCAACGGTGTTACCCGTCGTATGAGCGGATTGCCATTGCACGATTTTAACTGCGGACTCAAGGCGTATTCCGGAGATGTGGTAAAAAATATTGAAGTATACGGCGAGATGCATCGTTATATACCCGTTATAGCAAAGGCCGCAGGGTTCAGTCGTATCACGGAAAAAATTGTCGAACACCGGGCCCGGCAATACGGGACAACCAAGTTTGGACTCGAACGATTTGTCAATGGCTTTCTTGATCTCCTTTCCATCAGCTTTGTTTCCCGTTTCGGGAAAAGACCTATGCATCTTTTTGGAACCATTGGTACCTTGTCTTTCCTGGCCGGAGGCATCATAACTGTCTGGCTTATTTTCCTGAAGCTCTATCGGATGTACAACGATATTCCCTTCCGGCAGGTTACCGATCAACCTTTATTCTACATTGCACTGGCAGCGGTCATTGTGGGTGTGCAGTTGTTTGTGGCCGGATTTCTCGGCGAACTCCTGGGCAGAAATGCGCCGGATAAAAACAAATACCTTATACAGCAAACACTCGGCGAAGAATGAAGGTCGTGCTTCTGGGAACGGCGCATCCTTTCCGGGGAGGGTTAGCAGCCTTCAATGAGCGGCTGATAAACGAATTCCTGAAGGAAGGCCATGAGGCTGACATCATCACATTTACCACCCAGTATCCGTCATTATTGTTCCCTGGTTCTACTCAGTTTACAGATGCACCACCCCCACAACATCTCAAGATAAAAAGGATGTTGTCTTCCGTGAATCCGCTTACATGGTGGCGCACAGGACGCCGTTTGCGCAGGGAGCGGCCC
Source organism: Bacteroidetes bacterium UBA3022 (assembly GCA_002346225.1). Taxonomy (GTDB): domain Bacteria; phylum Bacteroidota; class Bacteroidia; order Chitinophagales; family BACL12; genus UBA11426. Next base: position 18,269 of record DDYY01000059.1, read on the forward strand.
GATATCCTCATCATTAAATACTGGCTGCCTTTCATGGCTCCTGCATTCGGCACCGTGGCCCGCATGGCGCGGGGGAACGGTCAAACACGGGTGATTTGTATTGCAGATAATATAGTACCTCATGAGCCGCGTTTTTATGACAAGGCTTTCACCCGATTCTTTGTCAACAGCTGCGATGGGTTTATCACTATGAGCAATGAGGTGTTGCGCGATTTATCAGGCTTTAACAGGACCAAATTAAGGGCAGGCAATCCGCATCCCTTGTTCGATAATTTTGGAAAGCGCACTGCCAGGCAGGAAGCTTGTGCCACCCTGCAGTTGGATAGTAGTAAAAAGTATATTTTATTTTTCGGATTTATTAGAGATTACAAAGGACTGGACTTACTGCTGGAGGCCATGCGGGAAGTAACTGCTCAACTGCCGGAAGTAGAACTGATAGTAGCTGGAGAATTCTATACAAATGCGGAAAGCTATTTGCAGCAGGCGGCACCACTGGGGGCTGCCATTCACTGGTACGACCGTTTTATTTCCGATGACGAAGTCAGCACCTTTTTTTCAGTGGCTGATCTGGTTGTTCAACCCTACAAGCACGCAACACAGAGCGGTGTTACCCAGATAGCTTATCACTTTGAAGTGCCTATGGTCGTGACCAATGTGGGAGGGCTGCCGGAACTCGTGCCCGATGGAGAAGCAGGATTGGTAGTCCCACCTCAATCGGATGCCATTGCTGCGGCCATTATCAGGTTCTTTAAAGAAGACATGCAGCCGACTCTTTTGGCTGGCTTACGCGCGGGGAAAGCGCGTTTTGGCTGGGATAGAATGGTACAAACTATTCTGCAGCTCAGGGCAAAATTATAGGGGCACATGAAAAAAGCCCGTAAGATTAACTTACGGGCTTTTACAGTTTAGCAGTATGCAGGACTATTGCATTTGATGGATAATCTCGTCACCAAATTCTGAACACTTCAGCTTGGTAGCACCTTCCATCAAGCGATGAAAATCATACGTTACACGCTTAGCAGCTATCGCTTTTTCAAGACCTTGCGTAATCAAATCCGCAGCTTCTTTCCAGCCTAAGTATTCCAGCATCATGCATCCCGACAGGATAACAGAACCTGGATTCACCTGATCTTTATCTGCATATTTCGGCGCTGTGCCATGGGTCGCTTCGAAGATGGCATGTCCGGTAGTATAATTGATATTGGCACCGGGCGCAATACCTATTCCACCCACCTGTGCAGCCAGCGCATCACTCAGGTAATCTCCATTGAGATTCAGGGTGGCGATAATATCAAATTCGGAAGGGCGGGTAAGAACTTGCTGCAATGTGATATCTGCAATCGCATCTTTTATAATAAGGCCGGCTCCCGGTCTTCCTTCAGGGATGACACACCATGGACCGCCATCTATTTCAATAGCACCATATACGTCTTTAGCCAGCTGGTAGCCCCAGTCGCGGAAGGCTCCGGAGGTGTATTTCATGATATTGCCCTTGTGCACCAGCGTAACAGATTTGCGGCCATGCAGAATGGCGTAATCTATTGCAGAGCGTATCAGTCGCTCGGAACCAATGCGCGAAACGGCTTTGATGCCGATACCAACACTAACCGTTTCATCGTGTAACTCTTCTACCGGTGTAAGGTCTAGAAAGGCTCTGCCTTTTTCCCGGGTGCCGAACCGAATCTTGTCGAAATCTTTAGGACTGGTTTCCTCCAGCCATGCGAGGAACTTATTGGCCAGTTCGCTGCCGGGTGCCCAGTCGATGCCAGCATAGATGTCCTCGGTATTCTCCCTGAAAATGACCATGTCCACGTCTTCGGGATGAATCACCGGGGAGGGTACTCCGGTAAAATAGCGAACAGGTCGCAAGCAGACATACAAGTCCAGAATCTGACGAAGAGCCACATTCAACGAACGGATACCACCGCCCACCGGAGTGGTAAGCGGGCCCTTAATACCCACCAGGTATTCGCGGAATGCATCCAGGGTGGCATCAGGCAACCAGCTGCCGGTAGCATTGAACGATTTTTCTCCCGCCAGGACCTCCATCCATTCTATTTTGCGCTTTCCGCCGTAAGCTTTTTCCACCGCTGCATCGAATACGCGCACAGATGCCCGCCAGATGTCCCGGCCGGTTCCGTCGCCTTCTATAAAAGGAATAATTGGATTATCGGGCACTTGCAACAAGCCCTTTTCAATGGTTATTTTTTGTCCGCTCATGGTATTAATTTATATATTTTATTGAGATTATTTCGATATCGTAAAGGTACGAAAATCAGGCTTATAAGACGAGAGCCAATTTATAGGGATGGTAAGACAAAGCTTTTAGAGTGAATGCGTTACGGACATTATGCAGGGGTTGTTCCTTTCGCGATGCGCATAGTTACGCCTTGTTGGTGCCAGGCGGCCGGGTGAAAGGGGCAAAGAAAAAGGGAGCTTGGAGCTCCCTTTAGAAATGTTTGAAACTGTTAGTCAATGACGACAACCAGGAATTTAGATGTTTTCCAGAATGTATTGTGGTCCAGAATTTTCAGACTCTCTACTTTCTTTTTATCACCTACCAGCTCGTAAGAAGAAGCGAGATGGTCTGTGACAATATTGGCTGATTTGGCATTAAGATCCAAATCATCAAAACTTCTGATATCGACTTTGGTGAATGCCTCAGTGTTGAACTCGTCCATTAACTCTTTGCTCCGACCAATTCCAATAAATCCACCTTCTTTGGTGAGGATGTTTTTTTCCTTCAATTCCTTGTACGTACCCACAATGTAGTAACCTGTATTCAGGTCTTCTGTTTGCTTGGCAATGGTATTCGACTTTTGCTGGTTTTCTTCTTCCAGCCTGGTTTTGGCTGCAGTAACATTTCCCAGTTCTGTAGTCAGTGTGGCAATCTGATAATTAGATTTCTCCAATTCACCTTTTAACAGGGTGAGTTCACCTTCCTTGGCATCAATCTGCTCGTTCAGACTGGCAATCATTTTATCCAGTTCCTTGATTTTGAAATTGGCGCTCTTGTACTTTTTGTCCAGGTCAGCTACTAAACCTTTGTTCTTTTGAATAAGCTCATTCAAGGCCTGGATGCTGTTCAGGATATTTTCTTTCTGTCCGCCACCTTCGCTGTTCAGGTTAGAGGAGATAATACCTTCATGGCGTTTAATCTCTTCCAGGTTGGCTTCTACCTCATTCATGGTTGCGAAGTAATCGTCCAGCTCCTGATCGCGCTGGGTCATTAAACTTTCGTATTGTGCATTTTCACCTGAAAGGGCTTCCACTTGAGATTCCAGTTCATTGATTTTTTTCTGATTGCAACTGAACAATACCGGAACAATTGCAACAATCCAAAGCAGTCTTTTCATAACATTGATATTTTAATCTTATAGATTCAATATTCTTGCCAACGGTTTAAAGTCGCTTTAAAACGCAGTTATGCACAGAATGGTGCAAAGATGATGGCTTTTTTTAAGGCTGTTGTGTAGAACCCATTCCTCAATGTGTGGAAAGCCCTGCAATGTGTACTATTCAGGGTATAGTCTGTAGTCTATGCCTGCACATTATGTACATTTGTAGCCTTATGATTAATCCTAACCTGGATGCGGAGGGAAACCTGATGTCCAATTCTGAAAAGGAAGTGGAAAAGGTATTGCGCCCCCAAGGGTTTGCTGAATTCAGCGGCCAGCCCAAGCTGGTTGAGAATCTCCAGATTTTTATTGAAGCCGCCCGGCAGCGCGGTGAGGCGATGGACCATGTGCTGTTGCACGGGCCTCCCGGGTTGGGAAAAACTACGCTGTCTTATATTATTGCCAATGAACTGGATGTGGGAATAAAAATCACCTCCGGTCCGGTGCTGGAAAAGCCCGGAGATCTAGCGGGGCTGCTCACCAGTCTGGAAGAAAGGGATGTGCTTTTTATCGACGAAATCCACCGGCTGAGTACGGTCGTAGAAGAGTACCTCTATCAGGCCATGGAAGACTTCAAGATTGACATCATGATTGAGAGCGGGCCGAATGCCAGAAGTGTGCAGATCAATTTACATCCCTTCACCCTGGTAGGTGCTACCACGCGATCTGGTATGTTGAGTGCACCCCTGCGTTCCCGTTTCGGCATTACTTCCAGAATAGAGTATTATCCGGCTTCAGTACTGGAAAACATTGTGGTGCGGGCAGCGGGTATTTTGCGCACCGAAGTAGATGCGGAGGGTGCTGCTGAGATTGCAAGGAGAAGCCGGGGTACACCCAGAATTGCCAACAACTTGTTGCGGCGCATCAGAGATTTTGCTCAGATAAAAGGCACCGGTATTATTGATAAAGGCATTGCACGCATGGGGCTGGAAGCTCTGAATGTAGATGAGCATGGACTCGATGAAATGGATAACAGGATACTTTCGGCCATTATCGAAAAATTCAGTGGCGGACCTGTAGGTATAACCACCATTGCCACATCAGTAGGAGAGGAGTCCGGCACTATAGAAGAGGTCTATGAGCCTTTCCTTATTCAGGAGGGGTATCTCAAACGAACACCCCGGGGAAGAGAAGCTACTGCTCTGGCCTACAAGCATCTCGGTAAAGTGCCACCGGGTCAGGCAATGGGATTGTTCGACTGAGGATGCACATACAATAAATCATCGTGGGCTGCATCAGCTTCTGTCAACGGCTGCAGTACGCCGCCTTCCAATCGGTAGCAATGGTAGCCTTCAGCAGTAAGCAAGCGGAAAGCCTCTACTCTGTTCGCGCCTCCCGATTCCAGCAATATGGCTGGCTTATAGGCGATTATTTTTTGCAGCATATCGCCCAGAATAACCAATTCATAACCCTCCACGTCGCACTTGATCAGGTCAATCCGTTTTAAATCCCGGAACAATACGCTCCCTCTCCGCATTTCAGCCGGAAAGGTATCAAGGGCCGACTTGTCTTCAGTAAGCACTGAATGCTGACCACTTGCCAGGTACCCCAAACGCGCCCTGCTATTGTTACCCAGCATTACAGATTTTTCTTCGGCACCCAGAGCATAAGGATAAATCGTTACATTCCTTCGCCCCCTTACATTGTATTTCAATTGCTGCCGCATTTGTTTTACAGGCTCTACGGCATATACATGTCCTGCCGGTCCTGTCCATACAGAGAACAGACGGGTAAAATAGCCCATATTGGCACCGATGTCAATGATGACAAAACCCCTCCGGACAAATTTTCTCAAATAGTAGTAGTACTTATATTCATTATTTCTTTTCAAGAGGCCTGTATCATAACTGTAGAAGAACATACGGCACAGAAACCACAGGTAGATGGGAAAAGGTAGAATGCGGTACAGCACCAACCGAATATACGAACGCCCGGCCATGAGTTAAAAGTAATAGATGCCTCTGAGGGTAAGCAATACATTGATCAGCCCGGGAACATTGCGCTGCGCCGATTCACCCACAGTAGTGATAGAACGCTGGTAACGGAAGTTGGCACCAAAATGACGCGTTTCTCCAATCAGGATGGTTCCCCCCATGATGAAAGACAATTCGTCATTGCTGATGGCATCGGCGATGTTCGAGGTTTCATTGCCATTCACTACTTCTCTGACAGAAAACAGCCTCCCATATGCCATGCCCGCTGAAAAAATCAACCTGTTTTTATCATTGTAATTCACCAAGACCGGTATTTCGGCATACTGCATGCTGAGCTTGTACTCAAAAGGGTCATTGGGGTCGGGGAATGTGGCGCTTCCTTTTTGGCTATAATTCACTTCCAGTCCTACAGACCAGTTGGGGTCGAAATTGATATGTGTAAGGACACCGCCGGTAAAGCCAATTTTATTGAATCCGGCCAGGTTATCACCATGCACCTGCGAGAAGTTGGTGCCTATGGCAACACCGGCATCAAAAACCCTGAAGTTATCATCCTTATTGCCGTGGGCTATCTGGGCCTCTGCCCCTGCTGCCAGCAACAGAGCAGCCAATATCATCGTTGCGCGTATCATATGTTGATTTCTTATGTTGCCATTTCTCCGGCAACCTTTAATTTTGAAGTCAATCAGAAAAAGATGTTCAAATATACAGCAAACAACCTGAAGAAATTAGAAACCCTATTGCATGAAGCAGGGTACATCGTTCGCTACGAAAAGGGTCATTTTGTCTCGGGTTACTGCGTATTGGAACAGAAACGGGTAATTGTAGTCAATAAGTATTTTGAGGCGGAAAGCCGCATCAACAGCTTGCTGGAAATCATGAACCAGCTTCCCATTAACGAAGAGGAACTCAGTGAAGCTTCCCGTACTTTCCTTGCCCATAACCATCTTCAAACGGTCAAAGCTTGAAAGTAACGGTGCTGGGTTCGGGCACATCAAGCGGCGTACCTATGATAGGTTGCAGCTGCAAGGTATGCCGGTCCCCAAATCCGAAAGACAATCGCCTGCGATCCTCCATACACATTGAAACAGAGGCGGTTTCCATCGTGGTAGACGCCGGTCCGGATTTCCGCCAGCAAATGCTGCGCGAGCGGATTGTGCGTCTGGATGCCATTCTGCTGACCCATCAGCATAAGGACCACACGGCAGGCTTCGACGATATCCGTGCTTTCAATTTCTTTCAGCGCAAACCTATGGATGTCTATCTGACCAAAGAGGTGGAACAGGCATTTGTGAAAGAATACCACTATGTTTTCGATGAGAAGCAATATCCCGGCTTACCCCAGATGCGGCTCATCAATTTTGTTAATGCTCCGTTTAAAGTGTCGGGATTGCAGGTTACTCCCGTGCAGGTCTACCATTATAAATTGCCGGTTTATGGGTTTCGGATAGGCAAGTTTGCATATATAACAGACTGTAATTTGATTCCCGAAGCGGAAATATCCAAGTTGAAGGATTTGGATGTGTTGATTATCAACGCTTTGAGGAAGGAATCTCATATATCACATTACACGCTGGACGAAGCCCTGGAGGTAATCAAACAGCTGCAGCCGCGACAGGCCTACCTTACGCATATCAGCCATCAGATGGGATTACACGACGAAGTGAACAGTTCGCTACCTTCAGGTGTTGCTTTAGCACATGATGGTCTGCAAGTTATGATTGAAGGCTACTGATTGGTATTTTTGACTTGCTCGTGACAAGGTCTATCACTATTTTTGAACTGTAGAAATACATCATTAAGTACTCCAATTAATCATTAACCATAAATTTAACATGAAAAAAATCCTCATTCTTTTAGCCGTGGTGTGGCTGGGGCAAGCAGGTTTCGCGCAGCAAACCAGCTACGTGAAAGATCCGTACGCCGTCACCTACATCACCAACACACACCGATTACCGGACCCTGCCAAACAAGCGCAACTAGCAGCCAGTGAAGCATGGACATCCTTCAAAGCCGACCATGGTAACTGGTGGGTGGAATTCAATGAGGTGAATGGGTTACCCCATCGCGCCACCGGTTCCGGCATTCCTACTTTCGGAGCAACTGTAGAAGAGCGTGCCATGCATTTCGTAGAAAATGAGCTGAGCATGTTCGGGGTTGCTAACGCTTCCGTAAGCGTATCGGATGTGCGCAATTCCAAATACTATTACATCGATCTGCGTCAGGAATATGAAGGACTCGAAGTAATGTGGAGTCGCGCAACATTGCGTATGACCAAAGATGATTACCGTATCATCATGTTCGGACTGGATATTCATCCCGGTATCGACATTGCCACTGTTCCTTCCATCAACGCTGAAGCAGCGGCTAATTTCGCGGCTACCGGTATTGATCTGGAGCTGACAGGCACAGAGGTATTACCTGCGTTGAAAGTGCTTCCTATGCAAACCATGGAAGCGACCGGTGCAGAAACTGTCAATTCCGCATACTCCTTCAAACTGGTGTATGAAGTTATGGTAGGTACCAAAGATCCGGAAGGACTTCCCGGTAACTATTATACTTTGGTAGATGCCCATTCAGGAGCAGTTTATTACCGCCAGAATCAGGTGCATGCCTGCGGCAGCTTTATCATGGATGCTACCACTGATGTTCAGGCAGAAATTACTGATAACCCATTGGTTGATCCGGTAGTTCGTGGTCTGGGATATATTCGTGTGGAAGTGGATGGCGATTTTTACTATGCCGATGAAAACGGTATCCTAAACCTCGATTTCATCACTGAACCTACACCTGCGACCATTGACCTTCGCGGTCTGTGGAGCCGCGTGTCGGAAGGTACGGGAACCACCAATATTGAAAGTATTGAAGTGGAACTGGTGCCGGGCGATAACCTGATTGCATTTGATGACTTATCAGGTGCGACACCTTCCGAAGTTTCAGCTTATTATCACCAGAATCTGGTGCACGACCATATGAAAAACCTCTTCCCCGCATTCGATGGGTTAGATATTGACCAGTTAATCAGGGTAGAGAGAAATGACGGTTCTTGTAACGCCTTCTATGACGGTTCCAGCACCAACTTCTACCAGTCAGGTGGTGGATGTCCTGCTACTGCACTTTTCCGCGATGTGGTTTACCACGAATATGGTCATGGTATTAACTATGATCTCTACGCAGGATTGGGTGATCCGGGTGGAATGAACAACGGCGCAATGCAAGAAGGTTATGCCGATGTTTGGGGTTTCACCATTACCGAAGACCCAATTCTCGGACAAGGATTCAGCGGCGGTGCTGCCACTTACGTGAGAAGATATGACCTTGCTCCCAAAGTATATCCCGATGATTTGATTGGACAGGTGCACAACGATGGTGAAATCATCGCGGGTGCCTGGTGGGATCTGGCAGAAAACCTCGGCGACGATGTAGGAGCTATGACGGCTATCTGGGCGGAAACCATTAACGCTACTTCTGATGGTCCTAATGGAGATGAAGGAGCTATCTACCGCGAAATTTTGCTGGAAGCATTATTGGCTGATGATGACGATGGAGACCTGGGAACAGGAACACCCAACGATCTGGCCATTATTGAGGCTTTTGCTGAGCACGGTATTACCCTATTGGCTACCACCGTTGTAGAACACAGCGAATCACTTGAAGCAATGGTTCCGGATGAAACTATTACCATTGAAGCAGACATGTTTGTTGATTTTCCGGTATACCTGGGAGACTTCACCATGTTCTACAGAACAGCTCCGGGTGCAACATGGACACCAACACTGATGTCAGAAGTTTCCGGTACACTTTACAGCGCTGATATTCCTGCACAACCTGCCGGAACCATCATTGAATACTATTTTGTCGTAACCGACATCTATGGTGGAGTAGCTGTTACCAAACCCAAAGAAGCGAGTGCAGCTTCAGATCCTAACCTGCCTTACTTCTCCCTGGTGGGTTACACTGTGCAGGAAACAGAAGATTTCGATAATACATTCGGTGACTGGGCTATTGATCCGTTCGGAACAGATGAAGCTACTACAGGTATCTGGACAGTAGATGATCCCATCCAGACAGAAGATGGCAGTTATATCAACCAGCCTGGTTTCGATAATACGCCTGGTCCATCCGCATTATGTGCTTTCACCGGTAATGCTCCGGCGGCAGATGGTTTGGGAGCCAATGATGTGGACGGTGGTGCAACAAGTTTGCAGAGTCCTTTCTTCGATGCATCCATCTATGACGATCCTGTATTTACTTACTACAGGTGGTTTGCCAACGATGCACCAACCAGTGCCAATCCGGGCAACGATGCATGGCAGGTATTTATCACCAATAACGGTACCGACTGGGTGCGGGTAGAAAGAACATTTACCTCCGACAACAGCTGGAGAAGAAACGCAGTACGCATCAGCGACTATGTTACACCTTCAGAAGAAGTTGCCCTCCTTTTTGTTGCACAGGATAGTGTAATTCCCAGTGCAGAACTTACCGGTGGTTCACTTGTAGAAGCTGCCATCGACGATCTGCAACTGTGGGGTGTCGGTGAGGAAGAAGAGCCTGTAGATACTACCGGTGGCAATTTTGTGCAGGAACTGGGTGCGCTGCAAGCAATCTACCCGAATCCTGCCAATGAGCAAATCATCCTGTCTGCAGGAAATGATATCGCCAATGGCATGCTGATCATCTATAATCAGATCGGCCAGACTGTCTGGCAGGAACAGATTGTGGCAATGGCAAATGACCAGGTCGCTATTTCTGTAGCCGCATTGCCTGAAGGTGTTTACACACTCGTGGTAGAAGAAGATGGACGCTCCGACAGGACCCAGCTTATCATTCAACGATAGTTAATACACGTAAATAAATGACAGCGGCTGCCTCTTCGGCAGCCGCTTTTTTTTGCCTTGTACCCTAAACAATCGGCACCTTTATAAAATCTTTGTATTTTAACCCGCAAAACCAACTATACACTTACACATGGCAGCACAAAAAGAAGCTTGGGGAACGCGGGTAGGTCTCATTCTGGCCATGGCAGGTAATGCCGTCGGATTGGGAAACTTTTTACGTTTTCCCGTTCAGGCGGTCAACAACGGTGGGGGAGCTTTTATCATTCCCTATATTATATGTTTTTTGGTAATGGGTATTCCCCTGCTTTGGATTGAATGGGCGTCGGGAAGGTATGGCGGAAAATTCGGGCATCACTCTACACCGTTTATTCTGGATAAGATGGACAAACGCCGCATATGGAAATATATAGGCGTTTTCGGCATATTTACCAACGTTGCGGTTGCGGCCTATTACTGTTATATCGAAAGCTGGACCATGAGCTATGTTTTTCATTCGCTGATAGGAACCTTTAACGATATGTCCCAGGGAGACGTTTCTTCCTTTTTCGATAAATACCTGAATGTAAAGGAGTCCACTACCGGTATTCCTTATGAGGCAGTAGTCTTTTATATCTTATGCCTGATATTGAATACCTACATTCTATCCCGCGGACTTCACGGTGTGGAACGAGCAGCCAAAATCGGTGTTCCTATGCTACTGGTATTTGGTGCCTTCCTGGGCATTCGAAGCCTTACCATGGGAACGAGCATGGCAACAGCAGAATTCCCTGATGCCAACTCTATCGCCGGACTCAATTTTCTCTGGACGCCGGCATTCGACTCGCTGGCCAATCCCACTGTCTGGCTGAATGCTGCGGGACAGATATTCTTTACACTTTCGGTAGGTATGGGTACTATTCATTGCTATGCTGCCTATGTGAATTCCAAAGATGATATTGCACTCAATGCTATGAGTGCCGGCTGGATGAACGAATTTGTAGAAGTAGTGCTGGGTAGTCTTATTGTAATTCCATTGGCAGCGGGTTTCTTTGGCGTAGAATGGCTGAAAGACAATGCAGGTTTCGGTATGGCGTTCCGCACTATGCCCTACATGTTCGAACAGTGGGGAGGCGCACTCTCGGCACTGGCCGGTATGATGTGGTTTGGATTGTTGTTCTTTGCCGGTATTACTTCTTCGCTGGCCATGGGTACACCATGGATGGGTTTCATGCGCGATGAATTCGGCTTCAACAGAAACAAAGGCGCACTGTCTTTCGGACTCATCGTATTAATCATCGGTTTACCCACTGTATTAATCTACAATATTGCTACCAGCGGCGCTGTGAACTCATTCGTTTTTGATGAATATGATTACTGGGCGGGTACCGTCTCTCTGGTGGTATTTGCCTTGTTTGAAACCGTCCTTTTTGTTTGGGTATTCGGACTCACCAAAGGGTGGAAGGAAATCAATGAAGGAGGAGATATTAAAGTGCCTTCCTTCTATAAACCCATCATCAAGTGGGTTACACCATTCTTATTGATTTCGGTTTTCATCGGCTCGCTGATTACACCCAAAGACAACGACTGGATCAGTGCTTTCAAGAATGGATGGGAACTGGACAATTCCTCCATTATTAAGAAGATTGCCAATAGTGGCCTGAAAGAGCAAATCGCTGCAGCAACGGACCCCATTGAAATGGCCCGCTTGCAAACACAACTGGAGTATACCAACTATGCACGCATCCTGTTGTTACTGCTCTTTGCAGGTATTTGTCTGATGGTTTATAAGGCCTATTTGAAACGTTTAAAAGAGGGGAGGAATTAATATGAATGCTTCAGCACTAATTTTGATGTTATTGGTGCAGGTTACTGTTACCTGCATTACCGGATATTTTTTCCTGAAAGTCCTGCGCACACCACCAAGGGAAGAACCGGATTCTTACGACGAGAACGACGAAATTCCGAGGTAGGTATCCGGTAACGGGTAGCAGCGTGACTGTTGCCTTAAAACCGGTGATATGCGCATTTTTCGTTTGCTTAGGAAGCACCTGCTTTTTACTAGAAGGGAACGCTTAGCATTTATAACCTTGAACCTGTTGCTAATAAGCAGCATGATCTTCCATATCTGGGCGCATTATTTTGACCCACCGCAGTTTTATCCTCCTCCGCGCCAGGTAGCACATAAGGCCATGCTTCCGGAGGAGCAGGAGCCACAACAGGATTTTACTTCTTTCTCCTTCACGCCATTTGATCCCAATACGGTTACTCAAAACGAATTACTGGCTTTTGGCATTTCGCAAAAGGCAGCCGACAATCTCATTAAATACAGAAATGCCGGAGGCAGCTTACAGGAAGCAGAGGATATTTTCAAACTGTATTCCTGGACGGAAGAAGAAAAGCAGGCAGCCTTACCCTATATTGCCATAGCTGGAAAAGCATCCGCATATAAAGACCATGCGGTAGTCCCCGCCAATGCTGAAGTACCACAGTCAGTATTATTCGAATTCAATCCCAATACAGCTAAACGGGAAGACTGGATTTCCTTGGGGGTTCCTGCTTATTTGGCCGACAGGATTGGCAGGTACCTGGAGGCCGGGGGGAACTTTACATCGGCCGAGGATGTGAAAAAAATCTACGGATTCCGGGAGGCTGACTTCGAGCGGCTGCAGCCTTATATGCAGTTTCCGCAAAGGGAGGTGTCTGTGAAGAAGGAAGAGGAGGAGAAAACAAACTACCATGAGTTGCCAACAGTTGCCACTGGAGCCATCCCTGTCAATACTACCAATGCAGAGGCTTTAACGGCTTGTGGACTAAGTAGCACAGCCGCCTGGAAAGTAATCAACTACCGCGATAAGTTGGGAGGCTTTTACAGCGCTGAGCAGTTAACAGAGATCAAAGGGCTGGAAAAGGAAGTCCTCGGGCAACTGCTGGCATGCGTGTTGATCGATACAGGTTCCATCAAAAAGCTCAGAATCAACAAGGCTGACTTTACGGATTTGGCGAATCATCCGTATCTTTCGGACAAGCTGGCAAGGGCAATTGTGCAGTACCGCGATTCCACAGGTTATTACAGGTCTGTCGACGAGATAACACGCGCTTACAGAATTTCTCCTGCCTATTTAAAGAAATTGAAAAACTATCTTTCTCTATGAATATGGAACAGAAAATCAAGTCAATCTTAAGAGAGGTGGCTGATTTTCCCAAAGAAGGAGTGGTGTTCCGCGATCTCACACCCTTGTTATTGCGTCCCGAACTTACCTCCGAAATCATTGACGCCATGGCGGAGCCTTTTAAAGATACCCGCATTGATGCCATCTGCGCCATCGAAAGCAGGGGCTTTTTATATGGTATGCTGCTCGCCCATCGTTTGCAGGTGCCTTTTCTGCCTGTGCGTAAAAAAGGCAAACTCCCCGGCGAAACCGTCGCATTCACCTACGATCTGGAGTATGGCTCAGCAACGGTGGAAGTCCACCTGGAGGACGTGCAAAGTGGCTGGAATATCCTCGTACACGACGACCTTCTGGCCACCGGTGGTACAGCTGCCGCGGCTACCGAGTTGATGCGTATGAGGGGGGCTGATGTGGCGGGATTCTCCTTTATAACAGAACTAACCTTTCTGGGTGGAAGAAAGCGCCTTGAACAATATTCCACCAACATCATTTCATTAGCAATCTTCGATTAATCAAACTTTATCATGGATTTTAATAGCAACGAACATGTAACCATGGTTACAGGTGTAGCAAGAGACTTTGCAGAACAGTATGTGAGACCGCATGTAATGGAGTGGGATGAAGCCCAGCATTTCCCGATAGACGCACTGAAAAAAGCAGGCGAACTGGGTCTGATGGGTGTGCTGGTGCCGGAACAGTATGGCGGTTCCAACATGGGCTATTTCGAATACATGAATGTAATCATTGAGGTGGCTCGCGTTTGTGGTTCGGTGGGATTGTCCCTCGCAGCGCATAACTCGCTTTGTACCGGACACATCATGAACTTCGGAAATGAAGAGCAGAAGAAAAAATACCTGCCCAAACTCGCTACAGCTGAGTGGATCGGTGCCTGGGGTCTTACCGAGCCTAATACCGGCTCTGATGCGGGAAATATGAAATGCGTCGCCGTAAAGGATGGCGACGACTGGATTATCAACGGTACCAAATGCTGGATTACCCATGGCAATTCCGGCAATGTGGCAGTTGTCATTGCGCGCACTGGCGAACCCCGCACTAGCAGGAACTGTACGGCTTTCGTGGTAGAACGCGGTACACCGGGTTTCAGCGCGGGCAAAAAGGAAAATAAACTAGGCATGCGCGCCTCCGAAACCACAGAAATGATTTTCGAAAATTGCCGCATTTCCGATGCGCAACGCCTCGGTGAAGTGGGAGATGGCTTTGTTCAGGCTATGAAAATCCTCGATGGTGGCAGAATTTCCATCGCCGCACTGAGTATAGGCATCGCCAAAGGCGCTTACGATGCAGCGGTCAAGTATGCAAAGGAAAGGGAGCAGTTCGGTAAGCCCATTGCGCAGTTTCAGGGTATCGCTTTCAAACTGGCAGACATGGCCACGCAGATTGAAGCCGCTGAAATCCTGACACAGCGGGCAGCCGATCTCAAAAACCGGGGTGAAAACGTTACCAGAGAATCGGCCATGGCTAAGTACTATGCTTCCGAGGTGGCGGTAAAGGTATCCACCGAAGCGGTGCAGATTTTTGGAGGCTACGGTTACACCAAAGACTTCCCCGTCGAAAAATTCTACCGCGACTCCAAGCTTTGCACCATCGGAGAAGGCACCAGCGAAATTCAAAAGATGGTCATCGCCCGCGAGGTGTTGAAATAATTCCCGTATAACGGCTACTGGCTAGCTGCACTGCACTGAATCCGCAGCACAGGATCAGCTATCGCCAATAGCGAAGGAGTTTTTTGATAAGGTATAGTTTAAGGTGAAGCAAGTTACCTGGCCTTTGCCATTTCCTGCGGTCCCGCTTTTCGCTGCAAGGCCCTGTGGGCGCTTTCCGCTGCAATCGGGGCTAGGAAGTAACATAGGCTGCTTCGTCCCGACAGTCGGTCTCGGATACCTGACAACACAGCCCTTCCGGCCCGTATTTTTTCTGTCTGCAGGCTTTTAATTTCCAAATGGAACTTCTATCTTTGTCCCCCAAATCGGATAAAAAGTATGTT
>DDYY01000003.1 GCA_002346225.1 Bacteroidetes bacterium UBA3022
CCAGTTGTTTTCCATCCAGCCCAGGGCTCCGGAAATACCCGACTCCCGGTAGGCGGTATTGGAAAGCACGTAGTCGGGGGCATGGGTATCGCCTCCGCCTTTCCAGGTGCCTTGCAGTCGCCAGGCCAATGGTGCCAGTCTTTCCAGACCTCCCTGAATATTGCCTGAAACGGTTCCTCCTCGTGTATTGCTGTTGCCCACGAGGAATAATGCGCCCTGCAGGGAATCGCCATAGGGTAAATCAGGCGCCTGCAGCAGCACAACACCTCCCAGAGCGTCGCTGCCATACCGCACACTGGCGGCACCCCGCACGACCGTTATTTCATCGGCAATGAAGGGGTCTATCTCCGGTCCGTGTTCCGAACCCCATTGCTGGCTTTCCATCCGCACGCCATTGTTCATGATGAGTATCCGGTTGCTGTGTAGTCCGTGAATGGCAGGCTTGCTGATGGTGGGACCAGTTTTGAGCGACCAGACACCGGGAACCTTTTCCAGAATGGTGCCCAGGTTGTCTCCCGCCGAGCGCTCCAGATCGAGTTTTTCCAAAACGGCGGTTGATTGATTGCCCTGATACGCATTGCCATGATCGGTTATAATCAGGTCCTCCAGCTGATAGAGATCGTGCTGCAGATGCAATGTAACCGATGTGTCGCTGGTAATGGTGTACATCACCGTGAGTGGCGGACAACCGATATGGTCGATGCGCAATGTATGGCTGCCCGGACACAAACCGGACAAGCGAAAAGCGCCTTTGACATCGGTTATAGTTCCCTCACCGCTCTCCGAATGGTATACAGCGGCATAGGAAAGCACCTCGTCTGTTTCCAGATCATAGATGGTGCCGGACAATACCAGACTGCATACCGAAGTGGAATCGGTCTGAGCCGCAGCAAAAAAAGTATTGAATAAAATTAAATATATCAATAATCGCATGCGCGATATTAGCAGGTGAAACAAGCAAAACCAGTGGAGGATAATCAGGCCCACCCGGCCGGGGGACCTCTTGTTTCTATAAGCCCGTCATCCGTTTTGAGATGGGGAGCCTCAGGCACAGTAGTTACCACTTCCTGGCAGGGTACATAAGCCGCCTGCAGGGAAATAGCAGCGACAGGCTGCGCACTGCCTTTCACGACGGAACAGGCAAGACAATCAAAATCGGAGTGAAAACTATCGTGGCCGTTGTTGCTGTCGGTGATGCTGCAGACATGATCTTCCAACGGGTGGAAAAAATCAACCGTCACCTGGCTGGTGAGTGCCAGCAGCATGAACAACTGTGCTACACAACGAATCGTTTTTGACATGGTAGGCAAGTACTGCAATGCAAAGGTAAGGCGACGCGATTAATTTTTTTCATATTCTGCTATGCAGTACATCCCGATGCCAAATCCGGGTAATTTCTGAAAGCCATCCTGACTGGTCTTGCGCCAGGTGATCCCGCCGCCCATGAAACCGGCACAAAACATGAAGCTCTCATCCCTGTTGGCAAGGTCCTGAATCCATTCCAGGGTCATCACAAAATCGTCGGTAACCTCCAGCTGGTAGGGGCGAAGGTCCAGTTGTATGCGCTGCTGGTCCTTGACAACTTTAATGTAGATGGGAAGGTTGTGCAGCACATCGCCCACCTTGCCATTTTTGTAGCTGTAGATATTCATTCGAAACAGGATGCTGTCGTACTCGCATTTGGCAATATTGAATCCTGCCGTACTGAGGTAATAGGTCTTGCCTTTCTTCACTTGCATAACAGTGCCCGCTTCGCTGCCCAGGTCATCACTGCTAAAACCGGCGGCTATGTTCTTATTGCTGAAATCGTTGCCCAGCACCACCGATTTCATATTTCTGGGACGAATGGTTACCTCCGCCAGATTTACCACATTTTCTTCGAGCGCCACATCGAGCGTAGGGTTGCCCGTTCTGAGCTGCTCCACGCGAAATTGCCGGGGTAAAAAACCAATACAGCTGACCTGTAAGGTATCATTGTCGCCGGCACCGCTAATATCGAGGCTATAGTTACCCCGACCATCGGCCACTGTTCCGATGCCGCGGTTGACAATACCGATATTGGCATAGGGAACAGCTTGTTGTCCGCCTGCATCGGTGACCCGTCCCTGAATCATCTGAGCCTTAGTCAGTGAAACAATAAGTAAAAGCAGGATGGTTATATAAATGCGCATGTTAGTTGTCATATGCTTGAGAGGGCGAAACTGCGCAAAAAGTTACAGCTCTTGTAATTTATTTGTTGCAAGATGGGAGGAGGCTGAATCGGAGAACAGGGTTGCAGCCTTCTGCGGAATGTCTATATTTGTCGCTGAAAGACCCTCATGGGAGCACAGCCCGTCAAGCTGAATAAATTTTCCACTGCTGGAATTCTGATTACCCTGGGTATCATCTACGGTGATATAGGGACATCTCCTATCTATGTAATGCGCGCTATTGTGGGTGGTCATACCATCTCCCGGGAATTGGTCATGGGCGGCATGTCCTGTGTGTTCTGGACCCTGCTCATCATCACCACCTTCAAGTATGTGTACATGGCGCTCAACAATGATAACAAGGGAGAAGGAGGGATTTTCGCTTTGTATGCGCTGGTGAAGCGGTACAAGATACGCTGGGCCATTATACCGGCATTGCTGGGTTGTTCAGCACTTATTGCCGATGGGTTCATCACACCTCCCATATCCATCTCTTCCGCTATTGAAGGTCTTACCATCCTGAATCCTGAAATCCCTACCGTTCCGATTGTAATTGTCATTCTCACAGCGCTGTTTGTATTTCAACAGTTCGGCACCCAGGTGGTGGGGTCTGTATTCGGACCGGTAATGACCATCTGGTTCCTGATGATTGGGACCTTTGGAGCGATAGAACTCTTCCGCCACCCCGAAGTATTGATAGCATTGAATCCCGCTTACGCTGTAAACCTGCTGGTGAACTACCCCGGTGGTTTCTGGCTGCTGGGTGCTGTGTTTCTGTGCACCACGGGAGCTGAAGCGATGTACTCCGATCTCGGCCATTGCGGCAAACAGAATATTCGGGTAGGATGGGTATTTGTCATCAGCATGTTACTGCTGAACTACCTCGGTCAGTCCTCCTATCTGCTGCAGCGCGAAGGGGAGTACCTCGATGTGGATGCAAGTCCTTTCTACGCCCTCATGCCGGAATGGTTCCTGCCAGTGGGTATTGTTATCGCTTCCTTTGCCACCATCATCGCATCACAGGCTGTTATCACAGGCTGCTTCACGCTGGTAAATGAAGCCACCAAACTGAAATTATGGACCAACTTTAAGGTGGTCTATCCCAGTCTGCACAAAGGACAAATCTATCTGCCGGCTATCAACTGGTTCCTGTATTTCGGCTGTCTGCTGGTAATCCTGCTGTTCCGGAAATCGAGCAATATGGAGGCTGCCTATGGCCTTACCATCACCATCGACATGCTCATGACCACCTTGCTGCTGGCGACACTTTTACATTTGCACCGCAAAAAATGGCTGGTCATAACCGGCTTTCTGCTACTGTTTCTGGCGCTTGAAGGGAGCTTCCTCGCTTCTAATCTCCTCAAACTATCGCATGGTGGATGGTTTACCGTGCTGGTAGCTTCTGTTATCTTCACCGCTACCTGGTTGTTCTACAAGGGTCGGGTGTTGCGCAGAAAGCATACCGATTTTATCGAGGTAGGACAATTCATTCCCATGCTGGAAGCGCTGATGGCGGATAAAACGGTGCCTAAGGAAGCTACCAACCTGGTGTTCCTGGCGCGTGTAGACGACCAGAATAAGATTGATGCCAATATCATCTATTCTATCTTCCGGAAACGACCTAAAAGGGCAGATGTGTACTGGTTCGTACACGTCGATATCACTAACGACCCCTACGGAGCTTCCTACCATGTGAAGACCCTGATACCTAAAAAGTGCTTCGTGGTTTCTCTGCGGTTTGGTTTCAAAGTAGAACACAAGGTCAATTTCATGTTCAACCAAATTGTTGCCGACCTCATGGCCAATGGGGAAGTGAATGAAGAAAGCCGCTATCCTTCACTGCGGCAATATGGCTTCCCCGCGGACTTCAAATTCATCCTGCTCAAAAGCCGAGTCACCACCGACGATAAGCTGACACCCTGGGAGCAGTTTGTCATTAAAGGCTACCGGCTGGTGAAATCGCTGGGTATTTCGCGGGCAGAAGACTTCGGACTGGAAACTTCCAACCTCAGAATGGAAACCATCCCCATTAGTATTGGCCGCTCCGCCGATATACAGATGGAACGCCTCGACTAATCTTCGATGTTTTCCTGAAAAACTACTGTCTTGGTGTCCAGATTCAACGCAGCCAGCTGACCTGCAAAATGACTGCCGTTGTAAACACAACCACAATCGATATTGAAGGATTTGGTGCCCGGTGTGGTGACATCCGTTTGCAGGTACGACGATAGTCTGGGTGTGTGTCCATGTACTATCGGCCGACCGTCCGTCACCTTATCATCGTGGTAGCGCTGCCAGTCCCTGATCCAGATCATGGCAGGATAATCGCTCATGGGATCATCGTCCCTGAAATTGATGCCGGCATGCACCAGGATGTAATCGTCCAGCTCAATGATGTAAGACAAGGACTTGAAAAATTTCACGTGCTTTTCTGGCATTTCGCTCAGGTAATCTTCCGAGTCTATGCCATAGCTCTCCAGGGTTTTGGCTCCGCCGTTGCGCTGCAACCAGTTCTCGTAGCGGCTGGTTTCATACATGGCGTTGAGCAGCAACCATTCGTGGTTACCCAGCAGACATTCCACCTGCATGCCTTCTTCCCGCAGTGCAAGAATGATATCAATCACACCTTTGCTGTCGTTTCCTCTGTCAATATAATCTCCCAAAAGGTACAGCGTGTCTTCGCTGCTGAGCTGCAGCTGATCGAGGAGTGCACGGAATGTTTTGGCACATCCATGAATATCAGAAATGGCAAATCGACTCATACTCTATTTAAACGTCATCAATTCATTAAGGGTTCTGATTCGGACTGTACCATCAAAATCGGGAGGTACATTTTCCAGGTACACCACCTTGTCCCAGTAATCATTCATATCGAAAAAATTGTCGCTCAGACTGATTTCTTCGTCCTCCGTGCAAATATACACTCCCCAGGCGAGGCCATCGCTTTTCAGGTAGAGAGCCTGACGGAGAGAATCGTAGGTGTAGGTGATGTGCACCGGTTGCAGCGCCGATTTATTAGGTGCATCAATGAATAGTACCGTTTCATATTCAACTGTCCAGCCGGGGATGCCCAGATTGAATGCCAGTTGATTCCAGCCGGTTAATGCTTTGGCATCCAGATGGGCCAGCAGAAAACTGCCGGTCGAATCATGGGGAATATCGGTCTCCAGCTCAACCATGATAGGAACCGGTTTTTCACCGAACAGCATCAGTTGTGGTGTATTCGATCCGAGCGGCTTGTGGCAGGTCAGCCAGATGTCCAGCCCTTGCTTGTTTTTTTTCGCCGACAGGTGGTAATCGCCAAAGCTTCTTTTCGCCTGGTAATACAAGGCCTTTCTGCGACCGGCCACATCGGTGGCACTCCAGGAAGTGACGGGCCAGCAATCGTTCCATTGCCAGAAGAGTGTTCCCATGCAATAGGGCATTGCACTCAGGTGGGCATCCAGGGCATGTCGGATTCCCCAGGCTTGCAACAGCTGACTAACGTATACATAGTCTTCAAATGATTCAGGCACCGGAAAATCGCGCTCCATATAGGTCTGGATGGTTTCATACCCCACCGGGTGTTTCTGGTGTTGCTTGATGGCAGGGGAGTACAGGTGCAAATCACTGCTATCCATGTATTCCTGCAGTGTGAACAGGGAAGGCATCCCCTGGAATCCGTACTCACTCATGAATCGTCCCACTTTCTTGTGGTACACATCAAAGGGTTCCTTTCCCCACCATACGCCCCAGTAGTGGGCATCGCCCTGCAGCAGGCTTTCCTTCTTTCCCCAACCAATGGAAGGAGAGCTGGGCCAGTAAGGTCTCGATGGGTCCAGAGCAGCCAGGGTGTAAGGTATTAACTGGTGGAAAAGCTGCTTGTACCAGCCCCATATCTGATCGGCTTGCAATTGCAGGTACCCGAAGGTGATTTGCCAGCCCCAGTTATGCCAGGCCTCATCAATCTCATTATTGCCACACCACATCACGATGGAAGGGTGGTTGCGCAAGCGCCTTACCTGGTAATCCACTTCGGCAGCTACATTGGCCATGAATGCTGAATCGCCGGGATACATGGCGCAGGCGAACATAAAGTCCTGCCATACCATGATGCCCAAAGAATCACATAATTCATAGAAATAGTCCTGTTCATAGATACCGCCGCCCCAGATGCGCAGCATATTGACATTGGCAGCAGCAATATCTTCCAGCATACTGCGATAGTCTTCTCTTGTAGTCTGTTCCGGGAAGCTATTGGTGGGAATAAAATTGGCGCCTTTGGCAAAAATGGGTTTGCCATTCACCTTGAAATAAAAGGAGCTGCCAACAGCATCGGCATCCTGCACCAATTCTACCGTACGCAAACCATAATTCAGTTGGTAGGTCTGGAGTAGCTGCTGGTCTTCATACAACCGAAATTCGAGCTGGTATAAGTGCGCATCTCCCATGCCACGGGGCCACCAGCGCTGAGGGTTGGCAATGGTAAAGGGCACTACCGGCATAGCATCCGGCACTCCGGAGATTTTCCACTTCGACTCAGCGGCTACTTGCCCATCGACCCATACCTGAACCGAATAATGAGTGGAGTCGTCTTTACCCTGTTCCGGCAGTTTCCAATGGATTTGGGCTTCCAGTTCGACAAAGTCTGTTTGCAGACTTTTCTGCTGAATATGAATATTTTCTATCCTTGTACTACTCCATGTCTCCAGTCTTACCGGCTGCCATATGCCACAGCCCACCAACCTCGGACCCCAGTCCCAGCCATACTGGTACTGCGCTTTTCGGGTGAAAATCCGTTCATCTACCGGCATGCGGAAGGGTATGTCTTTGGACAGTCGCTTGCCTTCGTGAATAGGGGAAGTGAACCGAATGAGCAAGGTGTTCTCTGTTTGCAGGAAATCCTTCACATCCACTTTCCAGGCGCGGTGCATGTTATCAGCCCGAAGGATGAGTTCACCGTTCAACATCACCTCCGCATAGGTATCCAGTCCGTCAAATACAAGGCGGGCATTTTCTTTGGAGAGGACGCTGTCGGGCACTGTAAAGGTCAGTTGGTATTCCCAGTCCTTTTCCTCTATCCATTGCACCGAATCTTCATTGGTGCCGAAAAAGGGTTGGGGGATAGCTCCCGCACGCACGAGATCGGTGTGCACGGAACCGGGAACCACCGCCGGGAGCCATTCGCGGGAATCGGAGGAGCGAAATTCCCAGCCGGAGTGAAGCAAAAGGTCAGATTGCGCCGATAGGGACATGATGGATAGGTTGAGTAAGAAAAACAGGGTTGTTCTCATATGGAAAGGTCCTTGATCTGTTGTTGCATGAGGCGAATCATTGCAGGGTCGCAGGTATTATTAAAAGGCTCTGCCGAGTTTAAAGCAGCAGAGTGCACTTCCTTAGCACCCGTAGCCAGCAGCAGGGGCCTGATATTGTCGGGGCGTACACCACCTCCCGGTACGATGATTATGTTGTTATGGGTAACGGAGAAGTACTTTTTCAATTGCTCCAGGTTATTCGCTGCATGACCCTGTCCGCCTGAACAGAGTATGCGGACGAAACCCAGTTCCTGCAGGATGGAAATGCCTTCTATCGGATTGTCTAACAAATCAAAAGCTCGGTGGAAGGTACATGGAAGCGCACCGGCTGCTCGCAGCAGTTGTTGGCATGCTGCTTTGTCAATTTGTTGCTGCGCAGTGAGGGCACCCAGCACCAATCCGGCGGCCCCGGCCTCTTGCATTGCTTCTATGGATGCGCACATGGTATCCAGTTCAGCAGCTGTATAGCAAAAATCTCCGGCCCGGGGACGGATCATGACAAAGATGGGAATGGACAATTCAGTGGCAAGAGCCTGCACACTTGTTACAGTAGGGGTGGTGCCCCCGACAGCATAGTCCACACACAGCTCTATGCGGTCAGCACCCGACGCTGCGGCGATTCTTGCGGCCCGTTCGTTGAAACAGGCAATTTCCAGTAGCGTCTGCATACTGCAATGTTAACCATTTAGCCACATCCTGGGGGAAGAATTCCACAAACCTATAGCGAACTTTCACCCGCTCTTTGTTGTACTTTTGTAACGATGAGTAAGCATGGAAAAGTGTTGGTAGCCATGAGCGGTGGTATCGATAGTACGGTCACCGCCATTATGCTCCACGAGGAGGGGTACGAGGTGGTGGGCGTAACCATGAAAACATGGGATTATGCCTCCAGCGGCGGGTCGAAAAAGGAGACCGGTTGCTGCAGCCTCGATTCCATCAATGATGCCCGCCAGGTAGCCGTTGACCTGGGCTTTCACCACTTCATAGTGGATATACGCGAGGAGTTCGGCGATTATGTCATCGATAATTTTGTAGATGAATACCTGGCCGGACGTACACCTAACCCCTGTGTGCTGTGCAATACGCATATCAAATGGGAGGCCTTGCTGAAACGCGCCGACCAGATGGATTGTGCCTTCATCGCAACCGGGCATTATGCGCGGATGAATGAGCTCGATGGCCGTTTTTATGTATCGAAAGGCATAGATGAACACAAAGACCAGAGCTATGTACTCTGGGGCCTCAGCCAGGATTGTATGTCGAGGACCAAATTCCCCATGGGCCATATGCACAAGGCCGATATCAAACAGATGGCCAGGGATATGGGGCTGCATGAACTCGCCAATAAAAGCGAGAGCTATGAGATATGCTTTGTGCCGGACAATGATTACAGAGGCTTTTTGAAAAGGAGGGTTGAAGGGCTGGAGGAAAGGGTAGATGGCGGGGTGTTTGCCGACAAGGAAGGCAATATTCTGGGTACACACAAAGGCTATCCCTTCTATACCATCGGACAGCGCAGAGGTCTGGGCATCGCGTTGGGAACGCCCTATTTTGTCACCGACATCATTCCCGAGGAGAATAAGGTCATCCTGGGCCTCGAACACGAACTTGACCGCAATGGTATGTTCGTGCGAAATGTCAATTTTCAGAAGTACGCTGCCATTCCAGATGGAAAGGAGGTGGTAACTAAAATCCGCTACAAGACACCGGGGGCTTTAAGTACCGTTTATGCAGAAGACAAAGACTTGCTGAAAATTGAGTTCCACAGCATGATGGCTGCCATCACACCCGGGCAATCGGCGGTGCTCTACGAAGGCAATGATGTGGTAGCAGGAGGTCATATTTTAAGTAACTTTATTGTCAATTAAGCCATGCAACGCAACATTCAACTACTTACCGCTGTACTAATGGTAATGACCTTAGGCTGCGAAACCACCACGACCACCCTGGATTTGCTGACAGCAGATACCTACTACCCCCTGGAGGTGGGAAAAACGATTGTGTACAGGGTCGATTCCATCAGCTACTATGAAACCATAGATAATGATACCGCCTCCTGGGATTTGCGGGAAACCATCGTTGAGGCCTATCCCGACAACCAGGGAAGAATCAATTACCGGGTGGAGCGGGCCATCAGCGCTCCCGGTGCCAACAACTGGCAAATCAGCGAGATCTGGTCGGTGCTGAACAACAACGGCAATATCGAAAGGACGGAGCAGAACCTGCGCTTTCTCCGCCTCATTTCCCCTGTGTCGGAAGGCGCAGAATGGGATGGGCATGTGTACCTTGGCGACCTTTCAGCAGTGCCTGTAGCGGAACAGTGCAACAACCTGGAATTCCTCAATGGATGGAGGTTTACCTACCGGCAGGTGGGAGCTGCCGCCAGCTTCAATGGTCTGGATTTCAACAATACGCTCACCGTGCTGCAGACAGGCAGTCAGAACCTGATAGAATTCAATGCATCAGAGGAAGTGTATGCCGAGGGCGTAGGAATGGTGTACCGATTCTTCCGACACTACACCACACAGAATATCTGTCCTGAATGTCCCTGGGAAGCGAATACCGATTGTGGCTACAGCGTAAAAATGACAGTAATTGATTATAACTGATTATTAATCAAATAGATATAAAGGTTTGATAAAGTTGAAATACCCTGTTTATTGGGCAACCAGCGCACTATTTTTTCTGCTCCTCCATGGCACAGTCCGGGCTCAGTCAGATGGTAGATTCTGGGTGTATTTTCAAGATAAGGGGCCTGTCACCTCGGAAGTAAACGAGGCCGTACAGCTATCGGAACGCGCTCTGGAAAGAAGACAAAAACAAGGTATTGCCATCGACTGGTACGATATGCCGGTTTACCAGCCCTATATCGACAGTCTGGCGAGCTGGGGATTTACCATTCATGTCGCCTCCCGGTGGATCAATGCGGTAAGCGTTACAGCACCCGATGAAACTGCCCTCGGAAATCTGGGCATTCAACCCCTGGTGCGCAAGGTAGAAAGGGTGAAAAGCTATCGCATGCCGGTGGAAACCCTTTCATTTCAGCCCGCTACCTTCCGACAGGCAGAAAACACGGAACCTGAATACGGAAATGCCGCCAATCAGGTGGAGATGATACAACTCGATAAGCTCCACGGACTGGGCTACACCGGCGAAGGCCTGCAGATTGCAGTACTGGATGGTGGTTTCACTGCCATAGACACCGGAGCAGGCTACCAAAGCTTCCGGGATAAGGAACAGATTCTGGGCACCTTCAACTTCCCCGATAACAATGAAGACGTTTACTTTTCGGCGTTGCACGGCTCTTACGTGCTATCCATCATGGGTTCAGACATACCCGGAAGCTATGTAGGCGCAGCGCCCGATGCGGGATATTTTTTATTCCGGACAGAAGTGGTGGACAGTGAGCGGGTGGCAGAGGAAGATTTCTGGCTGGCCGCAGCTGAGTATTCCGATTTTATTGGCGTTGACATTATCAACTCCTCCTTAGGTTATACCACCTTCGACGTTTCCTCCGAAGACCATTCGTACAGCGACATGGATGGCAATACCACGGTGGTGACGCGTGCTGCAGATATCGCGGCATCCAAAGGCATTCTGGTATGCAACAGCGCCGGCAATTCCGGTAACAGCGACTGGCAGTACATCGGTGCTCCTGCCGACGGGGACAGCGTGTTTTCCATTGGCGCAGTGGATCCGGATGGTATCTATGCCTCCTTCAGCAGTCGCGGTCCGACATCCGATGGGCGCATCAAGCCCAATATTGCCGTGCAGGGGGCTTTTTCTGCGGTGGTGCATCCCAATGGCGCCATTTATATCGGCAGCGGCACTTCCTTTTCATCACCACTGGCAGCAGGGGCAGCCGCTTGTTTATGGCAGGCCTTTCCGGAAAAAACCAATATGGAAATCATGGAAGCCATGCAGCAAAGTGCCACACAAGCCGCCGAGCCCGACGATTACCTGGGCTACGGCATTCCGAATATGCTGGTGGCCTATTACATGCTCAACGGAACTTCTTTCGGCGATTTGATACAGGACAGACTGGGGCTTTTCCCGAATCCGGCCGACCAATCAGCGTTGCTGGTGGTGCAGGATGGTATTGGCAATAACAGCTTTTATACCATTACCGATATGCAGGGAAGAATAGTGAGCAGCACCTCCTTACCCGCAGATAAAAGTGCAGTGGCCCTGGTGGCTTTAGACTTTTCCAACCTCAGCAAGGGGACTTACCTGCTGTCGCTGGTGCAACTCGATATAGAAAAAGAGGTGATACTGGAGACCATTCCCTTCACAAGACTGTAAAACAACCGACTGAATGAAGCCTACCGCCATCAAAACCTTTCTGTTTTCGCTCATCTTAGCGCTTTTTTATCCCTCGAATATGCAAGCTCAAAATAAGACAAGTCCTACAGAAATAATCTATGTATACGATGCATTGTGCGGCTGGTGCTACGGTTTCTCGCCTGTCATGCACAAAGTGTACAAAAAGTACAACAATGGCATCAACTTCCTGGTAGTTTCCGGCGGCTTGGTAACAGGTGAGCGTATTGGACCGGTAGACGAGGTGGCTCCCTACATCAAGACAGCCTACAAAACGGTGGAAGAGCGCACCGGAGTGACCTTCGGTGAGGAGTTTCTTAGGCAATTGGAAAAAGGGGAGATGGTATTTACCTCTCTACTGGCAGCAGTAGCCATGGCAGTTTTCAAAATGTACCAGCCCGAAAAGGCAATCGAATATGCAGAGGCATTGCAGAACGCCATTTACTTTGAAGGTATGCCCCCCGAACCTTATGAGGGCTATGCCCAGGTGGCTTCTACCTTCGGTCTGGATGCCGATGCCTTTTTGAGAAAAATGAATATGGACATGCTGCAGCAGCAAGCCTACGCCGACTTTACCATCGCATACGACATGGGCGTTACGGGCTTCCCTGCGGTGTTTGTCAGAAGCGGGAAAGACACTTACCAGGTGGCAGCGGGGTATACCGATTACGACACGCTGGTGGCGCGCATAGAAGAGGTGCTGGCAGATATCAAAACAGAAGCCGCTCCCGACAGCTGGTACGACGAACATTAATCCGCACTGCAGCAGCAGAAGTTTAACAATACTTAAAACAAGAGATTAAACTTTACCGCCCTGAATGGGTTTACTTTGCAGCCTTATTAGATAAAGTATGAAAAGAACGATGGCACGCCTGCTGGCTGTATGGCTTTTGCTGGCAGGTAGCGCGGCAGTATACGGACAGAAGGGATTTACGCTGAGTGGTTACATTAAAGATGCGCAGACCGGAGAAGACCTGATAGGAGCCAGTGCTTTTGTCCGGGACAGCTCGGGCAGAGGTGCCGTTACCAACGTTTACGGTTTCTACAGCCTCACCCTCCCGCCGGGAAGTTATACCATAGCCTTCAGCTATGTCGGATATGAATCGCAAGTGGTGACAGTAGACCTCAGCGCCGATCAGCGCATGAATATCCAGCTGGCGCAAAAGGCATTGCTGGAGGAAGTAGTTATTACCGCTGAAAGAAAGGATGAGAATATCCAGAGCACCGATATGGGAACGGTATCGCTTTCCATAGAACAAATCAAATCCATCCCCGTCTTATTCGGTGAAACAGATATTCTCAAGACGCTTCAATTGCTTCCGGGGGTAGGCGGGGCAGGAGAAGGGAATTCCGGATTTTATGTGCGAGGTGGTGGTCCCGACCAGAACCTTATATTGCTCGATGAAGCCGTTGTGTACAATACAGGTCACCTTTTCGGATTTTTCAGCGTTTTCAACGGAGATGCCATTAAGAATACGACACTGGTGAAAGGAGGAATGCCGGCACAATACGGAGGCAGACTGAGCAGCGTGGTAGATGTGCAGATGAAGGACGGCAACAACCAGGAGTTTCACGGAGAGGGAGGAATTGGTCTGATTGCTTCCCGCCTCACGCTCGAAGGTCCTATCGTGAAAGACAAGGCATCCTTCATGGTTTCGGGTCGCCGCACCTATATCGATGTATTGTTGCAGCCTTTCATCAATGGTACAAACCTGGAGGGCAACGCTTATTATTTCTACGACCTGAATACCAAACTGAATTACCGTTTCAGCGACAAAGACCGTTTATACCTGAGCGGCTATTTTGGTCGTGATGTATTCAATTTCAGCTCCTCCGATGGTGATTTCAATATCGAAGTGCCCTGGGGCAATACTACCGGTACGCTGCGATGGAACCACCTGTTCAGCGACCGTATGTTCATGAACACATCTGTGATCTACAACGACTATAATTTCGAGGTAAAGAGCGCTTTTGATCAATTCGATTTCAAACTGTTCAGTGGTGTGCGCGACTGGAACTTGAAAAGCGATGTGGATTACTACCTCAGCAGCAACCACACGCTGAAATTCGGTACCAACTACATCTACCATGCCTTCACTCCCTACAGTGCGCAGGGCTCCTCCGGCGATGTAGCTTTTGGTACAGATTCCCTGAACAGAAAGTACGCTCACGAGGCCGCTATTTATGTGCAGGATGAATTCAATGTAGGAGCACTGTGGCGGTTCAACGTGGGTATACGCGGAAGCTATTTTGCACATACTGGTCCCTTGAATGAAGTGCTTTACGATGAGACCACCCGTTTGCCGCTGGATACCGTTTACAGAGGTCCGGGTGATATCATTGCCGATTACTGGGGCATAGAACCCCGGGCGAATGCGCGCTACATCATCGATGAGAAATCGTCGCTGAAAATGGGCATAAGCTATACCACACAATACATCCACCTCGTGGCAAACTCCGTCAGCACTTTGCCCACCGATTTGTGGGTGCCCAGCTCGGCGGTGGTAGAACCCCAGCGGGGCATCCAATATTCCTTAGGCTATTTCAGGAATTTCAAGGAGAATGCCTGGGAAACATCGATAGAAGTGTACTACAAGGATTTGCAAAATCAGATTGAGTACACCGACTCGTATGTGCCGGCCCTGGGAGAAGACATAGAACAGCAGTTTACCTTCGGCAAGGGCAGAAGCTATGGTGCGGAATTCTTCATCAAGAAAGCGCTGGGTAAATTCAACGGATGGATAGGCTATACGCTCAGCAGAACCGAAAGGCAGTTCGACGACCTGAATACTGGTCCCAACTGGTTTCCTACACGCTTCGATCGCACCCACGACCTGGAAATAGTAGCTATATACGACGCGAGCGAACGCTTGAGCTTCTCCGGAACCTTTGTATATGCTACCGGTCAGGCAACCACCATTCCCGAAAGCTTTTACACCCTGGAAGGAGACTTACATATTCTGTACGGAGATCGCAATGGCTACCGGTTGGCGCCATACCATCGCATGGACATTTCGGCTACATGGAAAAACAAACCGGGTAAAAAATTCGAGAGCAGCTGGAACCTGTCGGTGTACAACGTGTATTCAAGACTGAATCCATACTTTGTGTATACCGATTTCAACGGCGACCTGACCACCGGTGATCTGACTGTAGATGCGGTGCAGGTTTCCATTTTCCCCATCTTACCATCCATCACCTGGAATTTTAATTTCTAATATGAAAATTAACTATTTATTTATAGCGCTGGTCATCTTGTTTGCAGGTTGTGAGCAAATCATTACGCTGGACCTGCCTGACGTAGAAGAACAAATCATCGTAGAAGGCAGTATTGAAACAGGGCTTCCTCCCATAGTCATCCTCACAAGGTCCATTGGCTTTTATGGCGCGACGGATTTGGAAGCCCTGCAGAACCTGTATGTCCGCGATGCAACCGTTACCGTCAGCAACGGCGAAACAAGTGTAGAACTCCTGGAAATTTGCCTCAACGACATTCCCGAAGAACTCCAGCCGCTGGTAGCCGAATTTTTTGGCATCAGTGCCGATAGCCTGGCAACCTTCGATTTTAATATTTGCGTGTACACCGATCCCGGTCTCTTGCTGGGCGCCCCCATCATGCTGGGAGAAGATGGTAAAACCTATAACCTCACCATAGAGGCGGAAGGGAAAGTATTGACATCCACTACTACCATCCCGCCTGCAGTGCCGCTGGATTCTGTGTTCTACCGCCCAAACGATGATCCGGGTGGGTCGGATACACTCGTGCGGGTATTTGCCCACCTCAGCGATCCGCCTGCCCCGGGCAACTATTACCGCCTGTTTGTTTCCAGAAACAACGGTCCGTTTGAAGCCGATTTTTTCTCCGTAACAGACGATCTGGTATTCAATGGCTTGTCGTTAGATTTTACCATTAATCGCCCTGCAGAGCCGGATGAAGATTTTTCGAGCGAAACGTTCGGGTATTATTTTGTGGGCGACACGGTGGCAGTGAAACTCTGCAGCATTGATCAGGCTTCCTTCAATTTCTGGAATACGCTGGAAAATGATTCCGGCGGAGATGGTCCTTTCAGTTCCATTGTTATTGTTGAAACCAATATTGAAGGTGGACAAGGCATCTGGTGTGGTTATGGTGCCTCCACCACTACACTGATAATAGAGTAATGTTGAAATGGCTTATTCCCAAATTCGCGTATCCTGATTTCGGATTGTTGTTATTGCGCCTGGGTATTGGTGCATCCTTTATTATCCACCATGGCTATGATAAGATTGCGGACCCCGGCAGATGGAAGGGGCTGGGCGAGCAGATGAGCTTGCTGGGTATCGATTTCCTACCCGAGTTCTGGGGATTTATGGCTGCCTTTGCCGAATTCTTTGGTAGTATTTTTCTGGCTTTGGGGCTGTTTACACGACCTGCGACGCTTTTGCTGTCCATCACCATGCTGGTAGCGGTACTCAAGCACCAGACAGCAGTAGAGGGATTTGCCTATCCGCTGGAAATGCTGGTGGTCTTCCTGTCGCTGTTCCTCATAGGTCCCGGGAAATACAGCCTCGATAAAAGGCTGCGCTAATCACCTTGCGGGGAACCTGTTCGGTTGAATTGCGGTTAAAACGTAGAAGGAAGAAGGTCAGAGATTCCGGTCTTATGGTATCATGTAACTCGATTTCTCCTTACCTTTGCACCGAATTTACTCCTCAAAATCGAACAAATGAAAGAAGTAGTTATTGTATCTGTCGCGCGAACACCCATCGGTAGCTTCGGCGGTGGATTAGCCTCCCTTACGGCACCGCAATTAGGTGCCAAAGCCATTGAAGAGGCGCTGGAAAGAGCCGGAATTCAGGGCGCTCAGGTGCAGGAAATTTACATGGGTAACGTACTGAATGCCGGCATTGGTCAGGCTCCTGTAACACAGGCCATGCTGAGTGCAGGTATTCCCAACACCACACCTTCCACCACCATCAACAAGGTTTGCGCTTCCGGTATGAAAGCCATCATGATTGCCGCACAGTCCATCATGGTAGGCACTAATGATATCGTGGTAGCCGGTGGCATGGAAAGCATGAGCAATGTGCCTTACTATCTCACCAAAGCCCGCTGGGGCAGCAAGCTGGGCAATCAGACTGCAATAGATGGCATTATTCACGATGGCTTGTGGGATCCCTATGGCAACAAACACATGGGTTCCTGCGGAGAAACCTGCGCCAGGGAATACCAGTTCAGCAGAGAAGATCAGGACAACTACGCTATAGACAGCTACAAAAGAGCTGCAGCAGCATGGGATAACGGATGGTTCGCCAACGAGGTAGTACCCGTTGCCATCCCGCAAAGGAAGGGAGATCCGATCGTAATTGACCGCGATGAAGACTATACCAAAGTGAAGTTCGATAAGGTGGGTAGCCTGGCACCTGCTTTCGAAAAAGACGGAACCATTACAGCTGCCAACGCTTCCAACCTCAACGACGGTGCTGCCGCAGTCGTGCTGATGAGCCGCGAAAAAGCAGATGAACTCGGCATACAACCACTGGCGAGAATTGCCGGTATGGCTGACGCTCAGCAGGAGCCGGAATGGTTCACTACCACACCTGCGAAAGCCATGCCTAAGGCTATTGCCAATGCGGGCATCACTACCCAGGATGTCGACTTCTTCGAAATCAATGAAGCATTCAGCGTGGTAGCACTGGCCAATATGAAAGATATGGGCATCACCCACAAACAGACCAATGTGTTCGGTGGAGCAGTTTCCATTGGTCATCCCATCGGTTGTTCCGGTGCCAGAATCACCATTACGCTGTTAAGCGTATTACAGCAAAAAGGCGGCCGCTACGGATGTGCCGGTATCTGTAACGGTGGCGGTGGCGCTTCTGCTATTGTAATCGAAAAGCTCTGATCTACAATAAATACCAGTATTGAACATTATTACTCCGGGTAAATGGACCCGGAGTTTTTTTATGAAACAGCTATTCACCTATATCCTGATTTGCGCTTCGGCACTGGCATTCGCACAGCCTGCCGCTGACGATCCGCTGGAGCAATTGCAGCGCTATGAAAAAAACCTGGCGGTGCTGGGCGATTCAACTGTTTCGGGCAGCAACTGGGAGATGCGGGAGCAGGCTTGTATCGCTATGGTGAAAATCCTGGTGAAAGCTCTGCAGGTACCCAATTCATTCGATTACCCTTTCGATAGCGTGCCCACCATTTCGGTGGTTTATCCGGAAGACCGCGCCTTTCGCCTCATTACCTGGCAATTGCAGCTCAAAGACATGACCCACCGCTACTATGGTACCATTCAGATGGCCGGAGAAGAGCTGGAAATGTATCCCCTTATTGATATGTCGATGTTTATTGCGGAACCCGATTATGCGGTAACCGACAACGACAACTGGTATGGTCAGATTTATTATAATGTAAAGAAATTTAAATATAAAAAAGAGACCTATTATTTGCTGTTTGGCTGGGACGGGAATGATATGTGGAGCAACCGCAAGATCGTCGATATTCTTTCGTTCGATGACAAAGGGCAACCTGTTTTCGGCCGGCCGGTTTTTGAATTTTCAGAAGGAGAGGTGAGGAGCAGGGTAATGATTGAATACAAGGAGGATGCTTCTCCGGCACTGGTATGGGATGAGCAACTGCAAATGATTGTATTCGACTACCTGCAACCTGAAAATCCGATGTCGGAAGGTATTTACATGACCTATATCCCCGATGGTACTTACCAGGGGTTCTATTTCGACAAAAAGAAAAGACACTGGATATTGCAGCGGGTGGTATTCAATGTTGTCCTGGATGAACCGCCGTTATTCAAGCCGAAATACAAAGGCGAAGACCCGAATATGTACATCAAGGAGAACTAATTGCCTCCTGCACCGGTCCTGCGGCTTATTTCCCACATCAGTATGCCTGCTGCCACAGCGGCATTCAGCGATTCTCCCTTTCCGGATGAAGGGATGCTCACCACTTCCGTAGCGCGTTGCAACACCACCTCGCGAACGCCTGAAGATTCACCGCCAATCACCAGAATACCCTGTTCGGGAATGTCTATTTTTTCTATGGTAGTGCCCGACATATCAGCAGCGTAAATCGGTGGAGTAGCTTCCTGCAGCAGGGTATCAAGGTTTCCATAGCGTACCGGCAGGTGAAACAGGGCTCCCATAGTGGCCTGAATGGTCTTGGGGTTGTACAGGTCTACCGTGTCTTCAGAACAGATTACCTGCCTGAACCCCATCCATGCGGCAGTGCGGATGAGGGTGCCCATATTGCCCGGGTCTCTGATACCATCCAG
Source organism: Bacteroidetes bacterium UBA3022 (assembly GCA_002346225.1). Taxonomy (GTDB): domain Bacteria; phylum Bacteroidota; class Bacteroidia; order Chitinophagales; family BACL12; genus UBA11426. The sequence continues at coordinate 19,084 of DDYY01000003.1, forward strand.
GGCCAGCGTCCATCCCGTAAGTTCCAATGCTGTTGGAGCTTGTATTTTTACCACTGCCAGCATACCCGGTGGAGTGTGCAGAGAAGAAAGTTGTTGCATTTGTTGCGCCGATGCCAGGACCACTTCAGGAGCTTTTGTGTGGGTAAGTGCAGGAGGTTCATGTCCGGCGGTATACACCAGGGATGTCACCTCCCAGTCCGAGTGAAGTGCCTCTGCCACTACTTTATCACCCTCAATTAAAAATTCGCTATACTTTTGGCGGTACTTCTTATGTTGCAAAGACTTCAGGTATTTCAGTTTCGCGGTGCTCAGCATCTCTGGCAAAGGTATTCAGCCTTGGCGATAGTTGTGTGCTTGATATGGTGTTTACCTGCCTGTAACAATGTGCGCTACCTGCGGGAAGGGGAGCAGCTGTACCGAGGAACTACTGTAACCTTCACCGAAAATGCCACGCTACCGGAAGACCTCGCAGGCCTTGATTCCAAAATGGCGCAACTCAGTAAGCTCAAAGAGAACAAGCGGGTGCTGGGTATGTATCCATTGAAGATGTGGCTCTACAATCTCGGCGATCGCGGCTTCGATCAGTTCCTGGACTATGCCGCAGAAAAAGAGGGAACGCTATCCTTATCGCCCCTCACAGCGGCATTGCCTTTCTTTCAGCCGGACAGTGACCTGCGCAACTGGCTGGTCAATAAAGCAGGGGAAGCTCCCTCGTTGATTGACTCAGGAAAGATATATGAAACGCAGATCAGGATGGAAAACTACCTCTACAACAGAGGATTCTTCTACCCAAAAACAGCGTATGAAGTTAACCTTAATGAAAAGAAACAACAGGCAAGGGTGGTCTATACCGTCGACCCGGGACGAGTGTATAAAATCAATAATGTGGTGTATGAACTCGAAGACCCGGAACTGAGCCGCATTGCATTGATGGATACGGCCAACAGTCCGCTGAAGCCGGGCAAGCGCTTTGATGTTGATTACCTGAAGGGGGAACGCAACCGCATTTCCCGCAATCTGACCGATAACGGCTACCTCTTGTTCAACAACGAATACGTTTATTATGAAGTAGACACCACCTCAGGCTTCGAGGAACTGGATATCTACATCAAGGTGAGCAAGCCCGAAAATGATACCATCCACAGAAGGTATAAAATCAGAGACATTTATATTCTGCCCGATGCCAAAATGGCTAATGCCCGCAACAACGAACTGGATACGCTGGTGTACGAGGAGCTGACGCGTTCCGGTACCAGCGTCAGGTCAACGTACAAGATTGTGGAAGATGAGCACCGCTATACCGAAAAATCATTGGCGAACAATGTCTTTCTGAACAGCGATGATTACTATTCCACTTCCAAGTCCAACCAGACCATTGGCGCTTTTTCCAATCTGGGAATGTTCAAATACAGCACCATTCAAACCATTCCCATCGATTCTTCCGGCTTTCTGAAATACCTAGATGTGGTGTTGAAGCTCGAGCCCCTGAAAAAGCGCGACCTTACCCTGGAGTTCAATACCAGCACCACTTCCGAATACCTCTTTGCCAACTATGCCAACGCATCGTATTCTATCCGCAACCAGTTCAAACGACTCGACCTGCTGCGTTTCTCACTCGATGCCGGTATTGAATCGCAGATCAGCAGCAGCAAAGTAGCGTTGAACACCTCTGAATTCACCGCCCAGGCCAGCTTGTTATTTCCGCGATTTTTCTGGCCGTTTTCTATCTATACACCCAAAACCTACTATCCGCGGACTGTCAGCACCGTCAAGCTGGAATACCTCAACAGGGTGTTCTTCTACACCTTGTTCAACACAGCTTTCTCCTATGGCAGCGACCGCTTTGAAGGAACCCGCAAACAGCAACTATCCCTGTTTCCCATCGACGTAAACTATGTGCGGGTGCCACGTAGAACAGCACAATTCGATTCGATATTGGACGGCAATTTCCTGCTTAAACAGAGTTTTCAGGAACAGTTAATCCTTGCCCCCAACGTGACCTACATCTATAATTCCCAGGCCATTAATAATAATATTTTTGATATTTATTTCCGCGGTAAAGTAGAGCTGGCGGGTTCACTTTTTTATCTGGGTAACGCATTGAGTTCCGGAAGGTCTGTCTTTTCACCTCCCGCCGCCGGAGAGGATCCGTTCACCTTACTCAATCTTCCATTTTCGAATTATACACGCCTTGACCTGGACTTCAGGAGCTATTATGATTTCAATAGTTCCAATACACTCGTGGGTCGTCTGGCACTGGGCGTGGCGGTGCCCTACTGGAACTCAGAGGTTGTGCCTTTCGTGAAGCAGTTTTATGTAGGGGGTGCTAACTCCATCAGGGCTTATCCCATTCGAAAAGTGGGTCCGGGTGCCTATTTGTCTTATGTAGTGAATGAAGACGGCTTTGCTCAGCCTGTGCTGGAAGACCAGACCGGCGATCTGAAAATAGAATGGAATACAGAGTACAGGTTCGAAATCATCGGTGCGCTGAAAGGTGCGCTATTCTGCGATATCGGCAATGTGTGGACCCTGCAGGAAGACAGTTTCAGACCGGGCTCTCAGTTTAAATTCAACGAGTTCTTAGGGGAGTTTGCCATTGGTCCGGGCGCCGGCATACGGCTCGATCTCTCTTATTTCATCCTGCGCCTGGATGGAGCTTATCCCTTGCGCGATCCGGCCATCGATGGTCCCCTAGGCAAAGCACTTCGTGAAAATGAAGGTGTTATTTTTCCCGATAAAGTGGTCAACTGGAATTTCGCCATCGGTTATCCTTTCTGATATTCACAGGAAGGTCATTTCCTGCTCCACCGCAAGCTTTTTGTAGGCTGCGAGCGTTATCTTTACAAGATGCGTCATTGGATACTTGTTTGTTGCTTTATTACCCTGTTGGTCACCGCTGCAAAGGGTCAGAACTATATCCACGATCCACTTACTCAGGTAGTGCAGGATGGAAAAACCTTGCGCGACCCGTTTACAGGGGGATTCAACAATCCGCAATTCTGGCCGGTGCAACTCAATACCGACGGACTCACTGATTTGCTGGTATTCGACCGCAATGGTAACAAGGTGCTGCCTTATATCAATACCGGCAATGTAGGCAGTGACGCCTATAGGTACGATCCGCAATACGAAGGCTTTTTTCCACCTATGGAGCATTTTGTTGTCACCGCCGATTTCAACTGCGACGGATATGAGGACCTCTTCACCTCCTACGATGATGGATTGAGCGTATACAAGGCAGTGGTGGTGGATGGCAACGTAACCTATGAACTGGAAATAGAAAAACTGCAATACAGCGAAGCCGGATTTTCATTCGACCTGGCAGTGGGCATCATTGATATTCCTGGCATTGCCGATGTAAATGGCGATGGCGACCTCGATGTACTTTCCTTTAAACTCATAGGCGGCTTTGTCGATTACTTCGAAAATCAGGCAGTGGAGAACGGAAGCGACTGTGGTGCGCTGGAACTGGAGCATGTCAACAGCTGCTGGGGCGATTTTTATGAGTCCGGCGTGGCCAAGTCAGTAAAACTCGACAGTACCTGCTCTGAATCCCCGGCTGAGAGAAGTGGCATGCATGCGGGTTCTACCTTCATGATTTACGATGAAGAGGGTGATGGCGACATGGATATCGTACTCGGCGATTTGAGCTTCCAGAACCTCAACCGACTGCTGAATGGAGGCACCTCGGAATTGGCACATATCACGGCGCAGGATACGGCATTTCCCGGCTACAATGTCCCGGTAGATATTACCACTTTCCCCGCTCCATTTCTTTTTGATGCCGATAATGATGGCAACAAAGACATGCTGGTAGCACCCAACAAGGACGGATTCAGCCTGAATACCGACAACGTTTTATTCTATCAGAATATATCTATAGATGACACATATAATTTCTCTTATCAGCATGATACGCTCTTCACTGCGCAGATGATAGATGTGGGAACAGGAGCCAGACCCTTCTTCTTTGATCACAATAACGACGGACTATTGGATATGGTGGTGGGCAATTTCGGTTATTTCGAAGCCGGAGCCTTCAAAGGTCAGATGGCCTTGTATGAAAACACCGGCGATGCAGAGAACCCTGTGTTTACGCTTATTACGAGAGACTATGCCAACATGGGCATTTACGGGTTTCGTTCCTTGCATCCTGCTTTTGCTGATTTAGACGGCGATGGGGATACCGATATGCTCGTTGGAGAAGAAAATGGCTTTGTGCACTTTTTCAGAAACAATGCAGCCGCAGGAGAGAATGCCAATTTCGTGCTGGCAGGTCCGAACTATCAGGGCATAGACCCCGGGAAATTTTCTACACCGGCATTGTTCGATGTCAACGATGACGGACTCCTTGATCTGGTGATAGGGGAACAAAACGGTAATCTGAATTATTACGAAAATACTGGCACCGCAGCAGCACCCGTGTTCAGTCTGGTAACAGAAGCCTGGGGTGGGGTGGACGTAAGAGAGACAGGATTTCTGACAGGCCACAGTGCACCTTACATCTATCCACTAACCGATGGTTCTCTGGAATTATATGTAGGTTCCGAAAGCGGACGTATCTATAAGTATTATCCGGTGGATGCTACCACTACGTTGTTTCCATTGATCAGCAGTTTTTACAATGATATCGATGAAGGCACCAAAACAAGTGTAACGCTTGTTGATATTAGTGCGGATGGTATACCCGAGCTGATAACAGGCAATGACAGAGGCGGGGTTACGATGTACAGGGACAAGAACACGGTGGTAGCTATTGCTGCGGAATCCTACACGCCGGAACTGCGTATTTTCCCGAATCCCACATCAGGCACTATCTATGTCACTGCAGAAATACCTGTTGTTATGCATTATAATATTTTTGATATTACAGGAAGAAACATACAAGCCGGAACATTATCGCCGCTCATTTTGCAGCCCATTACTTTGCATTTTACTCAGTCCGGCTGGTATGTCCTCACCATAGCAAAAGAAAACGGCGAGAACTTGCTGGTTCAACCATTTATCAGGGAGTGAAATATTTATATTATTTAATATTGTTGACAGGAATGTCTGTAAGCGCAGTACAGGCACAGTACCAGATACTGACAGATGTTCCGGTGCAACACCCGGAAACCGATGGCTGGATGCAGTTCCCGTTCAGCGGAGGGTTTAATAATCCGCAATTTTCTTCGATTGATTTTTCAGGCGACGGGCTGCCTGACCTTTTTATATTCGACCGGAGTGGCAACACGGTAACTGTATTGGAACGCATCAGTGGACCGGATGCAGACCCCGTTTTTGGATTGTCAACGGCCTACGATTCGGGCATCCCGGCACTCAAGGACTGGGCAATGCTTTACGATTTCAATTGCGACAATCTCCCGGATTTATTCACCTATCTGTCGGGAAGTGCTGCAGTGTACCAGGCCGACATGGACGCTTCCGGCGTTAGCTTTTCTTTGTTGCTCGAAGAAATGACCTATACCACCAGTTTCGAAATTCCCATCTATACCAGTCGTACAGACCTGCCCGGTTTGGCAGATGTAGATGGCGACGGAGATATGGATGTACTGGCATTTTCCGTAACGGGATCGCAGATGCGGTGGTTCGAAAACAAGAGCAACGACCTCGGTTATGGTTGCGACAGCCTCATATTCGTAAAGGCTGACGATTGCTGGGGGAATATTTTTGAAGAAGAAAGCTGTGACGGTGCCATCCTGGGTGCGACTTGTCTGGGCATATCCGAAACAGCCGACGAACAGCGCCTGCATGTAGGAAGTACCATACTCGTTTTCGATCGCGATAAGGATGGCGATCAGGACCTGGTGCTGGGCGATGTCAGTTGCGATAATCTGGTGTACTATGAAAATGGCGGCAGCCCTTTAACGGCCAACATGGTGAGCAAGGACCCCGCATTTCCCGATAGCGATGTGCCGGCCATTATCACTGAATTCCCGGGTGCCTATCTGGTAGATATGGATTTAGATGGGGCGCTGGATTTATTGGTAGCACCCAATGATGACCAGTTGAGTGTGAACAGATATAATATTCTGGAATACGAAAATATGGCAGTTACAGATACCTTGCAATGGCAATACAAGGGCAACAATTATTTTACGGCCAATACCATTGACGTTGGAGAATACGCCAAACCTGTCTGGATGGATGTCGACGGCGATGGTTTGTTGGATATCGTAGTGGGTACCGGCAGCAGCTTTGAACCCGGCATGGATAAACGATACGGGTTATGGCTTTATACCAATATAGGCACAGCTACCGAACCCGCATTTGCACTAACAGATATGGATTATGCCGGCTGGTCGCTGTATGAAAAGCGCGACCTGGTGCCTGCAGCAGGTGACTGGGACAATGATGGCGATATCGACATGATATTGGGTCATTTCGATGGTACCTTGTCTTATATGGAGAATACAGCGGGTGCAGGAAATCCTGCAATATGGGCAGCTCCTATTCTGAATTTCTACGGTATTGATGTCGGACAGAATGCTGCACCCTGCATGTATGACGCTGACGGTAATGGCACGATGGATTTGATAGTGGGAGAGCAAAACGGCAACCTCAATTATTTCGAACATTCAGGCAGTGGTGTAACATTGATCAGTGAAAACTGGGGAGGCGTGGATGTGCGCACCACCGGCGATGTAGTGGGTTACAGTGTACCACGTCTGCTGCACAATGAAGCGGGCGTACTGGAACTGCTGGTGGGATGTGTGCATGGCAGTATTTATCGCTACACAGACATTACCGACAATTTCGATGGCACATTCAACCTCGCGGATTCCGCCTATCTCGGATACAACAGAGGGATGTTCTCCGCTGTAGACCTGGCAGATATTAACGGCGATGGTAAGATGGAATGGATGGCGGGTAACATAAGGGGAGGACTGGTATTGTTCAGGCCGGGAGAAGCAGTCGGAATAACAGATAATGCAGCTTTAGACAATTCCCTGCACCTTTATCCCAATCCGGTAGGCGACTATCTGCAAATTGATGGACCGCCGGGCGAAGGCGTGATTATTAACCTCAATGGTCAGGTGGTGAGGACCTTTTACCATGATGGCACTGCGGTAGCCGTAGGAGATTTAAGTCCGGGATTGTATTACCTTACCTTAACAGCAACCAGCGAGCGCTGGGTCGCCCCATTTGTGAAGCGATGAAAACCGATTTGCATGCTGAAGCCTTGCGCCAGCTTTTCCTCCATGCGCCCATTTCAAAAAGCTACAGTGGGATAGATTTGCACTACCAGGACGCGGTTGCCCGGGTAACCTGGCCCATCGACTCCGCTTTCTTGCACGGTGGTAATGCGTTGCACGGTTCTGCTATTATGCGTCTCCTCGATGATGCCGCCTATTTCACAGCAGCATTGTACAGTCCCGAATTTTTTATCGTTACTGTCCGGCTCGATGTGCGTTTCCACCTCCCTGCCACATCGGGACTACTCCATGCCATCGGCGAATGGAAGGGGAACGACCGACTGGGTTTCAACGCCGGGGCTGCTTTGTATGATGAGCAAAACCGAAAAGTTGCCAGCGCTAAAGGAGTATTCAGCATGACGCAGCAGCGATGGGAGCAATTTGCACAGTATCAGTGCGCTTTGCGCAGGTGAGCGTAATTATGTAATTTAGCCTTATAAAATAAAAGCAATGAGAACACTTATTTTTTCGCTACTGATTGGAGCAAGCTGGATGGCAACTGCAGCCACTGCAGATGGTGTTAAAGCCGAATTCGGTGACAACATGCAAATCGTTTTACCTGCCGACCAACCACTGCAAGCGGTATATACAATTGATATCAGCGGATTATTCAGCAATGAAGGTGCCGCCAATCAATTTTTTGGCATGTTCACCGAAAATGTCGTGCATTATGTAGTACACTTTGACGAAAACTATGTGGAAGTGCATTTACACAGCTACGCCGATCCGGCATGGACCATGACCCAATGGAATGACTATTTCGCAGCAAGGTCTGTGAAAATGAAGGCCGTATACGAAAGTCTGTAATGGCTCAGATGTCCCAGACATCCAGCTGATTGCGCAACTTATCAAGGAGGATCAATTCATCCTCCTTTTGTTTTAACTGCTCATTATCTGCCAGTGAAATAGCTACTCCATCTTCAGGAGCGCGCTCTTCAATAGTGATTTGAACAAATTTACCTTTCAGACTGCGGGGCAGAGGTACTTTGATGAAGTCCTCGTTTTTTTCAATAAAACGAAAGATTCGCATGTGTTACAAGTTAGGTTTACGAATAAAGGGTCCCCTAAATTACATGCAGAAATCAACATTACCAAGTTATCTTTATATTAACACTTCAGTATAACACAGAATGCCCCTAGTTTACGAATGTACGCCATTCAGCCAATGCTCCGCTGCTGTCTGGGAAATTGAAGAACCTCCGGAGTATTTTGAAGAAAAACTCATCTTCAATTCCTGGGAAAAGGACTATCTCCGGAACATCCGACATCCGGTCAGAAGAAGAAGCTGGCTCGCCAGCCGCTACCTCATAAAAATCCTTCTGAAAACAGATGCATTCGTGGAATTGCTGTTTGATATCAACGGAAAACCTTTCCTGGGAAATAAAAAGCAGCTGGTGACCATCTCCCATACCCAGCAGTTTGCCGCTGCTATGATTGCCGACGAATACGATATAGGCATAGATGTGGAGGCATTGCAGCGATCAGTGGAGCATGTAAGTCATAAGTTTCTCTCTGCAACAGAAAAACGAACATTGCCGGACGCGGTATCCAATGATACCTTACTGTTGTATTGGGGAGCTAAAGAGGTGATGTATAAAATACATGGAAGAAAACGTCTTGATTTTCGTGATCATATGCTGGTGCACCCATTTGAGAAAGCAGCCATCGGAGACATGAGTGGAATGATTACCAAAGACGGAGTTGCTTCTCCCTGTGTGATGTCGTATATCCAGACGCCCAGTTTCAGTCTTGTAATGGGTATGCGTCAGCCCACAGAAGTGTTACCACTTTAAATCATCCTCATTGATGGTAGGATCTATACTGGGAGGAGTAGGGGGCGTATCTTCCGGCTTAGGATCATCCAGCCGCTCGGCGTGCTCTTCTTTCTCTTCCTTGATTTCTTCTTCCTGCGGAGCTGATGCAGTAGGTGCTACATATGGGGGTGCTGTGTTCTTTTCGTTGCTGTCACCGGAGCGATAGTCGCCGGATTGCTCATCGCCATATTCATCATCGTAGCGGTGATTGAAAGCATCAAAATCAAAGTCAGGCATGCGTTCCTTAATGTAATCGATGGCGGTGCCCATTTCCTCCAGGAACTTATTGAAGTCCTCTTTGTACAGGAATATCTTATGCCTTTCATAGCCATCTCCTGTAGACCGTTTCTTACTCTCTGTGATGGTAAGGTAGTAATCGTTCGATTTCGTCGTCCTTACATCAAAAAAATAAGTCCTTCTTCTGCCTGCCCGAATTTTAGTTGAGAAGACATTTTCACTGCGATTTCTGTTATCGTGCTCCACTTGCCTGAAATTTATGACCGAAAGATATAAAAAAAGAATTTTCCAACCCCTGCCTACCTGTCATCTTTTGCGGCTGTTTCCAGCAACTCGGCATAAATCCCGCCTTTTAACAGCAATTCCTCGTGGGTACCCGATTCTGCAATGGTGTTGTTGTCCATCACCAGTATTTTGTCGTAATGCATCAGGCCGCTGATGCGGTGCGTGATGATGAGTGCAGTGCGGTCTTTCAGGTATTGCCGCATTTGTCCCAGTATCTGTTGTTCCGTATCGGCATCTACTGCCGAAAGACAGTCATCCAATATAATCACTGGTGCTTCTTTGATGAATGCCCGAGCAATGGAAATCCTTTGTTTTTGTCCGCCTGACAACGTCACACCGCGTTCCCCAACAAGGGTATCATACTGTTTGGGGAAATCGGTTATCTCCCTGTGGATATGCGCCATCGCAGCGTAGGTTTCCGGCGACTTTTCAGCATTGCCCACCAAGCCGAAGGCGATGTTGTTGCGCACGCTATCACCGAAGAGAAAAACATCTTGTGGTACATAGCTGATCTGCTCGCGCAAAGCTTCCAGAGGATAGTCCTGTATCGGCACATCGTCCACGCAAATGCTGCCGCTATCGGGATCGTAAAACCGAAGCAACAGCTCCGCAATGGTAGACTTACCTGCTCCCGTTCTGCCAATGAGCGCCACTTTTTCGCCCGGCATAACTGTAAAACTGACATCCCGAAGTGCCTGTACACCTGTATCTGGATAAGTAAAGGAAACACCTTCCATGCTGATCTTTCCCTCAAAAACGGGTGCCACGATCGCACCACCTGTTATTTCTGGTTGTGTTTGCAGAAACTCATTGATCCTGCGCTGGGAAACAGCTGCCCGCTGCACGATGGAAGCCACCCAACCGAGACTGGCAACCGGCCAGGTGAGCATGTTCACGTAAATGACAAATTCGGCAACGTTACCGGCACTTAGCTGTCCTTTCATGACCTCCCAGCCGCCGACAAAAATGGTGAGCAGTGTACTCAACCCGATGAGCAATACCATCAATGGCTGAAAGAGTGCGTCCACGCGGGCTAAATCCAGGGAGCGTTGCTTGTACTCTTCGCAGGCTGCTTCAAAATGTGCTTCCGTCGCCTGCTCCTGCGCATAGGCCTTAATGACCCTTATTCCGGAAAATGTCTCCTGCGCAGTAGATGTCAGGTGACTGAGTTGACGCTGTATGCGCTCACTGCGTTTTTCGATGAGGTTATTGACGTAGTAGATAGACAGGGATGAAACCGGTAATGGCAATAGCACATACAAGGTCAAAGTGACATTGACTTTCAGCATGGAACCAATAACCAGTACAAACAATACCAGCAGGTTCAGAAAATACATCACGGCTGGTCCGACATACTGCCGCACCCTGCCCACATCTTCTGCCACGCGACTCATCAGATCACCGGTGTTGTTGCGTTTGTAGAAAGCAGGAGTAAGGCGCTGGTAGTGGGCGTACAATTCATTCTTCTGGTCGTACTCCACATGCCGGCTCATGATGATGATGGTTTGCCGCATGAGAAACATGAACAAGCCCTTCAGTACTGCCAATGCCAGAAAAGTAACTGCAAAATAGACGAGTCCCTTGCGAATAGCTTCGCGCATCTCCGCCTCGGGAACAGTGCTGTCCGCTGCATTGTACGCTTCCAGGTTGCGCACCACCAGGTCGATGGCATTGCGTATCACCTGAGGCGACAGCACACCGAAAATATTGGATAAGGTGATGAATACCATACCCAGCAAGAGGTGCCATTTGTACTTGATGAAATATTTATTGACGGACCAGAGGTGCTGCACTGTGCAAAACTAACAGGTTGTGATGAACTATGGTGCATTCATTCTTCACTAATCGAAAGCAGGAAGTTATCTTTGCAGCGCAAATGATAAACCGTTCCTAATGTCTCATCAATCACTACAACCCGAAGCGGGCGATCTGTTTAGCGCTATGTCGCAGATGGATCACGAGCAAGTAGTTTTCTGCTCAGATGAAAAAACCGGCCTGAAAGCCATTATTGCTGTGCACAACACCGTACTCGGGCCTTCGCTCGGGGGCACGCGCTTCTGGTCTTACACTTCTGAAAAGGACGCCATCACCGATGTGCTGCGCCTTTCCAGAGGAATGACTTTCAAGTCTGCCATCAGTGGTCTCAACCTGGGTGGTGGAAAAGCAGTCATCATTGGTAATTCAGATCAACTTCGCAACCGCGAACCGCTGTTCAGGCGTTATGGTAAATTCGTCAACAGCCTGAACGGAAAATACATCACCGCAGAAGATGTGGGAACCTCTCCTGCAGATATAGAATTTATTTCCATGGAAACGAACTTTGTGGCCGGCAAACCGGAACAGGTAGGCGGCGGCGGAGATCCTTCACCGGTTACAGCCTACGGAACCTACCTCGGCATGAAAGCTGCTCAGCAGTTTGCCAGCGGTAACGACAGCCTCGCCGGAAAGAGAGTTATGGTGCAAGGTGCAGGACATGTTGGTTATTACCTTATTGGTCACCTGGTAAAGGAAGGTGCGCATGTCATGGTTTCCGATATTCATGCCGGCAGACTGGAACAGGTAGTGAAAGAATTTAACGCAGAGGTGGTATCACCCGACCAGGTGTACGATGCACCAATGGACATCTACGCACCCTGCGCATTGGGCGCAACGGTGAACGACGACAGCATCAACCGACTGCAGTGCAGCATCATAGCAGGAGCTGCTAACAACCAGCTGAAAGATGAAGTAACACACGGCAGAATGCTGATGGATAAGGGTATCGTTTATGCCCCCGACTTTCTGATTAATGCAGGCGGTGTAATCAACTGCTACGTGGAACTGGAAGGATATAACCGCGACCGCGCTTACCAGAAAGCGGAAGTGATCTACCAAAGCACATTGAATATTCTGGAACGTTCCCGCACAGATGGTACGACGCCCCAACAGGCTGCCATCCAGATTGCACAGGAGCGCATTGCGGCAGTAGCTGCCATGAATGCCGTACTTTAAGTTTTTTTGTTCATTGATTGATAGGTAATAGAAGATGCTGACCAGAAGAGGGATTCGAGTGAAAGTGATGCAGGTATTGTACATGTTGCTGCAGGATCCGGCGTGGGGAGATAAGCAGGCAGAGCAACTGTTGCACAACAACATTCGCCAGACATACCGGGCCTATTTGTATGTCTTGCAGCTCTTGTCGAGATTATCCATGCAGGTAGATGATGAAAACGATCGCCGCAAAAGCAAGTATATTCCTACCGATGAAGACCGCGATTTCAACATCGTTTTCTTTAACAATCCCTGCACAGAATACCTGAGAACATCCGAAACGCTGCGGAAGGAATGGAAGCGGGAGGGACTCAGCACTACGGATGAGGACGAGCTGCTGCCTTCTATCTACAATGAGCTGAAATTATTTCCTCCGTATGCAGCATATATTGCCTCCACCGAGCATACCATCAAGGAACACCGCGATTTGCTGAGAGCCATTTGCAAACAATTCCTGCCGCAAAATGAAGCTTTCGACCAGTTCATGGAGGATATGATTCCCACCTGGTCGGACGATGAACAGGTGGTACTGGCCAAGGTGGATGAGACATTGCGGAAATTACCTCCGGAATCTTTCAAAGAACAAGAGCTCTACCAGGCAGAAGTGGGTGTGGAAGAAAGAGATTTCGCCAAAACACTGCTCATGAAATGCCTGGAAGACCAGGGGCGCTTCGACCAGATGATAGAGGCCAAATTGAAAAACTGGGAGCTGGACCGGGTTTCCCTGCTGGACCGTATCCTCATGAAAATGGCTTTGACAGAATTCCTGCATATACCTACAATACCTCTTAAGGTAACTATTAATGAATATCTGGAAATCAGCAAGTTATATAGCACCCCTAAGAGCCGTGAATTCATCAATGGCATATTAGATAACCTGATGATTGAATTGAAAAAAGAAGGTTCTATTGTGAAAACCGGAAGGGGATTAATTGAATAAGGTCTACTTTTGTACAGACGAAAAAACAGTACATCTAAAATGAAACGAATAAGCATTACCGTTATCCTTCTGACAATTTTAGTGGCATTGTCATCTTGTAAGGAAAAGAGTGAAAATGGTGGAATTTCCACCGACCTCATCCAGAATCCCAGCACTGCCGATGGTGAAGTGGATATGGAAAACATGCCGGTGATGACCTTTGACAAGGACATGTACGATTTCGGTGAAATTATCCAGGGCGAAAAGGTGACCTACAACTTTGCTTTCACCAATACCGGAAAGTCTAATCTGATTATCTCCTCCGCCAGGGCTTCCTGTGGTTGTACCGTTCCTTCCTGGCCCAAGGAGCCTATAGCACCGGGTGAAAGCTCGAATATTACCGTGCAATACAATAGCGAGGGGCGCAGCAACGCCTTCAATAAGGTAGTGACAATCACCGCCAATACTATTCCCAACGAAAACAGGATTACCATCAAAGGCGTGGTAATCGTTCCACAGCAATAACACAACCAATTATGATACAGTACGCAAGCATCTTTTTAATGGCTCCCCAGCAGGGTGGAGCTGAGTCAGGATCGGGATTTACCACCATAGGTTTCTTCATTCTGTTCTTCGTTATTCTCTACTTCTTCATGATCAGGCCCCAGACCAAAAAAGCCAAAGACCAGAAGAACTTCCTCAACGAGCTGAAATCAGGCGATAAGATTGTAACCGTTGGCGGTATTCATGGCAAAATCGTGAAAGTAGACGATGATACCTACCTCATTGAAGTGGATGCCAACACCAAACTGCGCATTGAGAAGTCCGTCGTATCGCTTGACTTTACCAAAGCGATGATGGACCGCAAAGGACAGCAGGGATCCTAATGCCTTATGAAGGACGGCACATCCATGCACAGGCCTTCCTTTAGCTTATCGGCACTGGTTTGCTTCTTTATAGCCACAGCTATCTGGCTAATCAGCTCGCTGAATGAGCGGTATACCTATCATATTGCCCTGCCGCTGATACTGGAGAGTCGCACGGGTTATGCCTGGACAGAACCGCCTCCTGCATACCTGGAGTTGCAACTGGAGGCCAGTGGGTGGAATCTTATCCGTATTTCCCTGTTGCGTCCTGTCATTCATTTTTCATCTGCCGAACTCAGCGACCAGAGTGTTCTGGATACGCATGTTTTTATGCGCCATATCCAAACGCAATTGCCGGGCGCTGCGGTGGTTGAAAACGCTAATCCTGCTTTTATACCCCTCCAAACGGAGGCTATGATGGAAAAGAAGGTACCTGTCTTGTTGGCTCTTGAGGTTCCCGATGGCTATCAATTATCGTCTGAGTATTTTCAGCTACGACCGGATTCCATCACCATTACAGGCCCTGCAGCAGAAGTGAGTACGATTACCAGTTGCGGTACAGAAAATCTCGTCATCCCGGCATCCGAAGGCATCCATGAAGGGAAAGCACCCCTTGTTTACCGAAAAGATTTACAATACTCTGCCATTGTGATTGCCTATAAAGTAGAGCTACTACCCATAGATACCGCACAGTGAAAAACAACACCCTACATTACGGCCTGACGGGCAATATCGGCAGTGGCAAAAGCACTGTTGCCGCATTGCTGGCTGTTTTAGGTGTGCCTGTTTACTACGCAGATGACCGTGCTAAAGCAATCTTGACCGAGGAAGCAGCTGTAAAGCAGGCTGTAACAGAACTGCTGGGCGCTGAAGCTTACAGGGAAGACGGCTCGCTGAATAAGACCTGGATTGCCGGTAAGGTTTTTCATGATAAGTCTTTACTCACAGCTTACAACCATATCATACATCCTGCCGTGCGTGCTGACGCCCAAAACTGGCAGACTGCACAATCGAACGCACCTTACACCATCCGGGAAGCGGCATTGCTCTTTGAAGCCGGGAGCTACCGGGAGTTGGACGGTATCATTTGCGTAACGGCACCGGAAGCGCTCCGCTTGTCGCGCGTCATGAACCGGGATGGAGTGACGGAGGCACAGGTAGTGGCACGCATGGCGCATCAATGGCCCGAAGCGGAGAAGGAAGTGCTATCGCAGTTTGTTATTGTCAATGACGGCCAGCAACCCCTTATCCCGCAGGTATGGCGCATACACCATGCACTCCTGCAACTTTATAGTCAGGGGAGTAAATGATACGAAAAACCTATGGTCGCTACCGGAGCAGCACCAATATTGGCAGCATAGGGAGCAATACCGGTGGCAAGGTGCATACCAAATTGCTTGTATTCCAGTCCGGTTTTTAAGGTAAGCGCCACATAAGCCTGTTCGGCCAGGTATAACGACGACCAGGGTAGAGTGCAGTCGCAATCATCAGCTTCGGTAACTGGCAGTCGGGCAGCTGCATTAATAGCTACGTACAAAATTGAAAAGGGCTTGTAGCCCATCTCCAGCCTTCCGTTGAAAGCATGTGCATAGCCATTGGTGCGTAATTCGCCGGCAGCATAGACACTGGTCCAGAATTTCTCAGTACCATGGGTGTAGGCTATTCCAGGGAAAAATCCGGCACTGTTGAATCCGGTAGCAGTTCCGTCGATGTAATTGAAGGAACCGGTATTCCATTCCACCAGCAGGGAAGCAGTGAAAGGACGCGATGCAGAAAGCCGATAATTCAAGCCCGTCTGGACATTACCCAGCGCATTCAGGCTCCCCCCGAAAGGCCTCGGAATAGTAGCAAGATGTGCTGCCAAGGGGTCTTCTGCATTTTCAGCACAAGCCGGATCATCGATGCCGTTTACAACCATGCGGTAGGGCACCCTTGCAAACGCTGTCATGCGCGCAGTAATACCGTAATCAACTGACAGCTGCAGCGAACGATCTGACACATTATAGCAGGTTGGATGTTCAAAGACATCACCGTCTGGATTAAAAGACTGATCGAAGGACAGGCTGCTGTAAGAAGCGAAAACTTTAGCTTCACCCTGCGCTAATGTCCATTCCTGCGCACTGGCAGCATTTATAATACAAAAGGCCAGCAAAGTAGGGATCCAATACTTCATGGCGTAAATCTACCTGATAGCAACAGCAGCGCAAAAAAATTATCAACTTTGCCCTATATGAAAACAGAAGGATTGTACCAGCTATTCAATTACTTGATTTTATTGGTGTTCCTGCTAGGGACGGTCTGGACCTGGGGTTTACTGCGCCTGCCAAAAGAGCAGCAACAGCAACTGGAGCGTCAGTTCGGAAGAAGCAAGACCCGGTTCAAATGGCTGTTTCTGATCGGACTGATACTCATCATCGCTTCGAGAATCATTCGCATGACCGCGCAGTAATCAGTTGACCGGCAGCTCGAAGGGCATTTCAATCGGAGCGAGATCAACCATATGGCATTTTTCACAGAACGAAGGCACCTCATTGCGATGCCATAATCGCCTGAATTCCAGATAGCCCGGGGTATTCAGACAATACATCAATCCGTCCTCGAATATATTGCCAAAGTTCAGTTCCTTCGGAAAGGGCTTCGCACAGCAAGGCGTCGCATAGCCATCCCAGCTGATATAGAAATGGCTCCAGGGCAGGTGGCACTTCTTGAACTCGTTCTTGCTCTGGGTATCCCACATGGTCAGCTTGACATTGCCCACCGCATCCGCCGCTTCTTTAGCTCGCTTTACTTCCTGAATGAATGCGTCAGTGTGAAAGAAATCGTAATAATCTATGGAATGCGCTGTAACTGCTGCGACATTGAACGGAGTGATATTGACGTCGCTTACGCCCAGCTCTGAAGCTATCTGCACCACTTCAGCCATGGTGTGGTAATTCTCCTTGATAGCTACGAAGTTGAACATCACATCCGCGCGTTTATCCCGGCAGATGCGCACAATCTCCTTTACATTGTTATAGAAAATCTGAAAGTCACTCCGCAACCGTACATCTTCATACACGGTTCCTACTCCGTCCATACTGATTTGCAGGGTGTCGAGCTGATCGGCAATTTTTTCCACCATTTCAATGGTTCCCGGCAAATGGGCATTGATGGAGATGGTGGTGATGATGCCTTTGTTCTTCGAACGGATGTAGGCGAGTGCTTCCGGCAGCTGCTTGTACATCAGTGTTTCGCCTAAGCCGGTCAGTCCGATGGAATCGACATAAGGATAAGCCTCGTCCACCACCTTCTTCAGCATGTTGATGTCCATGAAGCCTTTGGCCATTTCTTCGCCGTACTGGTATTCTCTGGGACAGGTAATGCACTTCAGGTTGCAATGATTGGTTACTTCCAACATAATGGAGGAGGGGTGTGCCACCCTCGGGCTGCGTATCATCTGCAGGTACCAGCCGTGTAACTTATTGGTGCTGTAGCGAATAAGATTCCACCCACCGGGAAGGCTCTGCAGGCGCCTTATTGCTTTCTTTACTCTGCGTTTATTCCAACCGAATGCCATAGGCTGCAAAGGTACGAAAGCGCGCAATAGCGATTTCAACGTAAACTGTAGTGTAAGGGCAAAAAAAAACCGCCTGCAGAACAGGCGGGTTGGGGTTTCAATGATATGGTCAAAT
>DDYY01000094.1 GCA_002346225.1 Bacteroidetes bacterium UBA3022
CATTGCTGCTTCCAGAGGGGTGGATGCAAGAGTATGGGATCTCCACCAGCCTCCACCAGCCACTATTCAGCACCAAAAGTTTGATATTATATTTTCCAATTTTTCAGGGTGGAATTGTCTTTCTCCGGAGCGACTGGCCAGTCTTGCATCGGAATTAGCACCGCTGCTTCCAGCAAATGGTCAGCTCATTGTAGTGGTCTTCGGACGCTTTTGTATCTGGGAGTGGCTCTATTTTCTTTTTTCCGGAAAATGGCGACAATTGTTCAGAAGGCAGGAGTCATCCACTACTGCACATATCAGCGGACGAGACTTTCCCCTATGGTACCACAGCCGGCGGACGCTACAAAAATCGCTGCAGCCTTATTTCCGGCTGCAGCGCAGCTACCCTGTTGGCGTGTCGCTGCCACCTTCTTATCTGCGCAGTCTGAACCGTTCTACCACTTTGTTACAACTGGCGTTTAGGCTGGACAAGTTTCTGGGGAGAATGCACTGGCCGGCCTCTTTTGCCGATCACAGCATGCTGATTTTTCGAAAGCAGGAGGAAGTGCCGCCTGAGTGAAGGGAGGGGAAGAGCCTGTCGGTACAAACATGACATAACTTTTCCAGACGGATAACGGGCATTCGTGCCGTAGCCATTAGTTTTACACTGTGTCGGAAGTATTGCTTACTCACGGATATTTTGTGCAAGAGGATGAAAAGGAGCAACGCATCATGCGACCTTATCCGCCCCTCGGTCTGTTGTATGTTGCCGCCTGGCTGGAAGCGCATCAGGTAGAAAATGAGGTCTTCGATACTACTTTCAGTTCCATGGATGCATTGAAGCAGCATCTTGCAGCTTCCCGTCCTGCGTATTGCTGTATCTATGTTAATCTGATGACCAAGGTAAATGTGGTGCATATCATGCAATGGATACGGCAGCATTTACCGGCTACTACCATCATTCTGGGAGGGCCCGAAGTGCGGAATCATGCGCAGAATTTTCTGGAATATGGGGCGCATTATATCGTTTTGGGCGAGGGAGAAGTTACTACCCTTGAATTGATAGAACACCTCCGTGCAGGAAAGGAGCCGGTGCAGGTGGCCGGACTTCGGTACTTGGCGCCCGATGGAACCTTGCACAACACCGGCGAACGCGAAAAGATAAAAGACTTGAACGTCTTACCACTTCCGGCCCGCCATAAAATAAATCTCCATGCTTATTTAGATGCCTGGAAAACTGCGCATGGATTAAATGCTGTTTCTGTGAACACCATGCGCGGTTGTCCCTATACATGCAAGTGGTGCAGCAGGGCAGTATATGGATTGAGTTACAGGCGAAGAAGTCCGGAGCATGTCGTTGCTGAGCTAAAGCATATAAAAAATACATATAATCCGGATACCCTTTGGTTTGTAGATGATGTATTTACAGTCAGTCATAAATGGCTGGCAGCTTTTGCAGCAGAGGTTATCCGCGAGGATGCGGTTATTCCCTATGAGTGTATTACACGTGCCGACAGGATGTCGGAAGAAGTAATAGCCTTGTTGAAGCAAAGTGGCTGTTTCCGCGTGTGGATTGGCGCTGAGAGCGGCAGTCAGCGGGTTATTGATCTGATGGACCGAAGGGTAGAAGTGAGTAAGGTCAGGGAGATGATTCAACTGTCGAGGGCCGGCGGGCTGGAAACAGGCACCTTCATCATGCTGGGGTATCCGGGCGAAACCGAAGCGGATATAGAAGCAACCGTGGAGCATTTGAAAGTATCTCACCCTGATTACTATACCATCACTATCGCTTATCCCATCAAGGGTACAGACATGTACACCGAAGTGGAAGAACGGTTTGTGGAAGCGCTCGACTGGTCCACCACCACCGACCGGCAGATAGATTTTGAACGCACCTATGCGCGCAAGTATTATGACTATGCAGTACGCTATGTGGTGAATGAAGTGGCAGCTGACCGGACCAGTGGATGGTCGTTTTGGAAACATAAATTGAAATCGGTGGTGGCCAGAGGCGGTATGCACTGGGAACGCCGCATGAATTGATGGGTAATGGAGTTATTGATTTTGACACCGGGTTTTCCGCAAAACGAAGAGGATACTACCTGTATTCCCTATTTGCAGGATTTTGTGCTGGGGCTGCAACAATACTATCCCGATTTACATATTAAAATAATTACGTTTCAATATCCGTTTCAACGCGGCCATTACACCTGGCACGGCATACCGGTGTTCAGTGCAGGAGGTGCCAACCGCAAGGGGCTTTTCAGATGGTTGACCTGGCGGCGGGTGAAGCGGCAGGCTGCTCAGTGGATCAATAAAGAAACCGTTGTACATTCATTCTGGCTTACAGAAGCAGCGGAAGTGGCAGCAGATATAGCACGCAAAAATAGATTAAAGCACATTGCAACTATCATGGGGCAAGATGCATTGCTCACCAATGCCTATCTCCAGCGCATACCCTTCGGCGAGTTGCAGGTAGTGGCGCCCAATGAAAAAGCAGCCGGTTATTTTCACATCCACACTGCCCGCGATGTCGCCGCCATCATCCCACATGCCATCGCTCCCATTCCGTTTGTGGTCAGTGAAAGAGATATCGATGTGCTCTTTGTAGGTTCATTCATTGAATTGAAACAGCCATTCCTTTTTGTTGAAGTAGCAGCAAGTTTATCAGCCCGATGGCCCCACCTGCATGCCGAAATGATGGGTGATGGTTTACTGTTGCAGGAAGTTACAGCCGCCATTCAGGAACAATCCTTACCCATCACACTCCATGGTAAGACAGATCGAAAAGCGGTGCATGCAGCCATGTTGCGAACAAAAGTGCTGGTACACACCAGCAGATATGAAGGGCATAGCACCGTTATCAGTGAAGCACTGGCATGTGGATGCAGGGTAGTGTGTTTTGCCGTTGGCCATGCAGCGCACCCTCACATAGAGGAGGTGGCTGACATTGCGGAAATGATAGCTGCAGTGGAGAATGCCTTGTCGGCACCTTCGCTTTCAAGTGGCTATTATCCTGAAGCACAACAAGAGGCACTCCAAGCATATATGCATTTGTACAGGGGTTAAACATTCCTGAGAGGTGCTCAGGGCCGATTTTGAGGTTTTATAATTGAATATTATTATATTTATCTCACAAAACCAACTGACTATGAAAAAGTTTATCAAGTGGGCAGGAATAGTCATTCTTGCTCTGCTCGTTATCGTCATTGCAGCCGGATTTATTTTCCGCAGCAAGTACCAGAAAATGGCCAAAGAGACTTTTGACGTAAAGGTGCCGGTGATTACCATTCCCAATGACAGTGCTTCCCTGGCACGCGGTGAAAGTTTAGCTAATTCACTTTGTACAAGTTGCCATGGAGGTGACTTGGCGGGGAAAGATTTTTTCAATGATAAAACCCTGGGTGTTGTTTATTCTGCCAATATCACCCCCGGAGGAAAGCCCAAGGGCTGGACAGATGCTGATTATATAAGAGCCATCCGCTATGGTGTTCGTCCCGATGGTAGCGGACTCTTTGTGATGCCGGTGCAGGAATTCAATTATATGAGTGACGCTGACCTTGGGTCTCTGATTGCTTACCTGAAAACGGTTCCTTCTTCCGATAAACCGTCACCCGATAAAGATTTTACCTTACTTGCTGAGATCATGGCCGGTGCAGGAGCCTTTGGCACGTTGTACCAATGCACCGAAATGGATTTGCAGGATGCCTCCAAACGCAAAGCTCCAGCCGTAGGTGAATCGATTGCCTATGGGGAGTACACTATGAAGATTCACGGTTGTAATACATGTCATGGAGATCACCTCAATGGCAAAAAGTCTCCCGACCCAATCTCCCCTCCGGGCTCCAACCTTACCCCTAAGGGAAATATGGGCAAATGGACTTACGATCAGT
>DDYY01000100.1 GCA_002346225.1 Bacteroidetes bacterium UBA3022
CTTATTAAATTTTGTTATCATCAAAAAGTATTATTATTGCGGTGCTATAACCAATACAGGGTATGAATAAGTCTATCACCAGAATCTTAATGCTCGTTTTTGCTATCGTTGCCGTTTACCTGGCTTACCAGACATTTGTTGGTATCAAAGGTCCGGTAGAGTTTGACGAGGCTAAGAAAATACGCTACACCGAAGTAGAAAAGAAACTGGATGCCATCAGAAATGTGCAGTTTGCAGTGCGGGAAGCTACCGGCAAATATGCCAGCAGCTGGGATTCACTGGCTTTAGCTATTGAAAAGGATAGTATCACCATAAGCAGAAAGCTACTTATTCCCAAAGGCAAATACGACCCTGCTCAGTACGGAAAGGACCCCAAATTAGCCGATGATACCACTAAATACGAGGTTACCTTCATGTCGCATGTGGCCCTTAAGGACACCCTTTCCAAATCCATTCCCTACAAGCTGGAGAACCTCAGGAAGATTCCTTTCAGCGATGGCGCAGACTTTTACCTCAATGCCGACATCATCGAAGCAGGTGGCGGAAGACTCAAGGTGCCGGTATTCATGGTAACTGCCCCTAACAAGTACATCCTGAAAGGCCTCAATACCAAATATTTTGACGCCAACGCAGGTTACAAAATGGGTAGCTTGTATGAAACAACTACTGAATTCGCCTACAGCAGAGATCCTGTAGATTACGAATAAGGCTATCCTACTAAGGAGTTTTTCCGATATTTACATCCTATGGAAATCTATAGAGATGACCGCTTCGATCCTGCCTTTACCAAAGAACTGACCCTGTTGCTGCATGCCGACAGCCATGCAATGCAGTATGCCGTCATCCATGCTGAAGCGCAGGAGGTGATGCTGCTCGCCGACCGGCAACTTCCACCCTCCGGTAACAACGGTACGGCACCACTTCTGCAGCTAATGAACCAGACAGACGAATTGCATGCTGCATACAAAGCCATACATCTCAGCATCAGTGCTGCGCCTTTCCTGCTGCAACCATCTTCTACGAAATCAGAGGAGGCAACATCACATCCCCTCCTGCAGACCGGAACAGATACACAATGGCAGTTGGACACCGTAAAAGACGATGTCCAGGTAGCTTTTTCCATCTCCCAAGCGCGCTTGCCATTGCAGGATATTCCGGTGACCATTACCCATACCCATCATGTAATCAGTGGGCTGCTGGCTACCATTGAATCGCAGGGTTGGTCGGGCGATCATATCACCGTACTGGTAACTCATCGACAGATGCTGGTGGTGGGACATCAAAACAGCCACCTCGCCTTTGCCAATGCCTTCCACTTCAGCAGTAAAGACGACTTTATTTACTACCTCATGCTGGTGGCCGAGCAATTGCATATGGACCAGGAAACCTGCACCGTGCACCTTTGCGGAGCGCTGGCACCGGAAGCACAGATAACACGCGAAATCCACAAGTTTTTCAGAAACTACACCTTCGAGTCCTTCGGCCTTTCCCGAATGTTCCGGTTAACGCCATCGGATGAAAGCCTGTCAATTGCCATGCCTGTATTAGCTTTGCTGCCATGCGTGTAATTTCCGGAACCCTGAAAGGCAGGCGATTTCAGCCTCCTGCGAAAATACCTGCCCGTCCCACTACAGATTTTGCCAAAGAAGGGCTTTTCAATATCCTTACCAACCAGCGAGCTATTGACGAAGAATCCTTCCTCGACCTTTTTGGCGGAACCGGAAGCATCAGTTACGAAATGGGTTCCAGGGGCTGCGAAAAAATAGTGCTGGTTGAAAAAGATCCTAAAAGTGCTGCTTTCATACGACAACAGAGCGAGGCATTCGGTCTGAATATCCAGGTGCTGCAGATGGATGTTTTTGAATATATCCGTTCAGCCGGCTATAAGTATAGCCTCATCTTTGCAGGACCACCCTATGCCCTACCGACGCTCAACCAGATACCGGGAGAGATATTTGAAGCACAGCTCCTCGAACCGGGCGGATGGTTGATACTGGAGCATAATCCCAACCACGATTTCTCCCAACATCCCTACTATAAATGGCAACGCAATTACGGAACCACCTTTTTCGCTATTTTT
Organism: Bacteroidetes bacterium UBA3022; assembly: GCA_002346225.1. GTDB lineage: Bacteria > Bacteroidota > Bacteroidia > Chitinophagales > BACL12 > UBA11426. The sequence continues at coordinate 2,081 of DDYY01000100.1, forward strand.
GAACAACCATGACGGAACGCATAGCAGTTTTTCCGGGTTCCTTTGACCCCATCACCGTGGGGCATATCGATTTAATAGAACGTTCGCTCTCTATTTTCGACAAAGTGATTGTAGCCATAGGCATCAACTCCCAAAAGCAAGGCTACTTCCCGGTAGACCAAAGAATGAAATGGCTGAAGGAATTATTTGGTGGTAATGCTCAAATCACTGTGGCTTCTTACGAAGGTCTTACTGTGGACTTCTGCCTGCAGCACAATGCCAAGTGCATCATCCGCGGTGTGCGCAATGCCGCTGATTTCGACTACGAAAGAACTATCGCGCTCCTCAACACTTCTATGCAATCGGAGGTAGAAACCATATTACTTCCCAGTGCACCTCAGTACTCCCATATCAGTTCCACCATCGTACGCGAGCTGATTCGCTATAAAGGGAATTTCAGCCACCTCGTTCCCGACTGCGTTACAAGGGATGCAACATAAGCAGTGCTTTGTCCATCACATCTCTTATGGTACCGTAAGTGCGGTCCATTTTGGTCGGAAGCATAGCTTCATCTATCCATAGTGCAGCTTCAATGCCCTCTTCCTGCTGCGGTTTTAATTTGCCTTTGCCTTTGTGTTCCATCAAATACCAATGGGTGCGCTTCAGTACGCGCTGATTATCCGCTGCAAAATAGGTATGATAAGTCTTGAGCAGCTTGCGCACCACCTTCAGATTGCCGATACCGGTCTCCTCCTCCACTTCCCGCACCGCTGCTGCTTTTGGTTGCTCTCCGGCATCCAGTTTGCCCTTCGGTAAATCCCACATACTGTGCCGGTAAATCATTAATATCTGTTTCTCCTGATTCACTACCACACCACCGGCAGCTTCAATGATGGTATAATCCCTAAAAAGTCCTTTTCTGATTTCCTTGGCATCTTCGCCGATAATGGTAAGACTCCTGAGGTAAACGCCCAGTTCGACCCGCTCAAAGGCATTTTGTATGGCCTTTTGCTCATTAAAAAAATAAACAGGATGGTGCTTGTCGCCTCTCTCCGCCGCATCTTTCGGATTCCCTTCCCTGATGATTACGGGAATCTCATTCATAAATATTTTATACATTTGGGACATGCTGTTGGATGAAAATGTTGCTAAGGAATTCTCTGCGAAACTAATACAAATAGGGGCAATCCAGTTGCGCCCCGATGCGCCCTTCACATGGGCATCGGGATGGCATTCGCCCATTTACTGCGATAACAGACTGACGCTTTCCTATCCCGAAATACGTTCCTTCATTGCCACACAATTGGCGGCACTTTGCAAAAAGTATTACCCGGAAGCGACCTGCATCGGAGGTGTGGCAACGGCAGGCATTGCGCATGGTTTGCTGCTTGCTGAAGCGCTTTCTATGCCTTTTGTCTACGTGCGTGCTGATGCCAAACAGCATGGCCGACAGAATAAAATTGAAGGACACCTGCAACCCGCTGATAAAGTCCTGATGATAGAAGACCTGATTTCTACAGGGGGTAGTTCGCTCAAGGCCGTAACCGCTGTAAGAGACGCCGGCATAGAAGTGGTGGGCCTACTGGCATTGTTTACGTATGGCTTCACGCAGGCAGTGGATGCTTTTCAAACTGCGGAATGCTCTTTCAGAACCCTCACCGATTATTCTACCACTATTCAATATGCCGTAGAACAGGGAATACTGCAGGCAGACCAGCAGGCAGTATTGGAAGAATGGCGCCTGCATCCTGAAACCTGGGGCAGATGAGTCCGTTCGCAGTAGGTGCTATTGCCGGAATGGGAGGCTGTTCCCTGTTGCTGATATTGCTTTATCTGCAGTTCAAAAGCATGCAAAAGAGATTATTGCACAGTTTTGAAAAAGAGCTGCGCCAGATTGTCAACAACCAGCAAATTCAGTCAGATATTGAAACGGCCTTCGACGATTTTGTCAGAAACAGGCTCGCCGGGGAAATGCCGGTATTGACTATGTTCCTGGATGATGCCTTGATTGAAGAGCTCAACCAGATTTTTAAGAAAGAATTGGATACACGCCTTCCTGCACTGCTCGATGGTGCGATGCCGGGCAAAGCTGCACTCGCCCCACTTTGGGGCAAGCTTCAAAAACATTGGCTGAGCATGGCGGGGATGGCCTGGCTCTGCGGTGTACTGTCGACTGCCCTCATAACTTATCTGCTATGCTAACGCCCGCTGATATCAGTATTCAAGCTTATACAACACTTACCGGACACCGGGGAGCCGTGTATGCGCTGGCCGCTGGTTTTGGGGAAGAGGATTTTTTTTCCGCAGGAGGCGATGGCATTATTGCCCACTGGAAAACACCGGATGCACCGGATGCAGAAGCCATTGCGGTGCTTGATACACATATATTTTCATTGTATTCTTTAAATAAAACGGAACAACTGCTGGTCGGAGACATGTCCGGAATGATGCGGCTGATGGATATCAAGACACGCACAGAAAGCCATCAGACAGCTTTTGATGGCCATGCAGTATACGCCCTGGAAGGTGGACCGAACGAGAGCGTGTTGGTGGGTCTCGCGAATGGATATCTGGTGCATTTTAATCCGCATACCTGGGAACCTATTCAACGGAAGCGCATTGCTGAGAAGAATATCCGCTGCCTGGTCAGGTATGATAATCTGCTGTTTGCCGGTTCCAGCGATGGCAATATATACATGCTGCAGCTGCCCGGGCTGGAACTTATCGATACCATCAAAGGACATACCGGTGCCGTATTCAGCCTGGCTTTCCATCGCGAACAGCAATACCTTATATCCGGCTCCATGGATGCCACGTTGCGCGTGACACCCTTGCTTGCAGCGACCGCAGGTGAGCCACTTGCTGCCCACCTGTATACCATCAATGACATCACCATCCATCCTTCGGGTAATTATTTTGCTACTGCCAGCCGCGATAAATCGATACGCATCTGGGACGCCACATCTTTCCACCTGCTGGCATCGGTGAAAAAAGACTCCCACAATGGTCATGCCCATTCTGTGAATAAATTGTTTTGGAGCAAGAATGGCAGGCACTTAATTTCGTGCTCCGATGACCGGACCATAAAGGTTTGGCAAATTCAGCTTAACAAATAACCTATGATACTTTCAGACCAGCGCATCTTAGCCGAAATGGAAAAGGGGAATATCCTGATTGAACCCTTCAGAAGCGAATGTATGGGCACCAATTCCTACGATGTGCACCTGGGTCGTTACCTGGCCATTTACAAAAGTCATGTGCTGGACGCGAAAGTGCACAATGAAATCCAGGAGATGATCATTCCGGATGAAGGGCTGATCATCTACCCCGGCACGCTGTACCTCGGCGTTACGGAAGAATATACGGAAAGCCATGCGCATGTGCCTTTTCTGGAAGGAAAGTCAAGTGTCGGAAGGCTGGGAATTGATATTCACGCCACAGCAGGTAAAGGCGATGTCGGCTTTTGCAATACATGGACGCTGGAAATTTCCTGCACCCAGCCGGTGAGAATCTATGCCGGAATGCCAATAGGTCAGCTGATTTACTTCGAAGTCTCCGGCGACATCACCAACTTCTACAATACCAAAGACAACGCCAAGTACATCAATCGCACCATCAGACCGGTGGAAAGCAAAATGTACATGAATAAGTTCTAACCCTCCAGATGGATGGTAAAAAGAATGGTGCGGGCAAACAGCCTGTCTAAGGAATTACTGTAAATCAGATTGGGATCACGTGCATGCAGGTTCAGCGAACCATTCATGATTTTTAGCTCCGGAGCAAAAATGAAATAAGGGAAGTAAAACTCGAAGCCAAAGCCGTAATCGAGGGAAAGATCATGGGCGTTGATTTTCACGATATCCTCTGCATTCCGTGCCTTCGCATTGGAGGTGAGATCGTAGGAGTAGGTAGAACCCGCCAAAACATACACTTTCATGTCCTTGTAGGCATCTGTCTTGAACTTCAGCGAAAACGGGAAATTAAAGTAGATAGACTCTATCCGCTGCTGAGCTATGGTTTGGTCGGTTTGAGCGTATTCAATGGTCTTCTCAGCGAAAGCTATTCCCGGAATAAACCGCAAATCGAGATTGTCGCCCAGCCGGAGGTTGGATACGATTCCCAGATTGAAACCGGGTCCGTTGATGGCATCCGCGGTTAGCAGGGTATCATTGTAGATAAAACTATTGTCGTACTTAACCCGGAAATGACTGCTGTTATACCCCAGTCCGATGCCAAAATGGTAAGGCTTCCTTGAAAACCTGTTCTCATACTCCCGCACATTGAACTGGCCAAAGCTATCCAGAGGCAGCAGCAAAAGCAGCAGCGCGAAAATTATTTCACGCCGATGTACATGGAACAGATTCCAAAGGTGAATTTTTTCCATTGAATAGATTTATAACCACAAGTTTCCATGATGGAGGTAAAAGCGGTACCATCCGGGAAGACCTGCACAGATTCATAAAGATAGGTGTAAGCCCGTGCATCTCCGGAAACCAAACGACCTACCATGGGGCATATTGTCTTGAAATAGAAGTTAAACAGCTGTTTCACCGGGAAAACGCGCGGCTTGGAGAACTCCAGCACAATGAGTGGAGCGCCGGGACGCAGTACGCGCAGGATTTCGGTCAGGCCTTTTTCAAGATGCTCAAAGTTGCGCACCCCAAAGGCTACCGTTGCTCCATCGAAGGTATTGTCGTCGAACTGCAGCTGCTCAGAATCACCCTGGACAAGGGTTATGCCTTTATCCAGGTCCATTTCCTTCAGTTTTACCCGCCCGTTCACCAGCATTTCATTGGCGATATCAACGCCCGTTACTTTCGCTACACCTGACTTGTAAACAGCAATGCTGAAATCACCGGTTCCACAAGCAATATCTACTACATGATCCGGTTGATAGGCACGCAGGTGCTTGACAGCCTGCTTCCGCCACCAAACATCGACCCCGAGAGAAAGAATCCTGTTGAGCAAATCGTATTTCGGCGCAATGTTATCAAACATAGATTGCACCTGCTCCTTTTTGGAGTCACTGGTCTTATAAGGTGTTACCTGTTCTTTCATGTGAGGCGGTCAAAGGTAAGGAAGGGACATGCGCTGCCCAAATCATCCAACAGAATGGTTGTAGTTTTGTTTCATGGATTTTACGAGCGTAGTATACAGCGATAGTTTCAGCAAGGTGGAAGATTGTCCACCTGCAGGGAAACCCGAGTTTGCGTTCATTGGTCGTTCGAATGTGGGCAAATCCTCCCTCATCAATGCGCTGTGTGAAAGGAAGGCACTGGCTTTTACATCTTCTCAGCCCGGTAAAACCCAGAGCATCAACTTCTACACCATCAACGATGCATGGCTGCTCGTCGACCTGCCGGGATATGGTTATGCCAAAGTGTCTAAAACCATGCGCAGCAGCTGGAAAGTAATGGTGGAAGGGTACCTCGAAAACAGGGAAAGCCTGTTCTGCGTATTCCAGCTGATTGATCATGCTATTCCACCCCAACAGGCAGATATCGACTTCAGCAATTGGCTTGGGGAAAGAGAAATACCTTTTGTGCTGGTGTTTACCAAAGCCGATAAGCGCAGCAAGGATAAAAAGACGAATACGGTGAAAGCGTATCTGGAAAAATTAGCCGGTTACTGGGAGGTCATGCCCCCCTACTTTGTCGCGTCAGCGGTAAAAGGTACCGGACTGCCGGAAATCAGGTCCTACATTCGGCAAGTGCTGCCGCAATAAGTCAAACCACCTTATTGGCGCAGCTGGTGGATGCAAAAGAGTCCGGCTTTGCCTTGAATACAAATCCCATGCTGAGAATATAGCCCATAGCTTCACTCAAGGCATTATTCGACTTGAATCCGGGGTTGGTATTAATATCGGCATGTACCTCCAGGTCAACGCCGTATTGGTCCAGCAGCGTGCAAAGTTCATAAGCTACCTGAATACTCAGACTCACTTCATAGAGCAATCTTTCCTTGATGGACATGGTCTGCTGGCTGCTGTGGTTGGCAATGTACATGAACCCGCCTCTTCCGGGCCGAACAAAAACGATTACGGTGGCGAATTCAATAATCTTCCCATACACCTGGGAGTCACTGCCTATGCATACCTTCAACTTATTGCCCCTGGCAGATTCTTCTACCAAAATGGCTTCCACAGCCTCTTTAATCGGTTGGCTCAGCCGCTCTCCGTTGAAAGTTCTCCATGTTAATTCAGGTAATTCATTCATGTTGGCGATATTATCGACAAAAAGTTACTAAGGATTTAATCATTTGTGAAATTTCACTAAATTTGCACCCTAATTGACTAATAATATGAAAAAGGATATTCACCCAAAAGAATACCGCTTTGTAGTTTTTAAAGACTTTTCAAGCGAAGTAACCTTTCTGAGCCGTTCCACCGCAGCCACCCAGGAAACCATTGTATGGGAAGACGGAAACGAGTATCCGTTGGTGAAATTGGAGATTTCCAATACCTCTCACCCTTTCTTCACCGGTAAGATGAAGTTTGTGGATACAGCTGGACGTATTGAGAAATTCAATAAGAAATACGCGAAGAAGTAATTACGCACAAGAAATATGCATAACCCTGCCTCCCCTGAGGCGGGGTTTTTTATTTTTGTTGCATGGAGAAACAATCTGTTGTCTTTTTTGACGACGACTTAACCGCGCAACTGCTTCCACTCACCTTCACCCGACCTGCCGCCTGCATCCGCGCAGGGATTTTCACCAATGTTGAACGATGGGAACGGCAAGTAGAAGGAACGGTTGCCTACCTCACCGCTGAGCATTTAAGGGATATCTTCCGGGGAGCCGCCGGAGGCCCGACTATCTTCCTGAACGGTCGGTATGTCGCCTCCCGCGAGCTTATTGCAGCAGTCTCCACACTGCAGGAAAATGAGGCGATGTGGGACGGTGAACAGCTGGTTGCATGCAAGAGCGATGCAATATTCAGCGACTGGAATGCCCTGCTGGAAGCAGCTAAGCACATGCAAACCCGTGAAGCAGGGATAAGCTATACCTCCATAGCCCGACCCTGGGATATCTTCAGCCTTAACGAGCAACTCCTCAAAGACGACTTCCACATGATCACGGAAGGTCGCAGCTCAGCATCCATTCCTTCGCATTGCACAGTTATTGGCGACGCCCTTTTTATAGAGCCGGGAGCCGAACTGACAGCCTGTACCATTAATACCACCTCCGGTCCGGTATATATAGGGAAAGATGCCTCTGTCATGGAAGGGACAGCCATTCGTGGCCCCTTTGCCCTGCTGGACCACAGCACGCTCAAAATGGGAGCAAAAATTTATGGCGCTACCACCATTGGGCCGCATTGTAAAGTTGGAGGCGAAGTCAATAACAGCGTTATTTTCGGTTATTCGAATAAGGCACACGACGGATTTCTGGGCAACAGCGTCATTGGTGAATGGTGCAACCTCGGTGCCGACACCAATAACTCCAATCTGAAGAACAATTATGCAGAGGTGAAGCTCTGGGATTATACCACCCGTCGCTTTATTAAAACAGGATTGCAATTCTGCGGGCTCATCATGGGCGACCATTCTAAATGCGGCATCAATACCATGTTCAATACAGGTACCGTAGTAGGTGTCAATGCCAATATCTTTGGTGATGGATTTCCCCGTAACTTCATACCCTCCTTCAGCTGGGGCGGAGCAGCCGGCTTCAGCACCTACAAGCTCAAAGATGCCTTGGATGTAGCAGCTGCTGTGATGGCAAGAAGAGGTATAACCATGACCGAAAGCGATAGCGCATTGCTCACCCACATATATGAAATATCAAGTGATAACAGAAAATAATATGAGACAAACTATTGTAGCAGGTAACTGGAAGATGCACAAAACCCTTCAGGAAGCATCCTCAACCATCGATGTCATTACATCTGGATTGACCGGTAAAGCGGTGAAGGCAGCAGTATGGATTGCACCGCCGGCATTGTATATCCCGACTTTGCGCGAAAAATCAGCAGCAGCCATTCAATATGGTGCACAGGATGTCAGCCAGCACGACCAGGGTGCCTACACGGGCGAAATCGCTGCTCCTATGCTCCATTCGGCAGGTGCAACATTTGCTATCGTAGGACACAGTGAAAGAAGACAATACCATGGTGAAGACGACACCCAGATCCATCAGAAAATACTGGCTTGCCTCCGGCATCAGCTGACTGCCGTGTATTGCTGTGGCGAACGCCTGGAACAGAGAGAAGCAGGTGAGCATAAACAGGTTGTCAGTACCCAGGTAAGAGCCGCATTACTGGCTTTGAGCAAAGAAGCCATGCAACACGTGGTGATTGCCTATGAACCGGTGTGGGCCATTGGAACAGGCGTAACTGCTTCTACAGAGCAGGCTGGTGAAATGCACCGTCATATTCGTGCAGAGCTTGCTGCCATATTCGACGAAGCAACAGCCGAAAAAGTGCAAATCCTGTACGGTGGAAGCGTTAAGCCCGGTAATGCAGCAGAGCTGTTCAGCGACCCTGATATTGACGGAGGTCTTATTGGAGGCGCTTCGCTCAATGCTGCCGATTTCCTGTCTATCATTGAAGCAGCCGGCTGATGGAATACATCGAATGTGCCTTTAAAGGCATAAGTCCCTCAACAGGTGAAATGCTGGTGGCGCTGCTGAGCAATATGGCATTCGATACCTTTCATGAAGAGGACGGTCAGCTGATGGCCTATATTGCTGAAGCTGACTGGAACACGGAGGTTCAGGCAGAAATGGAAGCCATTAGCGCGCAATTCGGATGTCAGTTCTCCTATGTACACATCGCCGATAAAAACTGGAACGAGGAGTGGGAAAAGAACTTTCCGCATATTGTTGTGGACGAACAATGCCTTATCCGCGCCCCCTTCCATCATATAGATAAAAAATATCCTTATACGATTACTATTGAACCCCGCATGTCATTCGGCACCGGGCACCATGCTTCTACCTTTTTGATGATACGCAGGATGCTGCAGATGGATTTTAAAGGAAAAAAGGTGTGCGATGCAGGAAGTGGCACCGGCATTCTGGCCATCATGGCAGTCATGCTGGGTGCTGACCATGTATTTGCGCTCGACAACAATGAATGGGCATTCAATAATTCACTGGATAATATCGCCATGAATGGTGTAGCTGACAAGGTGCATATTGAATTAGGTGAAATGGAAATGCTGGAGGGAAAGCGCTTTGATGTGCTGCTGGCCAATATCAACCGGAATGTGCTGGTGCAATACATGCCACAACTGGAGCTGGCATTGGAACAACAAGGGGAGCTGGTTCTCAGCGGCGTGCTGACAGCAGACATGCAGCATATTCTGGATGCAGCTGCAGCTCAGGGATTGCAATTAACACAACACCTGCAGCTGGAGGAATGGTCCTGCGCTGCATTTAGCCATCCCTGAGGGAGGCGGGATGCACAATTTACCTACCCGTTTGATAGTTATAGAAAAATGAATACCCTCTGACAAATCCACAATATTATTCTATGAAGCAGCTTTTACTACTTCTTATTGTCCTTCCATTGCTCGTTCAGGGTCAGGTGAAAGAATTCCCTTACCACCCCGACGATTTTCGCAATGAGTTGGGTGCCTTCATGAAAGCCAATAACAATGAAGAGGGTAAACAAGCTTTCGAACTATTCAGCGAACAACTTGTGGCCGGAAACTTGACCGATGAACAACTGGAACAATTGGTGGATTTGTGCAACGATATGCAAAAAAGGAAAATGCGCGCCACACCCAGCTATTCTAATTTGCTCAATGCGGTGACGCAATTCCTGGTAGCCGGAAGATTGCCGAATGAATATGAAGCCTGGATGAAAGCCGCCAACGATGTACTAAAAAACAACAAAGCTGCTGCATTCAATGAATTCATGGCGTTTTCCGGTCCGTTTTATGGGGAAAATGCCCTCTACAGTACGCCCGGTAAAAAATGGCGTTTTTCGTCCTACGATTTTCAAATGGTTTCCGTCGATGGTATTCCCCAGATAGTATTCAACGATGTATCCCTCTCTGCCACCACCAACTCCGATCGCGCAGGTATTTACGATTCCAAAGGCACCTACTATCCGCTCGAAAACCGCTTCATTGGACAGGGCGGAAGGGTCAACTGGATGAAGGCAGACCTGGATTCCAATAACGTATATGCCAATCTTCAGAATGTCAACATCAATCTGGAAAAATCGGAATATACCATTGACAGTGTTACCTTTTACTTCATAGGTTATCTGGATAAACCACTGCTGGGAACCTTTACCGACAAGCTGCTGGCCAATATCGATCCGGACAACAGGGACTATCCGCAATTTCGCTCTTTCGATAACAGCATTTCCATCAAGGATATCATTGACTACGTCGATTATTACGGTAGCTTCTTCATTAAAGGCAAGAACATAGTCGGTTCCGGCGACGGTACCTCCCTGGCTACACTGAAGTTCCGCGACGATCTTGAACGCGTGGTAATGACTACCCGCTCCAAATCCTACCTCATCAAACCCGAAGCTATATTCTCCCAGGAAGCAAGCGTTGCCATCTATACCGGGAAGGACTCCATATTCCATCCCAACGTAAACCTTAACTACCAGGCCCCTAAAAGAACCATAACCCTCACCAGGGGAAAAATTGGCGCAGCAGGTTCTGATTATTATAGCTCCTATCACCGCATAGACGCCAATGTGGAACAGGTGGTATGGGGAATAAATGATACTTCATTGGTCATGCGCAACCTGGCCGGTGCTGGAGAGAAACGCTCTTACTTTGAAAGTGAAGACCTCTTTAGCCGGGAACTGTACAGTGCTATTCAGGGCATTGCACCCGCCAACCCACTCGTAATGATCAAGCGTTACTGCGATCGCAACGATGTGCGGGAAGTGCAGGCATCCGTTCTGGCGAGGGAAATCAACCCTAGCCTATCAGTGGACGGTATCCGCTCCCTGTTATATGACCTGATGCTCGAGGGCTTTATCTTCTATGACCCTGAAACGCAGATTGTAACGGTAAAGGATAAAACCTTCAACTACGTCAATTCTTATATCGGTAAGAAAGATTACGATATCATCACCATGATGTCAAAGACCAATGGTGTGAACGCCGAGCTTGACCTTCAAAAATTCGATATGCACCTCAAGGGACTGGAACAGGTATACCTCTCCGACTCTCAATTTGTGCTGGTCTACCCAGATGAAGGCAACATCACACTGCGTAAAAACAGAGACATGCTCTTCTCCGGAAGAGTAGTTGGTGGTACAGCTGACTTTATCGGAACGAACTTCTTTTTCGACTACGATACATTCGACATTAAAATGAACAATGTCGACTCTATGATTCTGTATGTGGAATCTACTGAAGTAGACGACTTTGGCAATCCCCTCTACCTGCCTGTAAAAACAAGTTTCAGCATCCTTCAGGGAAAATTGCAGATTGACCGGGCCGATAATAAATCCAGTCGCGAAGATTATCCGGAATACCCCATCTTCTTCTCCTACTCCACCTCCGCCGCCGATTACGAGAAGAAAGAAGTTTTCAATAACGCATATAAAAAAGATGAATTCTATTTCAAGGTGGACCCCTTCACTATCGAAAGTCTCGATGATGTAGACTATACCACATTGAGGTTTGGCGGTAGTATGATATCAGATGGTATTTTTCCGGAGTTCCGCGAGGAGTTATCCCTGCAACCCGACCGCTCCCTGGGATTCAGAACCCGCACTCCGGAAGTTGGCTTCCCGATGTACGGGGGAATGGGGAACTTCAATGACAGTGTATTCCTGAGCAATGAGGGTTTTCTGGGCTCGGGCAATCTGGAGTTCATGGCCTCTACCACCTATTCTAATAACTTCATTTTCCTGCCCGATAGCACTACTGCCAAAGCATATGCATTCACCGTAGACAAGACCACCGCGGGAATAGAATTCCCGGATGTAAAAAATGATAATGTATTGATGTCCTGGATACCGGCTGATGACTACATGAGTGTGCGCATGCAGGAAAAACCATTTACCTTCTTCGAAGGCATTGGCACGCTGAAAGGTAATCTGATTGTTACTTCACTTGGTCTATTCGGCAATGGCACTATGAACTGGCAGGATGCCGACTTATCCTCTAAAGAATTCTTTTTTGGAGCCATGACCATGCAGGCGGATACTGGTGCGCTCACCATTAAATCCATCCGGGAAGGTGTCTTTGCACTGCGCATGGATAATATCAATGCCAATGTAGATTTCGAATCACAGCATGGACTGTTCAAAGCCAATATCGATACGGTACTTACCAAGTTGCCCTACAACATGTACCAGACAAGTATCAATGAATTCGACTGGGACATGGCCAATAAAGTGATTGATTTCAACTCGACCAATCAGGAATTTGGTGAATTCTTCAGCATGGAACCCACACAGGACGGCCTGGCATTCCGTGGCACCAATGGGAAGCTCGACCTCAACACTTACGTGCTTTCGGTAGAAGGTGTTCCCTATATCGCCATTGCAGATTCAAGAGTCCTTCCTGACAGTGGACTGGTATTCATTGAAGATGCCGCCAAAATGCGCACCCTGCAAAATGCAGAAATAGTAGGAGATTCCATCTTTGCCTATCAAAACATTCACGGCGCTACGCTGGACATCTGGGGAAGAAACTCCATCAAAGGTTCCGGTTGGTACACCTACACCTCACCACAGGGCAAGGAACAGGAAATTCCCATAGAAGAAATTACGGTAATCAAGGAGCGCGATTCCATAAACGAATACGACAATTACTACATCAAAGGCTTAGGGTATGTACCGGATAGTATGCCGATTGAGCTGGACAAAAATGTGGCATTCAAAGGTCCGGTTTCTATTTACATGAAGGATGAATATATGCGTTATTTTGGCTATGCTAAAATCGCCCTTCCCGACACATCACTTCCTACCGACTGGTTCCGAATCGACGATTTGATAGACCCGGCTGAACCAAGATTCGGCATCAATATCGCAGTTAATGAAAGCAACGACTCGGTATATGCCGGTGTCCTGCGTCGTTTCGATTCCACCAACCTCTATATGAGAGTTATGGGCAGTCAAATACGCAAAACCGATCCCGTAGTGTTTGCCGCCCGCGGAAAAGGCTATTACGATGAACAAAACAAAAAATGGTTCTTCGGCAATATGGATAAAACCTATGACCCCTCCCTACCCGGCTCCCTGATGATCTATGACGAGGTAAGCGGCAATATGGAAGGTACCGGTAGGATAGATCTGGGGTATGAAACCAATATCGTGGAAATGAGATCATATGGAAATATCACTAAACTATCGGATGATTCCCTCTTCCATGTGAATGCCACCATTGCCATCAATATCCCCCTTACGACTGACCATCTCAAGAAAATATCAGAAATGCTGTACGCCGGGAATGTCGAAAACCCACCGGTTGACCATTATGAAAATCCTACCCTGCTGGGTGCTATCAATAGCCTTGCAGATGAAAAAACAGTGATGAAAATATTCGATAACCTTTCTCAACTGGGTTATATCGAGAAACCGAAAGATCTGCCATATACACTCCTCATCTCCGACATTCAACTGTACTGGGATGAGACGTCGAAGTCCTTCCATACCGAAAACGCCACAGGTTCCATTATTTGGATGGGCGACCAGCAGTTCAATCAGGAAATTAAGGTGTATGCTGAATTCGGTAAGAAAACCGGCGGTGAATATTTCACCCTCTATTTTGAAACACCCTATGAAGATTATCTGTATATCATGAGCCGGCGCAACCAGATGAAGGTGCTGACCAGCAACGACGAAATCAACGAAGATATTTTCGGCACTGACGCAGGCAAACGCACCATTGAGGCTGAAGGGAAACGGGTTGTCTACCAGCTGGAATCTAAACCACAAGTGGGTAAATTTGTACGAAGGATGGAAGCCTACCTCGAAGGTTCCGACTCCAATGATTATAATTATAATGACGATGAAGAAGATGAAGACTACTAAGACCTTGATTGCGACCAGCGTACTGTTCCTGATGCTGACTGTTATCAGCTCTTGCAACCGCGTGCCTATTACAGGCAGAAAACAGGTAAGCCTGCTGCCCGAAAGTGAGCTCACCGCAATGAGCCTGGTAGAATACAACAACTTCCTCAATGCCAATCAGGTGGTCAATTCCGGCACCAATTCAGCTATGGTTACCCGCGTAGGAGAAAAAATTGCCCGGTCGGTAGAGGATGTCTTAAGAAATTCAGGAAATGCAGACCTGCTGGAGCATTTCGATTGGGAATTTCATCTGGTGGAAAGTCCTGAACCTAATGCGTGGTGTATGCCGGGAGGTAAAGTGGTAGTCTATACCGGCATTTTACCCTATACAAAAGACGAAGATGGACTGGCCGTAGTAATGGGCCATGAGGTGGCGCACGCCGTTGCCCGTCACGGTAATGAACGTATGAGTCAGCAACTGCTGGCAAGTACCGGCTTTGCTGCTCTGGATATCGCTATGGCCAATAAGCCCGAACAGACACGGGAGTTAATATTGCTGGCCGCCGGTGTCGGTGTCAGCACCGGAGCACTACTCCCCTTCTCCAGGCTGCAGGAATCGGAAGCAGACCGGCTTGGACTGATATTCATGACCATTGCAGGATATGACCCGGAAGCGGCGGTGGCATTCTGGCAAAGAATGTCGGTGAATGGTTCCGGATTGCCGGAGTTTCTTAGCACACACCCCAGCCATGAAACCCGGATTACAGATATAGAAAATGAATATATTCCTGAAGCCAGGACCTATGCGAATACATCGAATTGAAACGCATGTTGTCGCCTAGCTGGAAAAAGCGCCTGAGTTATTTTTTTCCGATTACCGTCGAAAAAATCGAAAGCCAACACAGCGGAACACTCTCCGTCAGATTGGTAGAAGGCAGGTATCAACTGGTAACCGGCGATGCCATCTATTCCTTTGAAGATAAATACACCTCATATGGTACTGCACTGGAGCAACCGCACCAAACCGCAGGCACATCGGCATTGGTACTTGGCTTAGGTATGGCGAGCATCCCCTACCTGTTGCAAAAAAAACACCACTGGAAAGGAACCATCACTTGCGTGGAATGGGATCCTGTTTTGATAAGGCTGACCCAAAAATATTACCCCTATCCGGAGGGTATAAACCGCCTGAAAATCATCGAGGCAGATGCCAAAGCATTCATGCAGGAAAATGCCCGGACATTCGATCTTATTACCGTAGACTTGTTCATTGAAAGTGAAGTACCCTACTTTTGCTGGGAACAATCCTTTCTGGAGCAATTAAAAAAAGCAGTGGCACCCGGAGGAACGTTATTCTTCAGTCGGCTCACCGACCGGCATACGGAAGAATCCATGCTTTGGGAAAACCTGGAAAAGGTGTTTCCGGAAAAAGAGGAGATTATTACTTTCGGCAATTCAATAATGAAGTGGGAACGGCGTGATAACTGAATGCAATAACGATATAGCAGCAGCAACCCGATTGCTGACAGCAGGCCAGGTGGTAGCCATTCCGACAGAAACCGTATACGGGCTCGCTGCAAATGCCTACGATACGGATGCTGTCCTCCGCGTTTTCAGCACCAAACAACGCCCGCTGTTCAACCCACTGATAGTACACACCGACAGCCTGGAAAAAGCTTTCGAACTAACCACAGACGCAGGCAAAGAGCACCTGGAAAAAGCGATGCATTTTTGGCCCGGTCCGCTCACCGTGCTGGTGCCTAAATCCGAAAAAGTCCATGACCTGGTTACTGCCGGCAGTCCATTGGTTGCAATAAGAATCCCCGATCATCCGATGTGTCTGCAACTGTTGTCCGGACTTCCCTTTCCGCTGGCAGCTCCCAGTGCCAATCGCTTTGGCGCTATCAGTCCGACCACCGCAGACCATGTGCTGGCGCAACTGGGTGGAACTATCCCTATGGTTTTAGACGGCGGACCCTGCCAGGTGGGTCTCGAATCGACCATCATTAAACCCTCAGAAGATGCTGTGCAAGTATTGCGCAAGGGCGCTATCACCGCAAGCATGCTGGAACAGCATTTTAATAAACCAGTGAACTTTCAGCAGCATAACAGCAACGAAGCAACCAACCCGGAGGCACCGGGCATGCTGAAAAGTCACTATGCACCGGATACGCCACTATTTTTTGGCGATTTGAAACAATTACTGCTCGCTCACCGGGATACTCCATTGGGCGTGCTGGGAATGCAGTTACAGGACCTTCCTCCTGCAGTGGTGCATGCAATAGATATTTCCCCGACAGGCGACCTTAAGGAAGCAGCCAGAAACCTGTTCTCTGCATTGAGAGCGCTCGACCAGAGTGATGCTCAGGTCATTCTGGCAGATTCCTTTCCGGATTATGACCTGGGCATGGCAATTAATGACCGCCTGCAGCGTGCAGCTATGCGATAATTTTTTGTTATTTTTGAGGTACATAAAAGCTCAGAAAATGAAAGTTTTACGCCCTTTAATAATGGCTTCCCTACTTTTTACTGCCACCGCTGCTTCAGCTCAGGTAAGTGAATATGCCGGCACCATGTATGCATCCATGACAGAGGCTTCCTTCCAGTGGATGGAGGATCGCATCGCCACACTGGACGAAGTAGTCAACCTGACGGACGACCAGCAGACCGCTGTCAAAGAGATCACTGTAAGATATGCCTACAGAGTTGATGCGCTGCTGAAGAAAGATATGGAGCCGGAAAAACTGGCCATGCACAAGAATGATTTATTCCAGTACAGGATGGATGATTACAAGAATATCCTGACTCCATCACAGCTTTCCTTGCTGGAGGAAAACATGGAATTACTTCAGGCAGATAATAAAGAGTAAGTACGTCAGCCCTTTTCGTACTATTTTGGCACGATATTTACATAGGTAGTGTGTAATCAATAAACCAATTATTCAATCATGAAAAGATCAATTATTGTTCTTGCCTTAGTGGCAACTTCATTTGGTGCAGTTTCTGCACAAAACAACAGTCGCGGAAATAACGAGAACCGTCAGGTGCAGCAGGACCGCGATATGGACCGGGATAAAACTTCTAAGCAAGACAGGGTTCAGTCGAATACTTCCGGCAATTCCCAGCAGAAAGCTCAGGAAATGACCAACAAGCTGGATGAGGTATTATCCCTCACCGCTGAACAGCGCAAGAAAGCAACTGCTGCCAACCTCCGCTACCTCGATGCCATGGAGCAAATGAAAATGAGGTATAAAGAGTCTGGTAGTGAAGCGGACAAAGACAGAATGAAATCTGAAAGGGACCAACTGTCTCGCGAGCGTATGCAGGAATACAAAGCGTTTCTTACTCCTGAACAATGGGAGAAATTTGAAGCTAAGCGCGGCGAAATGGAAAAAGGCAATGGCGGAGAAGGCATGAGCAAAGAAGAGAAAAAACAAAAGATGGAGAGTATGTCGCCCGAAGAAAAGGCCAAAATGAAAGAGAAGAAAAAAGGTAGCAACTGAGTTACCCAATAAATGCAAAAGCCCCGCCCCAAAGCGGGGTTTTTTATTGCCTGTTCTGCATCACCCAGGCATCTTTAATTCCTGTATGTTGAATGAAAACACTCCTTTTCTGCACAGGATCTTCCTGCTCATATACTGGAACTACCACCATCGAATAGCTTCCGCTTTCCAGACGAATAGCCTCGACATTTAAATTTTGCAGGCGACTGCAAAGCCCCATGGCATTCTCTGTTTCACGGAATGCTCCGGCTACAATCCAATGGGTGGGCTCGGTTCCCCATACCAGCGAATAAGCTTCTTCTTCCTGCGCAGGCAACGAATCAGTTACCCGGCTTGCAGCAATATTCAGCATATCGGCATTTGTCATTTCCATAGCCGAATAGGCTTTTCCGGTAGCGACACTTTCAGTACCCCAACCTGCGAAATCAATTCCATATTGGTCGGCATTCATCCAAAGCTGAATGGCCGCGAGGGAAAGCAACAGTACCGCAGCAAACGGTAGCCAGAACTTCTGATGCTTGGTTGTTGAAATAATGCGCTCTTTTTCTTCAGGAACATCCTGTGGCACCGGGCTCAATACACCCGTCTCGGGCACCTCCTTCCTTGCAATGGGTTGCCGCGTGAATGTGGGCAGACCGAAAGCCTGCTTGTTGTAGTTCACTGTCTGATCGGGCAAAAACTGCAACTTAGCTTCTTCATTCCGCTGCAATCGACCCACTCCGGGCAACTTTACAATCTCCCCTTTTTGGACAATGAACTGAAGGTCATAGACAAACTGATCGATAATTGCTTTGGCTTGTTCCTTTGAAATGCCTTCCTCCAAAGAAATGGAGCGCTCCAAAAGTCCATCCTGCTGCTGCAGGCGTTCATTGAAAATGATTTTGCTGGAAGGAGGCTGGAATATAAATGCCGAAGGATGAATCCGCGCTGATTGCTCTTGCAACAGAAATCCACCCAAGCCAGGCACAATCACACAATCGTGCGCATTGAGCAAAGAGGTGATGTGTTTTACAACTGTTCCTTTGACATCCATTACAAGTGCCTCAAATATAACAAATTGTTCACATTCGAGCCAAAGTATGTACTAAAACGAAAACGATATTCCTCCTAAGAGATTGAATCCGTAAGAAGGATAGTTGTAATACCGTTCATATTGAATGCCGGCAATGTTGTTGATATCGAGGAAAATATCGAAGCGCTCCCGGAAAGCATAGGTGGCATTCAGGTTGATATCCACCGTCCCTTTAATCTCCCGGATATCGCTGTCGGGCATGAGCGCCAGTGATTTACCCAGACCAAATACCTGTGCGCCGAGTTTCAATTTACTATTCAGTTGATAGGCTGTTGACAATTGCCACTCGAGCGTCGGCGTATGCCATGCTTCCTCCACACCGGAAAGTTCATTGAAGGTAAAGGCATTCAATACTGCTGCTACCTCTACCACATCGGCAATAAAATATCCGAGCTCCACATTCACTCCCGCCCTGCTGCCGCTTCCGTAAACCGTTTTAAATCTAAGTGTATCGGTGGGGTTGTTGATGAAAAACACCTGATCGATGAAGTTCGAGTAATATCCCTTAGCACTGAACGATAAATTATCGGCCGTTGAAGCGCGAATACCACCGTAGAACTGATAATCAGAAGTAGGCTTGATGACAAATGAATCTGCCAAGAATGGATTCAGTCCGGTAAGTGAAGCAAAGTTATTTCTGTGTAATTGTCCGTCCACGCCTGCAATAAATACCAGCTTATCTCCAATCAGATCCTTGCTGAAATCTACCCTGGGAATAGGGAAATATTTGCTGTCAAAACCAATGGTGTTGTCAATAGATGCCTGCAATGACCAACCCGGTTGCACAATACCATAGCGCAAACTGAGGGTGGTAAACACCGTTTCGAAGGGCAAGGGTCCATTAAAATTATAGTAGTCAATATTCAACCCTGCCCCTACCTTATGATCATTCTTCAGGCGCTTATCCGCAATGAGATCGATGTAAGGATTCATCTGGCGGTAGCCATCCAGGCTGCTGATTCCTCTGAACCCTGCACCCAGTGAATAATCAATTTCTGCATCGTTCTTTTTCAGATTGGCAAACGCAAAAGAAAGTCCGTAATTACTGAAACGCTGGCGCACACTGTCGTTCTCGAATGTCAGTGGCTCATCATATCCATAATAATGTACCACATCATTTCTGAACCAGGCATTTATGGGCATCACGAAGGCCTTGTCAAAGAAGAATTTTCCCCTTCCGTCAATATCTAAATCGCTGTATTGCTGATTTTCCCTGTTGCTTTTGGCCGATGTGTAGCGGGCAGCAAGACCATACTGGAACTTATCAGACTGCGCGGAATTAAGGTACAATTCTCCCAGCGGTGTGAACTGCGTACCAAAGCCGGCCCTGAGGTAATTTTTGGTAAGCTCCTCCTTAGGGGACTTTGTCAGGGCAACCGGCTTGATGCGGATAGGCTGATAAGGCATGGTATAAAAGGTAAGCGGCACATTGTAAGTCAGTGGTGCTGTTTCTGTATCGTTATCCGGTATCAATCCGGTTATACCAACCTTGACAGCATCTGCTAAGATGGGATTGTAATCACGTATCACATCCACCTCTTCGCTGTCCAGCGTACCTTGCGCCACTGCCGGAGCGGCAGCCAACGCCAATAATAAAATGAAATATGATTTATTCTTCATACTTAGTTTTCTTTGTTGAATTGCAACTCCTCCGGATCTGTATCATCGCCTCCACCATCATTGACGCGCCTTGAATTGCGCTCCATTTCTTCCACTTGTTCGAGTTTGAAACGCGCCAGCTCAATAAGCTCTTCGTCTCCTTCGTAGTTCTCAATGATACTCCTCAAAGAAGCTTTTGCCTGGGCGAATTCTCCTTTTGCTGCAGCGATATCAGCCAGCAGGATATAACTCCTGATGACCCATTCCTCATAGGCCGGAAGGTCGTTGATGATTTCCAGACACTGTTGTTTGGAAGCTTCGAGTTGATTTTTCTGGAACAAGATATCCGCCATGATGAACCTGGACTCTACACCGGTTTCATTGGTAGTCAACTTGGCCGCTTCACTGAAAGATGCATAGGCTTTATCGATATCACCACCGGCCAGATGTGCTTTGGCAGCGTAGTAATGCGCTTCAATTCGCTCATCCTTGCTGGCCTGATCACCATTCAAAATGCGACCTGCGTTGAGAATCACTTCATCGTAATCGTTCAGCAGATAAGCAGTGCGGAGCATACCTTTCAATGCAACATAAGTATTTTCCTTATAGCTGGCAACATTATACAACTGCGTGTAGAATGCATTGGCTTTGCTGTAATCCTGGTCCTGGTAGAACATGATCCAGGAGGCACGCAATAAAGCCGACTCTAAAAACTGCAGGCGGTTCTCATCAATGATTCGGTTGTAATCTTTCATAGCCAGCGGGTATTTCTCCAGCTTGAATTGACTTTCTCCGCGATAGAACAGCGCCTGGTCTTTGAAGAAGCCGCGTGGGAATTCCTTGAGATAATCGTTGAATAACTTCACAGCTATACCGAATTCCTGGCGATTGTACTTGTTAAAGGCAGCATTGTAACTGATGGAATCTTTCTCTGAAGCATTCACCATGCCTTCCAGTCCGTCTACGTTTCCTGTTTCCTCTGCAATATCCTTCAAAGCATCTTTGGCTTCTGCCCCTTCGGAAGTAGTAGGTGACAGATCGTAGGCTCTTTTATAATATTCTTCCGCCAGCTTCAGATCGTTCAGGTTGTAATAAATCAAACCTAGTTTGAGGTAAGACTTCACCGTATACGGACTGTTCGCTTTATCAGCCAACAGATCTTTAAAGTGCGAAATAGCCTGTTGGTTATCCCCCATCAGGAAATAGGTATTCGCCGTTTCATACATGGCATCATCTACATATATGGAATTGCTGTATTCAGATGTGAGCTTTTTCATAACCCGCACTTTCTCTTCGTTCTTTCCCTGCAAACCGTTGAGCATTCCCTGCTGAAAAAGCGCATAGTCAGCACCCTTATATTTATTGGCCGCCACCTTGCTGTAGTACTGGTCGGCTTTGTTGTAATCTTTCGTCATGAAATAACAATCTGCTGCACGCAAGGTGGCATCCAGTGCTATATCGTTTTCAACGGATGCTACTTTCGAAAGCTTCAGTTTGCCCGTAGTACGCTCAAACGACTTCACGGCGAGATCGTATTTAATGAGTTTGAAATAGCTGTAACCAATAGTGTAATGAGCAAACTCGGCCCGTGTTTCCTGGGGGAGTTTCACATTGGTCTTGGATAGTTCTATAAACTTATTGTGATTGCGGATAGCGGCGTTGTAGTCTGATTTTGCATATTCTATCTCGCCCATCCAGAAATAAGAAGCGGCCTGCAGTCCACCATCGAGGGGCATTTCCAGCGATTTGGTAAACAATACATAGGCATTGTCGTAATTACGGTCGTTGTAGGCATTTACTCCGCTGAAATAGGCCACCTTCTGATACGCCTTCTTTAAGGTATTATTCGACTTGTCTATGTCTTCCAGAATGGCCAAAGCTTCTTCGTAGTTCTTACTTCGCAACAGCGATTCGGCGAGTAAACCTTGCGCTTCGGAATAATCGATTCCTTTCGGATAAGTATCCAGGTAGTTGCGCAGCGCAGTTACAGCAGCAGGATAATAGCCCAGTTCATAGCTTAACTTACCAAAATTGAATTGTGCAAATTCCCGAGTGCGCTCATCGTAGCCTTTGGAGGCAGCTTCCTGAAAGGCATTTCTGGCATCAGCCTTTCTATCCATCGCCAGTAAACACTGCCCCTCCAGATAGTCAGCGTGTTGCGCCAGACTATCACCGGTACCTTTAATCTTATCGAGGTTTTCCATGGCCAGGTTGTAAGCCTCCAGTTTATACTGGGCGAATGCCACCTGGTAATAGTCGGCATCTGCGGCTCTCCTGTTTTTTTCCAGATAGTATTGCAGGTAGGGTAATGCCTTTTCGTATTCACGCAGATTGAAATACGCTTTACCAAGAATCTGATTTAACTCATTGTAGTAACTGAGTCTGGTATTGGAAATCTGGGGCTCGGCATAAGCCACAACCTCTCTGTATTTGCCCTGAGAAAAGTAAATATTTGCAAAATAATAAGGTATCACCAGCGAGTAAACCGGATGGTCTTCCACCCTTTGGAAACTGGTCAGAGCCGTTTCATAGTCGTTCTGGAAATAGGCAATGAAACCATAGTAGTAATTGGAAGGAAGGTAATAGGGTCCCTCCTTATCTTTTATCGGTGCGAAAAGTTCTTTGGCCTCTGCCAATCGCTTTTTGGTAAACAGACAATAGCCGTATTGAAACCTGTACACATCCTTATCTTCTGCACCCAGATCGTAAATATCTACTTGCTCAAACCAGTCAATCGCATCGCCGTATTTGCGCTTGTTGAAATAGATTTTACCCAACTGGAAATTGGCAGAACCCTGTAATGCATGACCCGGATGGTCATTCACAAAGGCCAGCATCATGTTTTCCGCATCGGGATTATCCAGCGCAACTGCACATATAGCAGCATAATATTCGCTCTCTGCCTGATAGAGGAAAATTTCCTGATCCCCTGCAGGTGCCTGATAGGCCGCAACCTGGTCAAACAGTAACTGGACTGATGCATACTTCTTGTGGTCCAGCAACTCTCTTGCGGAATGGTAGGTGCGGTAAGGATCGAGCAACCGGGTGGTTTGCTGGGCAGAGACCATACTCAATGGCAGTGCCAGGCACAGGAATACCCACACTCTTTTTTTCGTGATTCTTTTCATACTAGTTATCCCAGTAAAGATTTCTTCTATAGCTTGCTGATTAAGCTGTGACAGTAATTGTGCCGAAGTTACATATACACCCAGAGGAGGTATGTTAATGCAGGTGAAATTGAATACACAACCATTTGTTGATATCAACGGCGAGCGCCGTGCATTTATTGGAAAGCAGTTATTTTACCCAGGCAAAATCCCCTGTAACGTACCAGCGACCGTTGAGTTTATTGGCTGTGAAGGAATATTTACGCACTTCATCCCCCACCTTGAATTTGGTGGTTATAAGCGCCTCGATGATATTATCTGACTTCTCCTGCGTTTCCTGGGTATTGGCATAAACAGCAAGGTCCCACTGGTCATAACTGTCTATGAATTGCTGAAAGTTGACCAGCAAGGTGTCGCGCATGGCGGCATATACGCTATCGAAGGTAGAAGGCTCTACCTGTTTGAGATGAAAATAACGTTCATACGATTCGCGGTCGGGAATGAGCATGCGAAACTTTTCGGTATCTCCTGATTTTACCGTGTCAAAAACTTTCTTGGATAAAATCGATCTGTCGAGACTTCCCTTCTCCGCTGAGGTGCAGGCACCTAAGAAGAATAAAACGGGTAGCAGGAAGAGCAACTTTTTCATGGTAATGTCCTAAAATTATACATTCTGCAAATAAATCCCAATTTTACACCCGCATGAAATTGAAGGTCTACACAGACGGTGCAGCAAGAGGAAACCCGGGACCGGGAGGTTATGGCATAGTCATGCAGTATGGCGAACACCAGAAGGAATTATCCGGAGGATACCGGCGCACTACCAATAACCGCATGGAATTGATGGCTGTATGTGTCGCGCTGGAGTCGTTGACCAGAACGGGGCTTGAAGTAGATGTTTACAGCGATTCCAAGTATGTAGTGGATGCAGTAAAACTGGGATGGGTTTTCGGATGGGAGAAGATCGGATTTAAAAAGAAAAAGAACCCCGACCTATGGCAGCGGTTTCTGCGCATCTACCGACAACACAAGGTAAGCTTCCATTGGGTCCGGGGACATGCGGGCCACCCGGAAAATGAGCGCTGCGACGAACTGGCTGTAGCTGCCAGCTGGGAACCAGGCCTGCCGGTAGATACCGGTTATGAAGCGTCAGTTGACTGAAGCCTTTACCATGGCTTCATCTTTTTGTAAGAAGCTCTCTACTGTCCTGACCATTTCACTGGATCCGATATACAGCGGACAACGCTGATGCAGTTCCTTCGGATCGACATCCATAATGCGTTTAAAACCATTGGAGGCGACGCCGCCTGCCTGTTCGGCGATAAATGCCAGCGGATTGCACTCATAGAGCAACCTTAACTTACCTTTTGGTGACTTCGCTGTTTCGGGATAGATATAAACGCCACCCTTGAGCATGTTGCGGTGAAAATCGGCAACCAGAGAACCGATGTACCTGGAGGTATAAGGGCGTCCGGTGGCGGGATCGGCTTCCTGGCAATATTTGATGTATTGCTTTACTCCATCCGGGAAGTGCACGTAGTTGCCCTCGTTGATGGAGTAGATAATTCCGGTTTGCGGTATTTTGATATTGGGGTGCGACAAACAGAACTCCCCAATCGAAGGATCGAGTGTGAAGCCGTTGACGCCATGACCGGTCGTATAGACAAGCATGGTGGAAGAACCATAAATGATATATCCGGCGGCTACCTGCTCATTGCCCTTTTGCAGAAAATCTTCCAGCGTGGCACTTCCTGTAAAGGATATCCGGCGGTAGATGGAAAAAATCGTCCCGATGGAAACATTGACATCAATATTCGAACTGCCATCGAGCGGATCTATGAGCACGACGTACTTGCCGTTCTTGGACACTTTTCCGTTCAACCCGATGTAGTCATCCAGTTCTTCCGAAGCGATGCCGCACACTTCTCCACCTGCATTCAATGCCGTAATGAACTGATTGTTAGCGAACACATCCAGTTTCTGCTGCTGCTCGCCCTGTATATTCTCGCTGCCTTCGGCACCAAGAATATCCACTAAACCAGCCTTGTTCACTTCCCTGTTGACGATCTTACCTGCTATGCTGAGGTCGCTGAGGAGGCGGGTAAGTTCACCGGTGGCATAAGGGAAATCGCTTTGTCGTTCAATAATGAACTCCACAAGGGTTTTTACCTTCATAATCTCCGTATTGCTACAAAGTTAATAATTCCCCCTTGTTGGAGCTACTCCATTGAACCGCCAAAGTTTACAACTGTACATTTGCATATGCACATCCAGATAAGAACGGCCACTGCAAACGATATGCAAGCAGTACACAGCCTGGTGAAAGCGCTGGCAATTTTCGAAAAGATGCCGGACCACCTTAAAATGACAGCGGAAGATTATATAAGGCACGGCGCGGAAGAAGGGCGTTTTGAGGTCTTGCTGGCGGAAGATATCGCTCCTTCCCTGCCAGTCATCGCCGGCATGGCATTCTTTTACCCGGCATACAGCACCTGGCGGGGTCCGTATTGCTGGCTGGAGGATCTGGTGGTAGCCGAAGCCTACCGCAATAAAGGAATTGGGGAGCAGTTGATGCAGGCGCTGAAAGCAGCAGCTCGGGCAAAAGGATATCCCTTCATCAAATGGCAGGTGCTGGACTGGAATGAGGATGCCATGCGCTTTTATCGTCGTTTAGGTGCCACCATGGACAAGGACTGGACCACCTGGCGACTCGATCCTATTGATTAGTATTGCACATTCAAGATAGACCATGAAAGTATTCAAGTTCGGGGGCGCTTCGGTAAAAGATGCCTCCAGTATTAGAAATGTAGCTTCCATTATTCGGAAATATGCCGCTGAACGTCTTGTAATAGTCGTTTCGGCAATGGGTAAGACCACCAACGCCATCGAACAAATAGCCCAACTTGCGTATAACGGCAATGACTATCGACCAGCCCTGGAAACGTTGAAGCAATACCACGATGGCATCTGCGAAGAGCTGGAGTTAACAGGAATCACAGACAAACTCTTTCAGC
This sequence comes from Bacteroidetes bacterium UBA3022, assembly GCA_002346225.1. Classification (GTDB taxonomy): domain Bacteria; phylum Bacteroidota; class Bacteroidia; order Chitinophagales; family BACL12; genus UBA11426. Next base: position 28,297 of record DDYY01000100.1, read on the forward strand.
AACTTTCGGCACACCTCATCAATTTCAAGGATCTTCCCTTTGACCAATATTATGACCAGACGGTAATCTTCGGTGAACTGCTTTCTACCACCATCGTATCGCACTACCTGCAACAACAGGCTATTCCGGTAAGCTGGGTAAATGCCGGAAGCATGATTGCTACCGATAAGAACTGGCGGGAAGCCAATGTGGATATGGAGGCAACTCAGGTGGCTGTGCGCTCGACGCTTTTACCATTGCTGGAGGAACAGCACGTCATTACGCAGGGGTTTATCGGTAAATATTCTCCGGCATTCTATACCACACTGGGACGGGAAGGTTCAGATTACACCGGTGCGCTGCTGGCCCATTGCCTTAAGGCGGAGGGCTTGTGGATATGGAAAGATGTGCCGGGTGTGCTCACCGCAGATCCAAAGGAGTACCAACCCGTGACGCTGATAGAGGAACTGAGCTATTATGAGGCCATTGAAATGACTTACTACGGCGCCACCGTCATCCATCCGAAAACCATTCAGCCACTGCGGGCGGGCAATATTCCCCTCTATGTGCGCTCCTTTGAAGAGCCCGAGAAGGAAGGTTCCGTCATCAGGATGGACAGCATCAAAGAAAACTATCCTCCCATCCTCGTTCTGAAGAAGCAACAGGTCCTGCTATCTGTGAGTACCCGCGATTTCAGCTTTATGGGAGAAGAGCATATGAGTCATATCTACCGCATTTTCGCCGAAAACAGGGTTAAAATCAACCTTATGCAGACTGCTGCTATCAGTTTATCGGTCGTAGTGGACGAAAACACAGCCCGGCTGCAGGGTTTACTGGAAGCATTAAGTGAGCGTTTTCATGTGTTGACGAATAGTCGGCTGCAACTGCTTACTGTTCGGCATTATACCGATGCCATCATCAATGAGCTTACGGGAGACAGGGACGTGCTGCTTACGCAGAAATCGAGGCAAACCATTCAGATGGTCCTCAAAAAAGACCAGGATTACTTATAAGGCCGGTTTAAAACCGCATCGGCAATGATAATCTGACGCAGATCCACATTAAAATCGGCACCTGCGTAGCTTTCGGTGTCTGAATTATCGGCGTTGGTACCAGATTGCCGGATATTCGCATCGTGCTCGGTAGCACGCTGATCTTCTACAAACTGCTTATAGCGTTCCGCGCGCATGCGCTCCTTTTCAGCCAGTATGCTGCGCCGCTTTTCTTCCCCGTAAGAAACGGTGGCCGGTTCACGCGGGGGTCGGGCCGGTTCCTTTTTCTGCTCCGCAGCTTTTCTGATTTCCCGGACAATTTCGTCAAAGGTGGATTCCGTCCGGGGCTGCTGCTTTTTATGCTGAGGGGTCGGCGTCGGACGATTGGCAGCTTCCTTGTTCCGCTTTTTAAAAGCAGTATAGATGTTGAATCCCATCCACAATAAAAATAATAAGGCGCCAATCAGTTCGTCCATAATTTCGATGTTGGAACTAAGGTAAATAAAGTAACACACAAAGCCGAAAAAATGGCAAAATAACGATTTAGACCAATCTAAAAATTAAACTAATTTAAATCTTATTTAGCTATTTATCAATTACTTATGATTATCACCTAAAGTATTAATCAATGTATAGTGTTTCCCTGACTGGTATGGTAATCTGCCTCCGATTATTTTTCAACAAATGTTGAATTCCTTTACTGATTTCCCCACCCCTATTCCTATATTTTTGTAAGCACGCAAAATGTACACCTGTGAAATTAACCACCTTAGAGATCAAGGGATTTAAGAGTTTTGCCGACAAAACGGTACTGCACTTTAACGAGAGCATTACCGGTGTAGTCGGGCCGAACGGCTGCGGTAAATCCAATATCGTCGATGCCATCCGCTGGGTGCTGGGCGAGCAGAAACCCACCGCTATCCGGACAGAGAAGATGGAGAATCTAATCTTCAATGGCACCAAAGCAAGGAAAGCTTCCGGCCTGGCAGAAGTCTCCCTAACTTTCGAAAATACCCGGAACCTGCTGGCCACCGAATTCTCCACTGTTACCATATCCCGCCATTACTATAAGACTGGGGAAAGCGAATATCGCATTAACGGCGTCACCTGCCGACTGAAAGACATCACAGGGCTGTTCATGGATACGGGTATTAGTACCGATTCTTATGCCATCATTGAACTTGGAATGCTCGATGATGTGCTTCACAATAAGGACAATTCACGCAGAAGACTGTTTGAGCAGGCCGCAGGTATTTCCAAGTACAAAGTGCGCAAAAAGGAAACCATCAACAAACTCAACCTGACGCAGCAAGATCTCGACCGGGTGGAAGACATCCTTTTTGAGATAGAAAACAACCTGAAAGAACTGGAAAAACAAGCCAGAAAAGCCCAGCGGCACCAAAAACTGAAGGCTGAATACAAGGCCAACAGCATTGACCTGGCCGTCCTCACACTGCAATCGCACAAGGACATATATAAGCAACTGGCCAATCAGCAGACCTACGAAAGCGATGCCAAAATGGCGCTGGAGACGGAAATCAAGCAGCTGGAAGCATCTATTGCCGATAAAAAGGCGGCATTGGTGGAGCAGGAACAACAACTGAGCGCCAATCAAAAGGCCATGAACGCCTTGCTGGATGAAATCCGCCAGAAAGAAAACCTGGGTAATCTCAACAGAGAGCGGAGCAAATTCCTGCTGGAACGCAAGCAACACCTGCAGCAATCTATCAGTGAAACATCGCTGGTGATTGAAGAAACCGGGCAGCTGGTGGCACAATTGGAAGAAAAAGCTGCTCTGGAAAAGGAAAAAGTGGAACAACTGCGCGAAGGCGTACAGGGACGGCTCAAGGACCTGGAGCAGGCTAAAGAAGTCAATAATGCCGCACACAACGCCCATCAGGCCGAACAACAGGCCTATAAAAAAGCGGAATCAGCGCTGTATGATATCGACAAGCAATTGGCCATCAACAAGGTACGCCTTGAGAACTTCAGCAGAGAACTGGAAAATCTGCAGCGCGATAAATCCACGCATAGCGATAAGCTGGAACCCTTAAATATTGCCTTGCAGGAAAAGGAAGCTGCACTGGAAATTGCCCGCAAGGAGTTAGAAGGACTCCTGCAGCAGGAGACATCGCTGCTGGAAAAGGTGGAGCAGGTGCAACAGAAAATGGAGGCACAGCGCACTGAACTGGCAGCGGCCCACCGAAATCTGGACGCTCGTAAGAATGAATTCGCGCTCACCAAGAACATGTTCGAAAGCCTGGAAGGCTTCCCCGATAGCATACGGTATATCCGCAAGGAAATTGCGGCAATGAAAAATGCCCCCCTGCTATCCGATATTATCAGTACCGAGGCTAAATACAAGGCTGCCATCGAGTCTTACCTAGAGCCCTGGTTGAACTACTATGTAGCTGCCGATATGGCGCAGGCGATGGCAGTCATCACAGAGCTCGATCAAAAGAAAAAAGGGCGGGCCAGCTTCCTCCTGCTCAACGAATTTTCAGGTGAAAATACCACTGCTCCCGCTGCCGATACAGCTGTACGTGCGCTGGATATTGTGCAGGTGGAAAGCCCCTACACCCACCTGATCAACCATTTACTAAAGAACGTATATATTACTGATAGTGATAACTTTACAGAAGTTAATAAAAGTATAACTTCTATTAATCCCGGTGCGCACCTCATCACCGCAGACGGTAAAGTTATTCGCACCGGCAAGGTGCTTTCCGGTGGTTCGGTAGGTGTCATGAAAGGGAATCGCCTGGGCACTGAAAAGAATCTCAAGCGCCTGGAAAAGGAAGTGGAAGACCTGGAAAAAACAGTGCTTTCCGCCAAGACTGCCCTTGAGGCTTTACAGTCAGAAAATACCGAACTCAAGACGGCTTTGGGATCCCTGGCGCTCAAACCTGCCAGAGAGCAGGTATCGGTATTGCAGCAAGAGTTGGTCAGCACCAGAACCCAGCTGGAAAATGCCGGCAACAGCCTGACGATGATTGACGAAAAGGAGGTGGACTTCCGCGAAATGATTGCCAAAACCGAAGCGGAAAACCGCCAGCTGGAGGAACAGCATCAGCAGGTTGTATTGCAAAAGGAAGCCCAGCATAATCTGATGCTGGAGAAAGAATCGGCATTCAGAGCCACTATGGAGGAGTTGAACCGCCAGTCCGATGCTTACAACAAAGAAAACATCCGCTATCACCAGCAGCAAAACGTCTACCAGGGATTGGCTCAGGAGCTCCAGTTCAAACAAACGCGACTGCAGGATGCGACCGGAACTCGGGAACAGAATACCACCCAACTGCAACAGGTAGAAGCTGAAATGGTGCTGCTGGCAGAAAAATCGAAAGAACTGGATGCTACCCTGCAGCTTCAGTACGAAGAAAGAAAACTCAAGGAAGTACAGATTGGTGAAGAAGAAGCCAATTTCTATGCAGCCAGAGGTACGGTGGCTGAAACAGAACAGAAAATCAAAGAGTTACAGCACAAAAAGGAAAGCAGCGACCTAACACTGGGCAGCATTAAGGACAAACTCAATGACCTGAAAGTTGAATTGGCGGCCACCAAAGAGCGCTTGTGGGTGGAGTTTCAGGTAGAACTGGAGACCATCCTTGAAAACGACCCTCCGGAAGAGATAACGCTGGAGGAGCTGAAGGAAAAAGTAGAGGGCAATAAGCGAAGACTGGAGAATTTCGGGGAGGTAAACCCGATGGCGGTTCAGGCATTTGAAGAAATGACTACCCGCTATGAATTCATCAAAAACCAGCGTGCAGATCTGCTGGAAGCCAAAACTTCATTGCTTTCTACAATCGATGAGATTGACCAGAACGCCCGCGAAAAATTTGAAGATACCTTCACCCGAGTAAGAGGTCATTTTGTGGAAGTTTTCCGAAGCTTGTTTACAGAGGACGACGATTGCGACCTCATATTGAAGGAAGGATACGACCCGCTGGAGGCAGATGTGGAAATCATTGCCAAACCCAAAGGCAAAAAGCCGCAGGTAATCGATCAGCTTTCAGGTGGAGAGAAGACCCTTACGGCCATGGCCCTCTTGTTTGCACTGTACCTCATCAAACCGGCGCCTTTCTGTATTCTGGACGAAGTAGATGCTCCGCTGGACGACAATAACATCATGAAATTCAACAACATGATACGCCGTTTCAGCGACAACAGCCAGTTCATTATTGTTACCCACAACAAAAGAACCATGGCTGAAGTGGATGTAATCTACGGTGTTACCATGGCTGAGCAGGGCATCAGCAAGGTAGTGCCTGTCGATTTCCGGAACGTCGCTTAAGAAAGCCTTTCCCGCACAAGATCGGCCTCGTACCCTTTGCGCAACATGTATTGCATGGTACGGTAATAGCGCTGGGCAGGTGTTCCCTGAGGTTGTTTCTTACGCTGCCTGGCTATGAGGGTGTCTATGGTCTGCAGGTATTCCTCCTCCTCTATTTCTTCCATAGCCTTACGGATGCAGTAATCGGATATTTTTCTGAATTGCAGCTCTTTGCGAATGCGCACCCTCCCCCATTGCCGCATGCGGAACTTGCCGCGGGCGTAGGCACAGGCAAAACGCTCCTCGTTCAGAAAGTTTTCAGCCACCAGCTGGGCTATGATTTCCTCCAGCTCTTCCCCGTATACCTTCAATTCCAGCAATTTTGTGCGCACCTCTTCATGACAGCGCTCCTGATAGGCGCAGTAGCGGCGGAGCTTCTCCATGGCTACGGTGTTCATAGGCACAAAGGTAAAAACAGGAATCACATCCTTGGCCGGGATATTACAATGGTACCTCTGCGGAAGCGCTACCCTCCCGGTCGGGTCGGCCGTGCAATGGAGGAAATCCGCGTAGCAAGCCCCCTGCCCATAGGAAAAGTCGCGAGTACCAGCGCAGTGTTGCTGTATTGAAACGATGCCATGAAGCCGGATAACGGGCAGTAAGCAGCACAGACCACCATGCACCAATGATCAATAAGCAAGAGCCTATCGTTCGGAAGTAAAGAAATAGGATATGTGGTATCATATAGAGCCATCCCAATACAGACCGCAGCAGCAGCGGACCGCGCCCTATATACACCTGCTCCACCTCCAGTTCGACTGCGTCATCAGCGGCGGCAAATCCGAATTTCGGGTAACCATCTGCCAGGTGGAGCGCACGCGACAAGAATCGCTGCCACCATCGGGATAATCCCATCAGGTATTGATAGTACCAACCGGGTGTCCTGCCTGTGATCAAAATAGCCCACCAGGCGAAAAATGCCAATGGCAGTAGTAGCACTGCGAGCAGTAATAAGGCCAATAAATGGGGAATAATCAGATACACCATACCCAACAGGGAACGCAACAGCAGCTGTATTCTGGAATAACGTTCTTGGTGGGTAATGTCGTAGCGCATGGTCGGGCCGAATTGCCATCAAAGCTAATGCTTATCTGTATCAGGCAAAACCATGCCCCGGAGATCGCTTACTCTACATATGTTTCATAACAACCAATATCGGGCAAGGTGGCCGCGAATGGCCTGGGAGTGCCTACAATGTCGTCCGGTACGCCTATATCAATACCATTATTCAGGGCGTTGGATATTTCGTCGGGACAATAGTTCCGCTCACCAATGGCTGCAAACAACGGATCAATATTGATGAAACAGTCTACAAATTCGGGTCCTGAGAGATCTGTGCGAATCACGCAGTGGTCAAACAGGTACTGAAAAACCGGCGCTTCACCGTCGTTGGATACGGCCAGCTCCTTCCCTTCTACAATATTGCCGTAGATAATGCTATTGATAAAAGTAGCATTGTTTAAATCGTTCACAATCACAGCGTCGCCCAGTCGTATAAAATCGGTAATAGCTAATACCGGCGACTGGTGGGATAAATAAGCGGAGCCGTAATTGGCCAGCGTACAATGCCTGAAGGTATAGTCTCCCCCGCTGGATAGAACCACATTGTTTTCACCTGTATTGTAGATGAGCAGATTGGTGGCATCTATTTGTGCGTTGACGGCGAAAATACCGTTGAGCTGACAATCGAATATATAGGAGTTGCTGATGACCAAATCAGGAGCGGTCGCATCCCCCAGGTAGATGCCGGGATCTGGATTGGTGGATTGCAATCCGGCGAGAATGCCGTAGTTGGCGTTCTTTATCTCTGCATAGCGTATCTGGTGGCCGCTGCTCCCCCTCAGGAGTGAAATCCCTTCCCATTGACCGGGGATATCATCGAAAAACCCTTCCAGTCGGTCGCCTTCAAAGCGCACAAGGCTATCACTCTCCCCTTCAATGAACAATGTTCCCAGTACGAAAAAGCTGGAACCTCCATGCATATAAATCCGGCACCCTTCACGTATGGTAAGCGAACAAAGGGTGTCTACGAGAAGTGAATTGTAAATCACATAGGGCAGATCATTTTCCCACACCTCGTCGCACAGGATAGCCCCGTCAAAGAAATGGGCATTTTGTCCCCAGGCTACCAGCTGTACAAATTGCTCGTTGTTATTGGTAACAAACCGGATGGAATCTTCTACTATAAATGGCAGTGGCTCCCCGTCGGGATCTACTGTTACTTCCACGAAGATGTAAATGGAATCATTGGCCGGTATTTCAATGTCGGAAAAGACGTCTCCCGGAAATCCGTCGACATTCATTCTGAAAATAGAACCTTCGCCCCCTGCCAGGCTTATTTCGCTGATGCGCAGCTGCTGGTTGTAGGTGTTGTAGATTTTGAAAGAGCGGGTTGCAGAGCCCACTGTAGTGAAAACTGTATCAAATTTGACGGTATCGGCACTGAATTTTAACTGTGCATCGGCATCATCAATAAAGGATAATCTTCTGCACGAACTGTTGAAGAATGCCATCCCCAAAAGAACCACGGTCATCCAGAAAATATGCTGCCTCATTTCGGTCATTCGAACGCAAAGTTGGGGAATAAATTGGGGATATCGGTCAATAAAATAGGCTGCGGGTACCTCGCAACAGGAAAAGTCGGCGAAAATGAAAGCTCCCCCTACCGGCTTTACAATATCTTTACCATCACTTCGTCATCCTTATCAATCATGAACGAAGCATTGAATGTACGCATCCTGATGAGTGAACAACAGCAACTGATAATCAATGAAGCCGTCGAAAAGGAACGGGTACGCTTGCTGCGCTTTATCAGGACTAAGGTTGCTACCGATGAAGACGCACAGGATATTCTGCAAGACGTTTTTTATCAGCTGGCCTCCAACCATGGTATCGTAGAAGGCATAGAGAATATGACTGCATGGCTGTTCCGCGTAGCGCGCAACCGCATCATCGATACCTACAGGAAAAAGAAGCCCGAAAGTATAGACACTTCCGGCATCGGGGCTGATGATGAGGAGGGAGACAGTTATCTTTCTCAGATTGGCGCTATCAGTGCAGTCCGATCAGATGACCCGGATGCATTGTACGAGCGCAACCTGGTTTGGGAAACACTCTATGAGGCACTGAACGAATTACCGGAAGAGCAGAGGCTGGTTTTCGAATTGCATGAACTGGAGAACAAGAGTTTCCAGGACATCAGCGAGATAACCGGAACGGGGGTCAACACGCTGCTGAGCAGAAAGCGTTATTCTGTGCTGCACCTTCGCAAAAAAATGCAGGCACTGTACGACGATATGTTACAAGGATGATAACAACGACTTTAAATAAACGACTATGATGAATACAAGAAATAGAGGGCTAATGTTTGTGGGATATGGGCTCTTCGCCATTGCCATTATGGCCCTTATGGCCTTCGTGAACATGCTGTTGTGGAACTGGCTTGTGCCGGATCTCTTCAGCGGACCGGAAATAAGCTTCCTGCAAAGCCTGGGCTTGCTGGCTCTTATAAAACTACTTACGGGTTTCAGCGGCATAGGCGGCAAAAAATGGGGCAGCTCCGGCCACCATGCGAAAAAGCAAATCTGGAAACAAAAATGGGATGAAAAGATGGCAGGAATGAGCGATGAGGAAAAGGCGTCTTTCAAAGAAATGTATTACCGCAGGTGTGGAAGACCCATGGAGGAAAAAGAGCCTACAACTACCGAATAGCTAATTGAAGGGTGGTGACATCAATGCATCACCACCCTATCCAACGCTTTTGCACCAATGGTGCTTCCCCAATTATATGCACGTTCTAACTCCCCTTTCAGCAAAGGTCCTTCTCTGTCCGACACTTCAAAGCCGGTAGATGGCGTAACCACGGCTCCTCCTCCTTTTACCAAACCTCGCTGTATATCGGCAGCAGCAAATCCGCCGGTTTTTACCAGCCATCGCAAAATGCCGTTCTTAATAGACGGAAGGGCAATACGCGTATCAAATGCCGCAACCATGGTTCCTTCCAGGTCGAAAGGAGAAAGACTCTTAAGCCACTCAATCGTGGCCGGGCAGGGCCGGAATCCCCTTGTAGCCGATCCTACAACCAGCAATTCAGGGCGTTCGGAGAAATCCGGGGGCATGGTAATGATATTGACCATGTGCGTTTCCATGTGTTGAGATAAACCATTCCTAATGGATTCGGCAACTAACCGGGTGTTGCCATAAAAGGACTCATATACAACCATCGCTTTCATAAGCTACCTGTTTGATAGCCGTAAAATAAGGCTGTGCCACGGCCTTTACAATGACATATATCAATTACCGCTGCTTTTATACTGAAAAGAAACTGAGACTAATCAGCTCTCTTTCCATTTGATGGTGCAGCCAATGGCTTTGGTAGTCGCCGGATTGGGCGGTAGTCCCGATTTCAAAGCCTTGACAGCATTTTCCACAAAGCGCACCTCCACTGCATCCGGATCGTTGGTATTGTCATCGATGGCACCAATGTAGGCGAGGTAAAACTCCCCTCCTCTGTTATGCAACAGAAAAACATGCGGTGTGCGGGTGGCTCCGAAAGATTGAGCTACCTCCTGGGTTGCATCGAACAGGTAGGGGAAAGCATATCCCTTTTCCAGCGCTCGTTTTTGCATATTCTCCGGCGAATCGTCGGGTTCTTTTTGAGGATCATTCGGACTAATGGCTACAACGGGAAAACCCTGAGCCGACATTTTCTTGTCCAGCTCCATAATACGGTCTTCATACAACTTGGCATAAGGGCAATGATTGCAGGTAAAAATAACAATCACACCAGCCTTGTCTTTGTAATCAGCCAGTGCAACCTGTTCATTGTCAATAGTATTTAACAATGAAAAGTTTTCAACCTTGTCGCCTATCTGGTAACCACCGGATGGAGCCCACCAGATGGCCACAGCTGTCAAAAGGGAAATGAATGTTGTCATAATGCGTATTTAGGGATGAATGAATTGATTTACAATTTGCTGCAGTGCGGCTGCATCCAACTCTTGTTCAAAAAAGCGCTTCTTACTGCCTACTATGAAAATGGAGGCGGGAATAGCTCCTGACCATTCCGGTTCAATCCGGTCTATCCAGTCATATGGGTATCCATTTTCCAGCGACCAGACCTCCCCTTGCAGGGTGCGCCGCTCCAGAAAAGGCTCCAAAGCTGTGGCCCTGCGTTGCTCGTCGTCGACAGATACAAATACTACACGTACCGGAATCCCATTGATGCCATCGGCCAGCGCATCCAGATAAGGCATTTCTGCAATACATGGCTTACACCAGGTGGCCCAGAAGTTAATTATGGTAAGGGTATCCGGCTCACTTTCTGCCAGTTGCTGAATATCCTGCCAGGATACCGAACGGTAATTCTGAGCATCCAATTGCGCTGTGGAGCAACATAAAAGCAAAACCAGTAGTATGCGCGACATAGTTACGAAACGACCTGAGTAAGGAAAAAGTTGCCTGGGCATCATGCCACGACAGCTATAGGATTTCAAAGCTGATGCTATCGCCACTGGACAATCCGTACTTATCGCTAAATCCTGCTACCACCTCCACCACATACTGGGCGGGGCCGGTGGAGGGTATAGGCTTGTCGGAGAAAGGCTGTGTATTGCGGGCGATATTGACAATCTTCAGATCCGAAGAGATGAACATGATATCAAGCGGAATAATCGTGTTGCGCATCCAGAAACTCTGACGTTGTTCCTGGTCAAACAGAAAAATCATTCCTTGTGTCTCTTCCATCCAGGAGCGATTCATCAGGCCCTGCGCCTTCTCCGCTTCTGTTGCAGCCACCTCCAGGTCAATACTTTTCACTACTTGTCCATCCGCCTTGTAAAAAGTAAGGCTACCTTCCTTTTTGAACTGAAAGCTGGGATCAGGTCCGGGAGATTTACGGCCGGATTGTTCTTCTTTTTTCACGCATGAACTAATAAGCAATGAGATGGAAACTAATACGGGAAGCCATTGTTTCATATAGGTATAAGATAAATGATGCTCAAAAATAACTATTCATCTAACGATTATTGCAGTAAAAGATAGCATAAGGTGTAAGATGCTACTTTTACAACCTGTCCATACAATGTTGGAGAGAGTTAAACGTCTTACCCCACACCCAATTATATCCAAATGAAAATCCTGATACAATATTTACGTCCTTACCGAATGTTGGTGGGTCTGGTACTCGTGCTGGCAGCTATCAATATTGGCTTCTCCCTCATGGACCCCGTTATTTTCGGAAAGCTGGTAAACCTGGCCAACCTACACCAAAGCGGAGATAGTAAAATGCTCTCCAAAGACTTTTTCTGGTCGTTCTCCTGGTCCAGTCCGGGTGTAGGTGCATTACTGATAGCCTCCATTACAGTCGCCATGATCAGTCGGCTGGCGAAAAACTTCCAGGATTATTTCCTCAATGTCATCATTCAGCGCTACGGTGCAAAAATGTTCACGGATGGCCTGCAACACGCCATGCAACTGCCCTATCAGGAATTCGAAGACCAGCGCAGTGGTGAAACATTGAGCATTTTACAGAAGGTTCGCCAGGATACTGAAAAGTTCATGAGCGGATTTGTGAACATTCTATTTCCGGCGGTAGTAAGTATCATTTTCGTTTCCACTGTTGCTTCCGGCATCCACTGGTCGCTGCCCTTTATATATTTCGGAGGCATTGCAGTGCTCACCTTAATTACCAACGTCCTTAGCAAGCAAGTGAAAGTTATCCAAAAGCGGATTGTCGGACAGACCACTTCTCTTGCCGGAGCTACCACCGAATCGCTGCGCAATATCGAACTGGTGAAGAGTCTGGGACTTACCGGACAGGAAGTAGACCGATTAAATAAAAATACATATAAAATATTGGGCCTGGAGCTTACCAAGGTCAAACGCATACGAAGCATCAGTTTTATACAGGGAACATTTGTCAATACCCTGCGACAGGTGATACTGTTTATGTTGCTGTGGTTGATTTATCGGGGGGAGATGAATGCCGGTGAACTGGTCATGATGCAGATTTTCTCCTTTTTTGTATTCGGCCCCCTGCAGGAAATAGGCAATGTGATTCTCTCCTACCGGGAAGCGGAGGCCTCTCTCAATAACTTCGAAACCCTGATGGAGAAAGAACCGGAGAAGGCAGCCAAAGACCCATTACCGCTCGGAAGAATTGCCAATCTTTCATTTAACAATGTGCAATTTAAACACAAAACCGCCGGCAACAATGCCATCGATGGTATCAGCTTCGATGCCAAAAGTGGCGAAACCATTGCATTTGTAGGACCTTCAGGTTCCGGTAAGAGCACCCTCATGAAACTGCTGGTGGGACTCTACCGCCCGCAAGCCGGTACTATTCTCTATAACGGAAAAGACGAAAACAACATAGACTTCAACGACTTGCGCAACCAGATTGGCTTTGTAACCCAGGATACGCAACTATTCTCCGGCACCATTAAGGAAAACCTGCTCTTTGTCAATCCAGAAGCAACAGAAGAAGAACTGATGGACGTGTTGCAAAAAGCCAGCTGCCTGCGATTACTGGAACGTGCTGAAAAGGGACTGGAGACCATGATTGGAGAAGGTGGACTCAAATTGAGCGGTGGTGAAAAACAGCGTATTTCCATTGCGCGTGCACTGCTGCGTAAACCTTCTCTTCTGATTTTCGATGAGGCTACTTCCGCACTGGACTCGATTACCGAGGAAGAGATTACCGTAACTATCCGCGATGTATCTTCTCAACGCAATCATATCACCATTCTGATCGCCCACAGATTGAGCACTATTATGCATGCCGACAGGATTTATGTACTGGAGCAGGGCAAGGTGATTGAAACAGGCAAGCACGAAGCGTTGCTCGAAAAACCGGGTCTCTATTTTGCGATGTGGCGTCAACAGCAGGGAGAACGTCGAAAACTGCAATACGCTTAGTAAGCTCCTGCTATTTCATTAGTATTACAGTATGAAATGGCTGGTTATAAGTTGCATTATGTTTATGTCCGTCGGTTGCAGACAGGAACAAAAAGAAACACCCCTGACCAACGAGGAGCGCGCGCAGTCAGCCATCACCGCCTATCTGCAACAACAGCTGGGGCCATCCTCCCGCTATCAATCGCAGCACTTCAGCAGCCTGGATACTACCTACCTGCCGCTGAATACAGATACCCTCAATGCCTACATGGAAGCGTCTCAGCGGTACATGCAAATGGCTACCGATGCGCTTTTCCGGGATGCTGAACTTTCCGGAAGGTATGCCGATAGTTCCAGTTACTTTTCCAATAAAGCCATCGATTACATCGATCATTATCCCAAGATTCCCTCCGGCTGGAAAATGCTGCACGGCTATGATGCTATGGTCAACGGTGAGATGATAAATACGCGCAGCTATTTTTATCTGGACAGCAATTTTCAGATTACCGGCAGCGTTCCTGCGACATTGTCCACCTCTAACGAACCGCTATGAGCACACCTAAAACAATCACTATTACCCTGCCCTCCATCAGCAACCTTGCTCCTTTCATATTGGCAGTGCTGGGTTTTTTTATGGTGTTTACAGATATCAACTGCAACGACGAGTCCATCGCCCGATTTACGGGTTATGACCTGGTAACCGGCAATGGAGAAAAATTGGAGCTTGAAGATGAAGGAAAAGATAATGAACCAAATATCTGGGCAATACTGGCACTCACAGCGGGAATTGCAGGCATCGTTTTGTTCACCGTGCTTAAAGACAGCAACAGAAGAACCGGATTGTTGCTGACCGGATTAACAGGCGTCGCCGGTATGATTGCCTTGTATTTTGATATTCAGTCGTCTATCAAGACGGATAACAAGGAAAGTAATTCCAACAATCTGGATATAGATATTGACATCCAGGCTGACATGAAATTCGGCTATTGGTTCGTTCTGGGCTGCTAAGTATTGGCCGTTCTGCTAAACCTCAGCCGTCCCCAAAAAGCGCCCGCTAATGCCTTTGATGAGGTACCCGAAAACAATAGTTAAATTATTACCTTTGATAGTGAACTTTTAAGTTTCAATAGTGTTACTATCATTATCGTGAGTAAAACCACTCCTACATTTCAGCTTCCGCTGGGAGTCCGTTTGGACATCCCTCAGATCACCTATTTGAAGGATCCGGAGTCCAGTGACCTGGGCCGTCGCATAGTGACAGGCAGCATTGAACTGATGGATGAAATTGGATTTGATGATTTCACCTTTAAGCGGCTGAGCAATAGCATAGACACTACGGAAGCCTCACTCTACCGCTATTTTGAAAACAAGCATAAACTCCTTTTATACCTCACCACCTGGTATTGGTACTGGCTGGAATACAGGCTTGTTTTTGGCCTGGCCAACCTTACTGATCCTAAAGAAAAACTGGTCAAAGCCATTCAAATGCTGACGGAAGAGGTGCAGCAGGACAGCTATTTCGCCCACATAGATGAAACCAAGTTACACCGAATAGTCATCAATGAATCATCCAAGACCTATCTCACACGCATGGTGGATGAAGAGAATAAGATGGGCGCTTTTCGGGGTTTCAAACGAGTCGTGGCACTGGTAAGCAGCATCGTAATGGAGCTCAATAAAAACTTTAAATACCCTCATATGTTAATCTCAACTGTCATTGAGGGCGCTCATCATCAGCGTTTTTTTGCAGAACATCTCCCCTCGCTCACCGATAAAGTTCGGGGAGAAGATCCTATTTCCAGTTTTTACACCATGATGGTACTTCAATCAATCGGCTACAAGAAATGAATGCAGAAGCAACAAAAATGACTCCTGTTCAGCGCTTTTGGGGCTTACTAAAGCCCGATAGTAAGGAAATTACGCAGCTGTACATCTATTCCATATTCAACGGGCTGGTATCGCTCTCACTGCCGCTCGGTATCCAGGCCATCATCAATCTCATTCAGGGTGGTCAGATGTCCACCTCCTGGACGGTGCTGGTCGCTATTGTCATAATGGGTATTGCATTCAGCGGAATTTTGCAAATCATGCAGTTGAGAATTACGGAGAACCTGCAACAGAAAATATTTACACGGGCAGCCTTTGAGTTTGCCTATCGCATACCGCGATTCAAGCTGGAAGCTATCTACAACCATTACGCGCCGGAGCTAATGAACCGTTTTTTTGATGCGCTGGCGGTACAAAAAGGTTTATCCAAAATCTTACTGGACTTTTCTACGGCATCCTTGCAAGTGGTGTTTGGCTTGATACTACTCTCGCTGTACCACCCCATTTTCATTATGTTCAGCGTCATCCTGCTGATTCTCATAGCAGCGATTTTTCAATTTACAGGTAAGCGCGGACTGGAAACCAGCCTGAAGGAATCCAAATACAAATACCAGATTGCACACTGGCTGGAAGAGCTGGCACGCACCAACTTCAGTTTTAAACTCGCCGGGAAGACGAGCTTGCCCATCAACCGCACCAATGAAATGCTGGAAAACTATCTGGGAGCGCGCGAAGGACACTTCAACGTGCTGAAGCAACAGTTCATTTTGCTGGTCATGTTCAAAGTCATTGTGGCTGCCGGACTGCTTGTATTGGGTGGTGTGCTGGTGATGGAACAGGAATTGAACATCGGTCAGTTTGTTGCGGCTGAGCTGATTATCCTGTATGTCATGAGCTCTGTGGAAAAGCTCATTGTCAACCTCGTTGATTTGTATGACGTACTTACCGCTTTGGAAAAAATCGGACAGGTAGTAGATCTGGATCTGGAGAAATCGGATGGCGCCGATATCCCCAAAGAAGGTCATCAACACGGCATGCATGTGCAAATTGAAGATGTGTATTTCCGCTATCCCGATATGGAGAACAATATCCTCAATGGACTACAGCTGTCCATTGCCCCCGGCGAAAAACTAACCATCACCGGAAAGAATGGAAGCGGAAAATCTACTTTGCTCAGCATATTGGCCGGCTTGTATACGCCACAGCGCGGTGCTATCAGCTACGACAAACTACCTATTGGCAACCTGAATATTGAGACACTTCGGAATGACATCGGTGCCTGTCTGACGGAGGAAAAACTCTTCAACGGAACCCTGGCAGAGAATATTGGCCTCGGCAGGCAGCAGATAAACTTTGCTGATATTCAACATGCAGCCAACCTTATGGGTCTGTCTGAATTCGTGCGCAAACAGGCAAAAGGATTTGATACAGAGATTGATCCCGAAGGGCAGAAACTTCCCCGCAGTACGGTTCAGAAAATTCTGCTGGCCAGATCCATCAGTAACAAGCCGCGCTTATTACTACTGGAAGATGCTTTCGAACATATAGAAGAAAAAGAACAACGACAGATGATTGATGCATTAACAGGCGACGATGCTCCATGGACACTCATCTCGGTGAGCAACAATAAATACATGGCACAGCGCAGCACCCGGGTGGCTGTTCTGGAAAACGGAATGGTATCTGCCTGTGCCCCATTTGATGAACTTGAATTAAATACTGATTGATCATGCTGAACATTACGCACAATTCAATCAATCAACGGCTGAAGCGCAATGAAATGCCTTCACTGGAGCGCCTGGAGAAGCGCAGAACAGGTATCAAACTGCTGAGACTATTGGGCATACTGGCGGTGCTTTTCATTATCATCATGCTCCTGCCATGGACTCAGAACATTCGCGCCCGGGGAAATGTAACCGCATTGCGACCGGACCAGAGACCTCAGACCATTCATTCAGTGATTCCCGGTAGGATAGAAAAATGGTTTGTGCGGGAAGGGGAATTCGTACGCAAAGGCGACACCATTCTGTACATATCTGAAGTGAAAGATGAATACTTCGACCCTTCCTTGCTCGAAAACACACAGATGCAGCTCACTGCCAAGGAACTGAGTGTTACCAGCTACATGGAAAAAGTTAAGGCTTTGGACGGGCAAATTGATGCGATGATTGCTACGAGAGAGCTGAAACTGGAGCAGGCAATCAATAAACTCGAGCAGGCACGTCTGAAAATCATGAGCGATAGTATCGATCTACAAGCAGCCAATATCAATTATGAAATTGCGGTAGAGCAGTTCAGACGGATGGAACAGCTGTACAAAGACGGATTAAAACCGCTTACCGATCTGGAGGCACGCAAACTCAAAATGCAGGAAGCCCAGGCCAAGCAAATTTCACAGCAGAATAAACTGCTGACAAGCAAGAACGAAGCTATCAATGCTCAGGTAGAAATCACCACCATATCTGCCGAGTTCCGCGATAAAATTGCCAAAGCAGAATCTGAAAAGTACACTGCGCTTTCCTCCATGTACGATGCCGAAGCCACCGTTACCAAATTGCAAAATACTTATACGAATTATTCTGTTAGGAT
Organism: Bacteroidetes bacterium UBA3022; assembly: GCA_002346225.1. Classification (GTDB taxonomy): domain Bacteria; phylum Bacteroidota; class Bacteroidia; order Chitinophagales; family BACL12; genus UBA11426. The sequence goes on from DDYY01000100.1 coordinate 45,913, forward strand.
TGGCATGTACTACATCACCGCACCTCAGGACGGCTATATTACAAAAGCTATCCAATCAGGTATAGGTGAAACCATCAAGGAAGGCGAAGAACTCATCAGTATCATGCCTTATGAACCCATGCTGGCAGTGGAAATGTATGTTGAACCTATTGACCTTCCATTAATGGAATTAGGTCAGCATGTCCGTATACAGTTCGATGGCTGGCCGGCAGTGGTCTTCAGTGGCTGGCCCGACATCTCCTATGGAACCTACGGTGGCAAGGTTGTCGCCATCGATAATTTCATAAGCGAAAACGGCAAATACAGAATACTACTGGCCCCCGATCCGGTTGATAACCCCTGGCCTACCGGTATTCGTGTCGGTGCAGGAGCCAGCTCCATGGCATTGTTGAAAGACGTGCCCATCTGGTATGAATTATGGCGAAAAATCAACGGATTCCCTCCGGATTATTATAAGCAATACGAAGCATCTGGCACTGAGAAAGAAAAGAAATGAACAGGACACTCCAGACATTGATATGCCTCCTGTTTTGCCTTCCCATTAAAGGTCAGGCACAGACTCCTGCGGTTGCAGATTCGCTGCAGTTTGATTTCGACAGCTTTATGCAACAGGTCGCAGCACATCACCCTTTGGCGCTGCAGGCAGATTTATTGTTGGAAACAGGAGAAGCTGCGGTGCTGAAAGCCAGAGGTGGTTTCGACCCCAAAGCAGGTACAGAGGTCTACCAAAAGTATTTCGACGACAAGCAATATTACAGCCTCATCAACGGTGGTCTTAAGGTTCCCACGTGGTTTGGACTGGAATTCAAAGGCGGACTGGAACAAAATACAGGTGCCTTTTTGAATCCGGAGAACACCCTGCCTTCTGCAGGACTATGGTATGCCGGAATCACCGTCCCCATTGGTCGCGGACTGTTTATTGATGAGCGACGTGCGATGCTGCGACAGGCACAGGTGTTTCAGGACATGACGGAACAAGAGCGCCTGTTGACCGTCAACGACCTCCTGTTTGACGCAGCAAGAGCCTACTGGTACTGGTCAGGAAGCTACCAGAACAGACAGATTCTGCTGGATGCGGTAGAAGCGGCTCGCGTTCGATTCGAGGCAGTAAAGCAGGCCGCATTATTCGGCGACCGCGCTGCCATTGACACGCTCGAAGCCGGCATACAGTTGCAGAACCTTCAGGTTAGCTTACAGGCTGCAGAAATAGACTATTTCAAGGCGGGAATGTACTTGTCAACCTTCCTTTGGCTGGAGGGAACCCTGCCCATGGAAATTAGCAATACCACTATACCATCTGTCATCACAGGCCCCCTGCCCGACTGGTTGCAACCCGAGTTGTTACCCAATACCGCCAGCATCGTGAGTGCCCATCCTGCAATCCAGTACTACGGACTAAAGCTGGATGAACTTGATATCGAGCGGCGCTGGAAGGCGGAACAACTAAAGCCGCGCATTGACCTTAGCTATAATCCTATTACCGAAAATGTGGGTGGTAATCCAATTACAGGCTTCTCTCCGGAAAACTACACATGGGGACTGAGCTTTAGTATGCCTTTATTGCTCAGAAAAGAAAGAGGTGATTTGACACTCACGAAAATAAAAATGGAGAATACCTATTTGCAGCGGGAGCAAAAGACACTGGACCTCTCCACTAAAATCAATGCCTATTACAATGAATGGAATATCAGCAACGATCAGATTGTAATATTTGAGCAGGCAGTCGCCGACTACTTCACCTTATGGCAGGCAGAAATTCGACTTTTCGATAATGGAGAAAGCTCCCTGTTTCTCATCAACTCACGGCAACAGAGCTATATCTCTGCCCTGCAAAAACTCAACGAGTTCAGAATCAAAAACAAGATTGCTGTATCCGGTCTCAACTGGTCTACTGCCAAGTTTGCAACCTGGTATAATCAACTTACACCTTAAGTCCCGCACTGCGCTTTGCGTCAGATTTGTATTTTTGCGGCAATCCGCAAATTGTGAAAAGATTATTAGCCTTTCTCCTATTCATTATCACTGCAAGCAGCATCAACTTCCTGCATGCTCAAAGTGACATTACCAATCAAAGCCAACTTTGGCTGCGGTATAACCCCAGAGTAACCATTTTCAATGACCTGAGGATTAAAGCAGACTTAGACCAACGGGTGTACCTGCCCAATCTCCGGCAGCATCAGTACGTAGGCAGGGCACAACTGGAATTCGATGTTACCAATGACTGGAAAGTGAGTGGCGGGTTTTCTTATTTTCAAACGGCCCTTCCACAAGACCCCAATGTCGATGTGGTTTCTTACGGCGAAGAATTAAGACCGGAACTGGAAACCAATTACAAGATAGATGTCCAATCAAATCTGAGCTTTTCCCAAAGGATACGCACCGACTTTCGGTTTATGGAAAATGCAACCGGATTCAGTTACAGCAATACCAGATTCCGCTACATGGCCATGGGTACCTATTCCTTTTTGCCTGCGTGGAAAGTGACTGTTTGGGATGAAATACATGTAAATGGCCTTGCATCAGAAAGTGTCAACTTCTTCGATCAGAACCGCATAGGTATGAATGTGACCTGGGCTCCAAAAGGTGTATTTGCCTATGATATCATGTACTTCAATATGTTTCATAGAAGGTCAGCACCCGATTCCTATTATAACAGGCAAATCGTTCGTTTCACGCTGATCCATACCATCGATGCCTTCGACCAGTCCGCTCGCTGCTCCGCTGCTGCCGGGAGATAGCCAATAAATACAGCGACCTTCAACTATAAAAAAAGGCACCTTATGTTTCCACAAGGCGCCTTTCGAAAGCTTATTTCATCAATGGTATTACATCATACCGTCCATGCCACCGGGCATTCCACCTGGCATTCCACTACCCGCAGGTTCTGGTTTGTCAACGATGGTTACTTCGGTAGTAAGCAGGAGACCTGAAATGCTGGCTGCGTTTTCAAGTGCTACCCTGGTTACTTTCAATGGATCGATAACACCGGCAGCAAGCAGATTTTCATACACTTCAGTGCGGGCATTGAAACCGAAATCGGCTTTTCCTTCCTTCACTTTTTGTACTACGATACTTCCTTCTATTCCGGCATTCTCAACGATGGTGCGAATTGGAGCTTCGAGTGATTTCTTGATGATTTCCACACCAATCTTCTCATCTTCATTAGCTACTTCGAGTTTGTCCAGAGCGGCAATTGCACGGATGTAAGCTACACCACCACCGGCAACGATGCCTTCTTCCACAGCTGCGCGGGTTGCGTGTAACGCGTCATCTACACGATCTTTCTTCTCTTTCATAGCTACTTCGGTAGCAGCTCCTACATACAATACAGCTACACCACCGGCAAGCTTGGCAAGACGTTCCTGCAGTTTCTCGCGATCGTAGTCAGATGTTGTTTTCTCGATTTGAGATTTAATCTGGCTGATGCGTGCTTTGATGCCATCTTTCTTACCGGCACCATTAACGATAGTGGTATTATCTTTATCAACAGAAATGCGCTCTGCACGACCGAGGTAAGTAAGGTCCGCACTTTCGAGCTTGTAACCACGCTCTTCGCTAATGACTGTACCACCGGTTAATACGGCGATATCTTCCAGCATTTCTTTCCTTCTATCGCCAAAACCCGGAGCTTTAACAGCACATACTTTGAGGCTACCGCGGATCTTGTTCACTACCAGTGTAGCCAGTGCTTCGCCATCCACATCTTCGGCAATGATCAACAATTGAGAACCTTGCTGAACCACTTTTTCCAAAATAGGAAGCAGGTCTTTCATAGTGCTGATTTTCTTGTCGTAAATCAGTACGTATGGATTTTCCATTTCCGCTTCCATCTGATCGGAATTGGTAACAAAGTAAGGAGACAGGTAGCCACGATCGAATTGCATACCTTCTACAACATCTACGTAAGTATCGGTTCCTTTAGCTTCTTCTACCGTGATAACGCCGTCCTTGCTGACGCGTTTCATGGCTTCGGCAATCAACTTTCCGATTTCAGGATCGTTGTTGGCGGATATGGTACCCACTTGTTCAATCTTGCTGATATCATCTCCGACTTTTTTAGCCTGCTTTTTCAGGTTCGCAATAACTACTTCTACTGCTTTGTCGATACCACGCTTCAGATCCATAGGATTGGCGCCGGCCGCCACGTTTTTCAAACCTGCTGATACGATAGCCTGAGCGAGCACTGTTGCTGTAGTAGTACCATCACCTGCTACGTCGCTGGTTTTGCTGGCTACTTCACGCACCATCTGAGCACCCATGTTTTCAACAGGGTCTTCGAGGTCTATTTCTTTCGCTACAGATACACCATCCTTAGTAACACCAGGTGCACCGAATTTCTTTTCAATAACAACGTTTCTGCCCTTAGGACCCAGGGTCGCCTTCACAGCATTGGCCAGCATGTCCACTCCTCTCTTGAGTGAATCCCGGGCCTCCATGTCAAAATAAATCAATTTAGCCATTTCTTATTATCATTTTTTAGTTGAATCAGATTACTGCAAGTACATCACTTTCGCGCATAATGAGGTAATCCTCACCATCGATATTGATTTCAGTTCCGGCGTACTTTCCATAAAGTACGGTATCACCTGTTTTGAGTGTTACAGGTTCATCTTTCTTTCCCGGGCCTACCGCCATAACCAGGCCTTTCATAGGCTTCTCTTTGGCAGTATCAGGAATGACAAGGCCACTGGATGTTGTGGTCTCAGCAGCGGCTGGTTTTACCACAACCCTGTCAGCCAACGGCTGAATGGAGAGACTTTTTTTCTTAGACATATACAGTTCTGTTTTTAATTTGGTGAAAGTTAAATCGAACGATGCCCGAATGTCACAAACTGTGCCACCCGACATTTTATGTCAGAATGTCAGATGCCTTCTGAAATGCCTAAAATAATAGTGAAAATTGTCAGTTAGGTACTGCCAAAGCGGTAGCAATCCGGTTTAGAAGCGTCTGGTATTTCCGGATGTATCCTTTGTTTCGGCATCCACTTCTTCGTCCACCTGGTACTTTTCTTTTAGCTTCTGGTACTCCTTTTCTATAGAGCTCAGGTCGTCATGAAAGGCAGCCCAATAATGAAATGCCAGCCCGATGCCCCAGCCCAGTAAGGGGAAAACAAACCAGTATCCGCCTTTATCTGCATCCTTATAACTGGTAAAAAACCAGAGGGAAATTATGATAATATTGATGAGTGCATAAACAAAAAAATGACGCCGAAAGCCAACACGCTTTTCTGCCATTTCCCACATTTTGTCGTCATTGAGGCCTTTCATACTGATAGTTTAAGTGCAGATTAAAGTTAACACGGAGGCGCTTAATAACCGTATTTTTCTTTCCAGCGCTGGCGTAAAAATTTCCTTGCCTCCTCTTCCCTTGCGTTCTGACCGGGTTCGTAGACCTTTTTACCGGAAATACCATCCGGCAGGAACTCCATGTCAGCAAAATTTCCGGGATGGTCATGCGCATACAGGTAACCGCTTCCGTAGTCGAGCTCTTTCATCAATTGGGTAGGCGCATTTCTCAATGCCACTGGAACAGGCAGATCACCATGTTGCTTTACCCATTTCCGGGCAGTCTGCAAAGCTGTGTAACTGCTATTGCTTTTGGCCGAATTTGCTAGGTATATAGCAGTCTGCGCCAGCGTAAGACTGCATTCCGGATAGCCGAGCATCGTGACCGCCTGAAAACAAGACGTGGCCAGTAGCAGGGCATTAGGATTGGCATTCCCGATATCTTCACTGGCCAGAATCAGCATCCGTCGGGCAATAAATTTGGGGTCCTCCCCTCCTTCTGTCATGCGGGCTAAATAATAAACCGCTGCATTGGGGTCGCTTCCTCTTATGGATTTAATAAAAGCTGATATAATGTCGTAATGCTGTTCGCCTGATTTATCGTAAACCGACATTTTTTCCTGCACCACCTGCTCCACCAACTGGTCGGTAATTACCAGCGGCCCTCCTGTGTGCACTTCCATCAGCAATGCCAGCAGATTGAGTAATTTCCTTCCATCACCTCCTGAAAATTGCAAGAGTGCCCTGTGCTCTTTCAACTGTACCTGATGCGCTTGCAGTTCTTTATCTGCGGCAATGGCCTGCTCTGCCATATGGATTAATTCAGACTTCGAGAGTGGCTCCAGCACATATACCTGACAGCGGGATAATAAAGCGGAAATAACTTCAAACGACGGATTTTCGGTAGTAGCTCCTACCAGTGTCACGGTACCTTTTTCTACCGCCCCCAGGAGCGCATCCTGCTGGGCCTTATTGAAGCGGTGTATTTCATCGATAAAGAGCACGATGCGACCACTTTTCTCTCCTAGTTGAATGACTTCCTTGATTTCTTTTATGCCTGAAGCAACGGCACTGATAGCCACGAAGGGAAGTCCGGCAGCCTTGCCAAGAATATTGGCGAGCGTTGTTTTTCCCACACCCGGAGGTCCCCATAAAATCATGGAAACAATCCTGTGTTGTTCTGCCATAACCCTGAGCACTTTGCCCTTTCCTACAAGGTGCTCCTGACCAATGTATTGATCAAGATGCTCCGGTCGCAGCCTTTCTGCCAGAGGTGCAATGGCCATAAGCGTAAATCTTTAGGTAAGCAGCATTGGAATTGCCGAAGTAAGAATGGCTCACTCGTCCGGACCTTTTTTATAGAGCGCAGGATTATCCATCCGCTTCTTGATACCTTGTTCGATATCCGGTAAGCTTTCGAACAAATCGAGGCAACTGTCAATGACAAAATATTGCTCCTGGAACTTGTCTTTAATGTAAGGTGTATCCAGTATTTTTTCCACGTTGTAATCCAGTCGTTTGGAGGGGATACCTGATTTCAGGCAATAGACGGACTCTCCTGTAGACGATAATATTCCTGATCCATAAATGCGCAGTATGCCGTTATCCCTGATCAAGCCGAATTCAACGGTATACCAGTAAATACGGGAAATCAGTTCCACCGCAACCGGATTATCAATATAGCTTAGCGCAATTTTACTCAGTCCATAGAGATAAGCACAATATGTTTTATTAGTCAGCAATGGGAGGTGTCCGAAGACATCGTGAAACATATCGGGCTCTTCCAGGTAATCGAGCTGATCCATAGTGCGCAGCCAGGTACTCGCCGGAAATTTCCTATTCAGCAGCAGTTCAAAAAACTCCTTGTTTCCAATCAGACCCGGCACCACAACAGCATTCCAGCCGGTAAGTGTGTCGAGGCGGATGTTGAATTCATCAAATTTCGGAATAGTATTCGGAGAAAAGTGGATAGCATTGATTCCCTCCATAAATACCTGGGCGGCTCGGTCCTGCAAGAGCGCCATCTGCCGATCGAAAAGTATCTCCCATACCTTGAAATGTTCGGCCGTATACTGGCTGTAATCCTGCACCTGTGGGTGCTCTATAATCTCGTTCATATATTAATGTATTATTAATTTATTCACTATTTCCTCTCCAAAAGCTTCATTGATGCGTTGAATAATAACATCCTTATTGTAAGTTAATTCATGTTTGAGCGGCGCAGAGTTGATGAAGACCTTCAACTGTCCATTATGCAAACGCACATCACTGGTATATCGTGCCATGGTCTTTCCCATAACTTCCTCCCAGACTTCCTTTATTCGAATTTCATTGACTTTGCCGTCAATTTTGAAAGCTTTAAAGAAATCTTTCAGCACTTCTCCGATATCCTGTTCGTTGCTTCTTCTCACCCGAATAAAATTAAGCATTTCCCGATAATCTTTCTACCCTGCCTTCCATCAGAATTTGGTCAAAAGAAAGACCGGATGCGCGCATTACGTTTTCCGATCTTGCAGCATCTGCATCTGTAATAAAAACCTGTCCGTATTTACCCTCTGCCAGCAGCCCCAGCAGGGCGTTCATTCTATTGCGGTCCAGCTTTTCCATAATATCATCCAGCAAAAGTATGGGCTCTATAGCGCCTGTTGTTGATAAGAGTTCCATCGCTGCCAGTTTCATCGCAAGCAAGAGGGTTTTAATCTGCCCCTGAGAACCCACCTGCTTCACGGGGTGTCCGTCGAAGGTCAGTACCAGATCATCGCGATGTATGCCCACTAGCGTTCTTCCGGCACGTTGCTCCTCGCCGGCATGGTGCTTGAGAATAGTGGACCAGTCGTTGGTCGATAAATCAGACTGGTATTCCAGTTCCGGCACCTCCTTTCCCCCGGAAAGGCGGGCATATATACGCTGCACTAATGGTTGCAACTGCGCAACAAACTCCTTTCTGCTGCTGTAGACAGCGGCCATAGGCAATTCCAGCTGTTGGTTGATGGCATCCAAGACCCCGTGATTACCATAACGCATATCCCAGCTTTTCAACAATGCATTTTTTTGAACGATCAGGCGCAGGCAAGATTGTAAATGATGCAGGTAATCGGGGTGGTTTTGCGACAGGCTTGCGTCCATAAAGCGCCTCCGCTCCTCGGGATACTGTTGAATCAACCGCGTATCATCGGGTGTAATCATCGCCACCGGTAATCTGCCTACATGCTCCGATAGCTTCTCATACGGCACTCCGTCAAAGCTGAAAATCTTTTTTTTCCCTAATTCAACGATGCTCTGTACCGGTATATCCGCTTTGTCGATGGTGAAAATGCCCTTTAGTCTGATAAATGCTGACTGATGGCGCATGAGTGGGAGGTCTGAGCGCTGGAAATAACTCTTTGTAATACAGAGGAAATAGATAGCATCGAGCAAATTGGTCTTTCCGGAGCCATTAGGACCATTAACGAGCACAAAAGGCCGGGTGAACTGAAAACTGCTTTCCTCATGGTTTCTGTAATTTATCAGTTCTATTTCGCGGAGCAATTGGCAGGTTTTTATTGTGTGACTTGTTTCTTAACTTTGCCCATCCTAAAAAAGCGGAGTGAACATGACAACAGAGGTGGCAACAGATCGGTCAAAAATAACAAAAGAAACCTACCTGAACTGGTATGAGTTGATGTACAGGATGCGGCGTTTTGAAGAGAAAGCCGGTCAGTTATATGGTCAGCAAAAGATACGTGGATTTTGTCACCTATATATTGGTCAGGAAGCCATAGCGGCAGGTGCCATTTCTGCAACACGTCAGGAAGACCCAATTATCACAGCATATCGTGATCATGGCCTTGCTATAGCCAAAGGCATTACCTGCAATGAAGCCATGGCTGAGCTCTTCGGAAAGGTGACAGGATGTACCAAGGGGAAAGGCGGTTCTATGCACTTCTTTTCCAAGGAGCATCATTTTTATGGCGGTCATGGTATCGTTGGGGCGCAAATCCCGCTGGGTGCCGGTATCGCTTTTGCCGATAAATACAAAGGCAACGACAATGTTACCCTTTGTTTCTTCGGAGACGGAGCTGTTCGCCAGGGTGCTTTGCACGAAACCTTTAACATGGCGATGCTTTGGAAGTTACCTGTCATTTTCATTGTAGAAAACAATGGCTATGCGATGGGAACTAGTGTTCAACGGACCACGAATATGATGGACATTTACAAGATAGGACTGGCTTACGACATGCCTTCCTATCCTGTTGACGGGATGGATCCGGAATCGGTGCATAATGCCATTTATGAAGCTGCTGAGAAAGCTCGTTTGGGCGAAGGACCTACCTTCCTTGAAATAAGAACCTACAGGTATAAAGGTCATTCCATGAGTGATCCTCAGAAATACCGTACCAAGGAAGAGGTGGAAGAATACAAAATGCGCGATCCTGTGGAGGTAACCAGACAGCGCTTGCTCGATAAGAAGTATGCCAATGAGAAGGAAATAGAGGAAATGGAGGCTGCCATCGAGGAAGAAATTAAAGCCTGTGTTGAATTTGCCGAACAATCGCCCTATCCGGATGATGCCGCGGTTTATGAAGACATCTACATGCAACAGGATTATCCATTTATAACCGATTAATAGCTATATACCACTTACATGACACAGAATAAGAAAAACATCTCTGAACAAGAGCAATCAGCGCATGAAGGAGATCTTTACAAAAAAGTAGAGACATTTTTCCTCGCCAACCGGAATGCGATTATTGGCGTTTTTGCCGCAATCGTGATTGCCATCGGTGGTTACTTCGGTTATAAAAAACTGATTCAGGAACCCAAAGAGCTGGATGCCAGAAGCAAAATTGCAGCTGCTCAGGTTTATTTTGAAAAGGACTCCCTGAATCTGGCGCTGAATGGCGACGGTATTAATCCGGGGTTCCTGGCAATTACCAGCAGTTATAAGAATACAGCTACCGGCAACCTGGCTAACTATTACACTGGTCTGATCTACCTCAAGCAACAAAATATCGATGAGGCTATTAACTACCTTAGTAAATACAAGCCCGGAACTTCAGAGCTGGAAGGTCTTACCAACCGCTTACTCGGTGATGCGTGGTCAGAAAAAGGCGACATGGATAAAGCGGTAAATTTTTACAAATCTGCAGGTAAAGCTGCCAACTCCGATTTTTTCAGCCCCACTTATTATAAGATGGCCGGCGATCTTTTGCTGATGCAGGAAAAATACGCGGATGCTATTGCGGTATTCGAAATCATTCAGCTGGAGTACCCTTTATCTGAAGAAGGACAAAACATTCAGAAGGAAATCGCCTACGCCAGCGCCAAACTTGGAAAGTAATGGCGTCCAGGGATTTGTCGAATTACACCTCCCATGAGGTGCCTTCAGGGAAATCATTCAGAATTGCAGTCATACATGCAACGTGGAATGCGCCTATTACAGATGCACTATTAGACGCTTGTGTAAAAACATTGACCCTGCATGAAGTCCCGGAAGAGCAAATCAATGTGATTCATGTACCGGGAAGCTTTGAATTACCTTCTGCCAGCCAGATGTTACTGGAAAGCAGCGAGTGGGATGCCGTAATTTGCCTCGGATGCGTAATTACAGGTGAAACTCCGCATGATATCTATATTTCTCAGGCCGTTGCCCAGGGGCTCACGCAGGTAAGCATCGATTACAGCACGCCGGTAATTTTCGGGGTACTCACCACCCGTAATGAAGCGCAGGCTAAAGCGCGCGCGGGCGGAGATAAAGGCAACAAAGGGACAGAAGCGGCTGTAACAGCCTTGCATATGGCTGCCTTAAGGAGAAAAATGATCTGAGTTCACTATTCGTATGCCTATTCGGGTGCTCCTTTTGTATTTTTAGCCAATGAAAATTCACGTAATTGAGACCGGCTTGTTCAAGCTGGACGGTGGTGCCATGTTTGGTGTGGTTCCGAAGAAAATATGGAATAAGCTGGTTCCTGCAGACGAAAATAACCTTTGCACCTGGTCGATGCGCAGTTTGCTGGTAGAGACGGGAGACCGGAAAATCCTGATTGACTGTGGCATGGGGAACAAGCAGGACGAGAAGTTCATGAGCCACTACGAACCTCATGGGATACAGCTCATGGATTCACTACAACAAAAAGGATTTTCCAGGTCCGATATTACCGATGTATTCCTGACGCACCTGCACTTCGATCACTGTGGCGGTGCCGTTGAAAGGGACAATAATGGCGCTTTGATTCCGGCATTTCCCAATGCCAAATACTGGTCAAACAAAGCGCACTGGCAATGGGCCACAGAGCCTAACGACCGTGAAAAAGCTTCCTTCCTGCCTGAAAATCTGCAGCCATTACAACACCATGGAGTACTGCATTTTCTGGAAGAGGGCGAACCGCTGGCAGAAAACTTCAGCACGATTTGGGTCAAAGGACATACAGAAGCCATGATGCTTCCGGTGCTGCAACATGAAGAAAAAACCCTGGTATATATGGCAGACCTCCTGCCCTCCTACGCGCACATTCCCCTGCCCTATATCATGGGCTATGATGTGCGGCCGCTCATCACCCTGGAGGAAAAGACGGACTTTTTAAGGACTGCTGTAGAGCAAAACTATTACCTTGTTTTTGAGCACGATGCGGTGCATGAGTGCTGCAATGTACAGGAAACTCCCAGGGGTATTCGTCCAAAAGATTTTTTCCAGGTCGAAGCATTGTAAAGAAGCAGATAAAAGCCTAATTTTGCGCTCCTATACTTGGCGGGGTAGCTCAGATGGTTAGAGCGTCGGATTCATAACCCGGAGGTCACGAGTTCAATTCTCGTCCCCGCTACACAAGCACCACCACCGGGCCCAAAGCCCGGTCTTTTTTTATCTGACCATGAGCCCAATGAAATTTGGG
>DDYY01000050.1 GCA_002346225.1 Bacteroidetes bacterium UBA3022
GCTTTCGTGCCTCAGCGTCAGTAATGGTTTAGTGAGCTGCCTTCGCAATCGGTGTTCTATGACATATCTAAGCATTTCACCGCTACATGTCATATTCCGCCCACTTCAACCACACTCAAGAAAAACAGTATCAATGGCAGTTCCCAAGTTGAGCTCGGGGCTTTCACCACTGACTTATCATTCCGCCTACGCACCCTTTAAACCCAGTGAATCCGGATAACGCTTGCACCCTCCGTATTACCGCGGCTGCTGGCACGGAGTTAGCCGGTGCTTATTCATAAGGTACCGTCAGCCCCGGATGAATCCGGGGGTTTCTTCCCATATAAAAGAAGTTTACAATCCATAGGACATTCATCCTTCACGCGGCATGGCTGGGTCAGACTTTCGTCCATTGCCCAATATTCCCTACTGCTGCCTCCCGTAGGAGTCGGGCCCGTGTCTCAGTGCCCGTGTGGCTGATCATGCTCTCACATCAGCTACTGATCGAAGGCTTGGTGAGCCGTTACCTCACCAACTACCTAATCAGACGCACGCCTATCTCCATCCGCCGGAACTTTAATCGGGTCATCATGCGAATTCCCGATACTATGGGGTATTATTTCCAGTTTCCCGGAGCTATTCCCCAGATGGAGGTAAGTTGCATACGTGTTACTCACCCGTTTGCCGGTTTCAGTCAAGTGCAAGCACTCGACTTCTCCCTCGACTTGCATGTATTAAGCCTGCCGCTAGCGTTCATCCTGAGCCAGTATCAAACTCTCCATTGTTTAAGATTGTTTGTAATTGATTGGCTCCTTACCTATTCCAAAATTTTTTGGTTGCTTCTATCCAATACTTCAAAGAACTTGTATAAAAATCTCTACGTGTTTTCACCAATAGATATACTCTATTCAAACGGGTCACAAAGTTACTTCCTTCTTTTGCGCTTCACCAAATTTTTCGGCTACTATTTTTCAACAATTTTTAACGGCCATTTATCTTTCTGCATCTTCCCTTCTACACTTCTCTTCTTTCGATAAATCTTAAAATACAACCTGATGTTTGCCATCTATTAGTTGTAATTTTGTGGCCGTTATTGTGGCGCTGGAAATACTTGTATAAGAACGAATGGGAGCGCAAAGGTAATAAGATATTTTAAACCTCCAAATAAAAATGAAAATGAGAGTACATAATTTTAATGCCGGACCTGCAATTCTTCCGGAAAGCGCTCTGGCAGAGGCTTCAGAGGCTATAAAAGAATTCAACGGCCTGGGTATGTCGATCCTGGAAATCTCCCACCGCAGCAAAGACTTTCAGGCGGTGATAGATGAAGCAACGACACATATAAAGGAGCTGATGCGCCTACCCGATAACTATTCAGTGCTGTTCCTGCAAGGCGGTGCCTCCACCCAGTTCACCATGGTACCAATGAACCTGCTTAAAAGCGGAGAGACTGCGGGTTATGTCAATACCGGCACCTGGTCGAAGAAAGCTATTAAAGAGGCCAAGCTGTTCGGCAATGTGCAGGTACTTGCCAGCAGTGAAGAGTCTACCTTCAATTATATTCCCAAGGGCTATGACATTCCCGATACCCTGAAGTACCTCCACCTGACTTCCAACAATACTATTTATGGTACGCAATACCAGAACTTCCCCAGCAGCAAAGTGCCTGTAGTGGTCGATATGTCTTCCGATATCTTTTCCAAAGAAATGGATTACACACAATTCGACTTGATTTATGCAGGTGCGCAGAAAAATCTCGGACCGGCGGGTGTTACACTGGTGATGATCAATAATGATCTCCTGCAGGATCTGGAAAAACCTATTCCATCCATGCTGGATTATCGGACCCATATCAGCAATGGTTCACTGTACAACACACCGCCAGTTTTCTCCATATATATGTGTATGCTCACCTTGCGGTGGTTAAAGAATAATGGAGGTCTTGCCGCCATGGAGCACCGAAACCGCGAAAAAGCCGACCTTTTGTACAACGCCATCGACGCCAGTCCGCTCTTTAAAGGCACTGTAGCCGTTGAAGATCGCTCCATCATGAACGTGAACTTTATCATGGAGAACAGAGAACTGGAACCTGCATTCCTGCAATATGCAAAAGAAAGGCAATGTGTTGGACTCGCCGGCCATCGTTCCGTTGGTGGATTCAGGGCATCTATCTACAACGCACTGCCGTTGAGCAGTGTAGCCTATCTGGTAGAACTGATGGATGCATTTACCAAAGAAAATGCTTGATTGATTAAAACTAAAATTTATGTCTAAGATATTACTTGCCACAGAGAAGCCCTTTGCGGCAGATGCTGTGCAGAAGATTAAGAATGCAGTGGCAGAGAGTCGGCACACTTTAGAGACACTGGAATCCTATACCGATCAACAAGAACTCAAGGAAGCCATTGCGGATGCGGAAGCACTCATTATTAGAAGTGATAAAGTTGACCGGGCCATCATTGAAGCAGGTAAACAGCTGAAAATAATTGTCAGGGCCGGTGCAGGTTACGATAATGTGGACCTTGCTGCAGCTTCAGAGAACAATGTTGTGGTGATGAACACGCCGGGCCAGAATGCGAATGCGGTGGCTGAGTTGGTTATCGGATTCATGATATTTCAGTCGCGGAAACAATTCAACGGTTCTTCCGGGACCGAGATTCGCGGCAAGAAACTGGGGATTGTCGGCTATGGCAATATCGGGCGTCTGGTAGCCCAGGCAGGGAAATCGCTGGGAATGGAAGTGGTGGCCTACGACAAATTCGTGGAGGCATCTGTGATGCAGGAGAAAGGTATTCATCCCTCCGGGAGCATTGAAGACATTTTCAGCACCTGTCAGTATGTAAGTCTGCATATTCCGGTGGTATCAGAAAGCAAGGGTGCAGTAGATTATCACCTGCTTTCATCCATGCCTAAAAACGCAATGTTGATCAATACCGCCCGCCAGGAGGTAGTGAATGAGCAGGATTTGTTAAAGGTGATGATGGAACGGAAAGACTTCACGTTCGTTTCCGATTTCATGCCCAAGGAAGCCGGCCTGAACGACCCTTCGCTGGCAGGACGCTGGTTTGCTCCGGTTAAAAAAATGGGTGCTCAGACTGCTGAAGCCAATGTCAATGCAGGCATTGCCGCAGCGCGTCAAATCATCCGCTTCTTTGATTCAGGGGATACCACTTTCCGGGTCAACTGAGACTTCAACTGAAGCGAAAGGCATATTTGCTGCCATCGCTGAACAGGAAAGTAAAAACACCTTCCATACCGCCTCGTTCTCTCACTGTTCCCGAAAAGGTGCAGGACTGAACCGGGCGGTATGTTTTTTTGGCCGCATATACAGGAACAAAGGTCAGGACAACCTGGCCAGGCTTGGGTTCCCGGACCTGCTGGACCTCCATAGTTACAGGCTCGAAAGTCTGTTTTGTCTTGCCCACAGAAAATTGGAGTGTAGCCTCCTTGTAAGCTGCTTCTTTCACCGCATCCTGCACAGTTACAGCTATATTCATTTCGACGATAAGCGAGAAATCAGCTACACAGTTGCCACTTGTAAGGCAACCGGAGGGTACATCAAAATAGTAATCCCGTGTTGTATGAATCAGCCCGTCAGCGATTTCCTCCTGCCCCCAACCACAAAATGTGATGACAGCGCTGCAAATGAATAAGTACATGCAATAAGCGTTAGTGAGGTAGACGTGTTTCTATTCCGGTTAAACGCAAGTTCTGCACTTTCGGTATTTGAATTGCCACATTAACCCGGATTTAATACCTTATATAGAAGCGCTGACGACTTCAATCAGTATATTTGCCGCAAAATTGAAACCCAAATGGCCATTATTAAACCTTTCAAAGGCGTTCGTCCCCAACCGCAATTTGCTGCACAGGTAGCCAGCCGCCCTTACGATGTACTCAACAGTGCAGAGGCGCGGGAAGAAGCAGCGGGCAACCCCTATTCCTTTCTTCATGTATGCAAACCGGAAATCGACCTCCCTGAATCCACCGATGTTTATAGCCAGGAAGTGTATGACAAAGGAAAAGCCAACCTGCATCAGATGATCAGTGATGGCATACTCTTTCAAGATGCGAGTGCTTGCATGTATGTATACCGCCAGATTATGAACGGACACAGTCAGGTTGGGCTTGTTGCCAATTCAAGTATTGACGATTACTTCAATGATATTATCAAGAAGCACGAATTCACCCGTCCGGAGAAAGAAAATGACCGCATCCGCCATATGGCCACCCTGGAATGTCATCCGGAGCCGGTATTTCTCACCTATCCCGATGTTGCTGAAATTGACAGCATCATGAACCAGGCCATTCAGCAGACACCTGAATACGATTTTACTGCAGAGGATGGCATTCAGCACACCTTCTGGAAAATAGAAGACGCTGCAATAAATGAAAAGATTGAAGCACTCTTCGCTGAGAAAGTACCCTTTACCTATATAGCTGACGGACACCACAGAAGCGCCTCCAGTGCCAAAGTGGGCCAACAACTGCGGGAAGCCCATCCGGATTACACCGGTGCAGAACCCTTCAATTTCTTTCTGAGTGTATTATTTCCTGCCAGCCAGCTGATGATTATGGATTATAACCGGGTGGTGAAAGACCTCAACGGAAATGTTCCTATGGAATTCTTCAAAAAGCTGGATGCCTCGTTCACTATCAAACACATGGGTACCGAAGCATATAAGCCTCAACGGATGCATGAATTCAGTCTTTACTTTGATGGGCACTGGTATCAATTATTAGCTAAGGAGCATACCTACAATGACAATGACCCCATTGAATGTCTCGATGTTACGGTATTGACCAACTACCTTCTGGACCCCATTTTAGGCATCAAGGATCAGCGGACAGATAAGCGCATCGATTTTGTGGGAGGGATACGCGGTATGTCTGAATTGAAAAAGCGCGTTGACAGCGGTGAGATGCAGGTTGCTATTGCTTTGTATCCTGTTGCCATCCAGCAGCTCATTAATATTTCTGATTCCGGCAATGTAATGCCACCCAAATCCACCTGGTTCGAGCCTAAACTGCGCAGCGGACTGGTTGTTCATATGTTCAATTAATACCATGAGTAAAAAATTCGCCACCAAGGCTATCCATGCAGGGGTAGAACCCGATCCTTCTACCGGTGCCATTATGACACCTATTTTCCAGACCTCTACCTATGTGCAAGAGGCTCCCGGCGTGCATAAGGGCTATGAATACGCCCGCACTCAAAACCCCACAAGGATTGCTTTGGAGAAATGCCTTGCCGAGCTGGAGAACGGCACCCATGGCATCTGCTTTTCCAGCGGCATGGCAGCAGTAGATGCGGCGATTAAATTACTCAGCCAGGGCGATGAGGTAATCTCCACCAATGATCTTTACGGCGGTACTTATCGGTCCTTTACCAAAATCTATTCCCGCTTCGGATTAGGCTTTCACTTCACTGATATGACCCGCCCGGAAAATATCAGTGCCCTGATCAATTCCAAAACGAAAATGATTTGGGTGGAGACGCCAACCAATCCGATGCTGAATATCATTGATATTGAAGCAGTGGCTGCTATTGCGAAGGCACATCAGCTTTTACTGGTGGTGGATAATACATTTGCTTCGCCTTACCTGCAAAATCCACTGGACCTGGGTGCTGATATCGTTCTTCACTCTGCCACCAAATACCTGGGCGGACACAGCGATGTCGTGAGTGGTGCGCTGATTGTGAAGGACGCAGGACTTGCAGAACAATTGTACTTCATTCAAAATGGGAATGGTGCCGTACCGGGACCACAAGATTGCTTTCTGGTATTAAGAGGTATTAAAACACTCCATCTGCGTGTGCAACGCTCCTGCGAAAACGCAGAGAAAGTAGCTCGCTTTCTGACCGAACACCCCAAGGTAGCTAAGGTATACTGGCCGGGATTTGAAAACCATCCCAATCACGATATCGCCAAAAAACAAATGCGTGCTTTTGGCGGTATGGTATCTTTTACGCTGGAAGGAGATGATTTCGAAAGTGCCAAAAGAATACTCAGCAATACCGAGGTCTTTGCATTGGCAGAATCTCTGGGTGGAATTGAGAGCCTTATTGGTCACCCGGCAAGTATGACCCATGCTTCCATCCCGAAAGAAGAGCGCATGAAAACGGGTCTAGTAGATTCACTGATTCGCTTAAGTGTTGGTGCTGAAGATGCAGATGACCTGATTGCTGATTTACAAAATGCCCTTTCCATCTGATGGATATTGCCACCCTGACATTGCTCACATTAGCCGTTGGTCCAGCTGTTGCTATCATGGCCTTTGTATATGCGCGCGACAAGCATGACCGCGAGCCGTTTGGCATCTTGCTGGTGAGCTTTTTCTGGGGTTGCTTCAGTGTGGTTCCGGCAATTATCCTTGAGACTTTCCTACCCGGAATTATTCCCGGCAGCACCGGCAGCAGTCTTATCTCCATTGCCATATATACCTTTATTGTAATCGCCTTCAGTGAAGAGTTCTCCAAATTTATTTTCCTTCGCTACTACTCCTACAAGAAAAGGTCGTTCAATGAACCCTTCGATGGGATAATTTATGCCATCATGGTGGGGATGGGCTTTGCCACCATCGAGAACCTGATGTATGTTTTCGGTGCCAATACACCACAAAACCAATGGGCGACAGCCGGTTTGCGGGCTATCACTGCGGTTCCTGCGCATGCAACCTTTGCAGTAGTTATGGGCTATTTCGCCGGTCTTGCCAAATTTGACAAGAAAAGAGAAAAAGGCTTATTACAACTAGGGCTATTGCTGGCGACTGCCCTGCATGGTTTTTACGATTTCTTCCTTTTCCAAAACCTTACCGCTGGATTGTATATCGGCGCATTCATTTCATTGGTTGTAGGCATCCGGTTTTCGTTTAAAGCTATGCGCCTGCACAATCAGCGCTCTCCCTTTCACCCGGATGCTGCAGCAGCTGCTGCTGAAAACCCGCCAGATGCCTTCGAGTCCCCGCACAAGCCGAGCTAAATGCCCTCCTCCCCGCGTAATTTGAAAGCCCTGCTGGATAAGGCTGTTGCCACTTACAATCAGCCCGGTTTTATACCTAACGATCCCATCAGTATCCCTCATCGCTTTAATGTATTACAAGACCGCGAAATTATCGGGTTGTGGACGGCGGTGCTCGCGTGGGGTCAGCGTGCCACGATTATCCGCAATGCGGAGCAGCTCATTACCTTAATGGAAGGAGAACCCCATCGATTCGTACTGGAACACAGCGAGAAGGACCTGAAAAGATTCCTGTCGTTCGTGCACCGCACTTTTAACGCCACCGATGCACTCTATTTCATCCACTTTTTTCAGCGCTGGTACCAGCAGCATGTTTCACTCGAAACAGCCTTTTTACCTCCCGATTACATGAGCAGCACAGATACAGGTCCGATGTTGCAGCACTTCCACGATACCTTTTTCGACGACGAGCTGGCACCACTTCGAACCCGCAAACATATTGCTTCGCCTGCCCGCAACAGCTCCTGCAAGCGATTGAACATGTTTTTGCGTTGGATGGTACGGCGGGACGATAATGGCGTCGACTTCGGAGTATGGCGGCAAATAAGTCCTTCTCAACTGGTTTGTCCTTTGGATGTGCATGTGCAAAGAGTTGCCATGCACTTCGGGTTATTGAAACGCCATCAATCTGACTGGAAAGCAGCATTAGAATTAAGCGAAGCACTGCGCCGCTTCGACCCGGAAGATCCTGTTCAATATGACTTTGCCCTGTTTGGCCTGGGTGTCCACCAAAAGATGGCATGATTTTGTTACCTATTATAGTATGACCACAGAAGTCGATTGGATGCATCAGGCCCTCCACCGTATGGCCTTACTTGGCGATATGGAACCTGACGAAGCCGCCATCCGTCAGGTAAATACCCGAGAACAACTATTAGCCAAGCTCGAAGAAATGGTGGTATGGCTGATGAATAAGGATTTAGAGAAACTACTGTGGATATTGTACCGCATCGATGTAGACGAGCAACGCATCAAACAAGCACTCGCTGCAGAAATGCCGGAGAAGGGTCCCCGCCTTATTGCAGAAATGATACTGGAGCGGGAAGAGCAGAAAGAGCAATACAGAAAGCAATTCAGCCAATCAACCAAAGGCGAAACCGATACTGATTTACTGCTGTAGTCAAACGGCCCACTCCCTGATAAAATAGAAAAGCATTACCAAAGCAACGGCCACTTTGAGGAAGGAGCCTGCCAGAAAGCCCATGAGCGAACCCCAGGCAGAGCGAAATGCTTTGTTGCGGTTATGGCTGTCGTCTATCAGTTCGCCAATAAAAGCTCCGACGAATGGTCCGATGATGAGACCTAGTGGTGGGAATACAAATATCCCCGCTATGGTACCCAACAGCGCTCCCCGCTGACCGGTTTTCGTGCCCCCATATTTTTGGGCTCCCCACTTGGGAATGAGGTATTCAATTATCATCATGACTACCACCAGTGCCGCCCAAACAATCAGGAAATTGCGGGTAAAATCACCATAGCTGCTTACATGTAGCAATACCAGACCTGCGTAACTTATTGGCAATCCGGGCAACACCGGTAATAAGGAACCTATCACGCCTATCAGCATGCACAACAGTCCGGCTATCAAGAGGAAAATATCCATATACCTTCAAAGTTAGGGAACCCCCTCCATCATTGCTTACCTTTGTAGCAGAAATGAAGCATATGGAAAGAGCAATTGACCCCACACAAACTTCCTGGGTGAAAGTGGCACCCGACAGTGATTTCCCCATTCAAAATTTACCATTTGGCATCTTTCGTCACGATGGGGCAGCTCCGCGCGTGGGTATTGCCATTGGGGAGTTTGTCCTTGACCTCCATGCGCTCAACCTGCATGGATTCCTGTCGTCTTTTGATATACCCTTTTCCGTTACAGAGAACCATTACATGAATTCGTTGATATCGCTGGGCAAGCAAAAGACATCGTCCCTGCGTTTGCATATTGCCGATTTGCTGTCAAAGGACAATACAACCTTACAAGGCATTCCTGATGTATACGGCAAGTTTCTGCTACCCATGTTGCAAGTAGACATGCTGTTACCTGTGCAGGTAGGAGACTACACCGATTTCTATTCGAGTGAGGTACATGCTACCAATGTGGGGAAAATGTTCCGACCCGACAATCCCCTTCTTCCCAACTGGAAACACATCCCGGTAGGTTATCACGGCCGCTCTTCGTCCATTATAGTATCAGGTGAGCATTTCCATCGACCCAAAGGGCAGATAATGCCGGCAGGTAGCGAAGCGCCCATTTTCAGTGCATCGCAACAAATGGATTTTGAGCTGGAAATGGCTTTCATCACATTCGATGGTCCAGCTTTAGGGCAGCCCATTGAAATAGAAGCAACGGATGCCTACATTTTCGGCATGGTCCTATTCAACGACTGGAGCGCTCGCGACATACAAAAATGGGAATACGTTCCATTGGGACCTTTTCTCGGTAAAAACTTCGCTTCCAGCGTTTCGCCATGGGTAGTTACCATGGATGCACTGGAACCCTTCCGTGTACCCGGACCTGTTCAGGATCCGCCGGTGCTGGAATATTTGCGCTTTAAAGGTGATAAGCATCTGGATATAGACCTGGAAGTATACATTACCCCCAAGGATGGAGCCCCCACCCTTGTATCGCATTCCAATTTCAAGCATATGTACTGGAATATGAACCAACAGCTGGCACACCAGACAGTAAATGGTTGTAATATCAAGAGTGGCGACATGTATGGTAGCGGCACTATCAGTGCTCCATCGGAAGACGGTTATGGCAGTATGCTGGAACTTACCTGGCGGGGGGAAAAGCCTTTGACACTCGCCGACGGCAGTACCCGGAAATTTCTGGAGGATTATGACGAGGTTACCATCAAAGGATATTGCCGCAAAGGAGATCTGCGCATTGGCTTTGGTGCTGTGAGCAGCACTGTATTACCTGCAAAATAAATGATATATGTTACGCATCGTTCCTGAAGAAGTAAAAGTACCTGTAAGACACCAGTTCATGCTGGGAGCCATCAGTCCGCGGCCCATTGCTTTTGTAAGCACCATAGATGAAGAAGGGCGACCGAACCTTTCTCCTTACAGCTTTTTCAATGCTGTTGGAAGCAATCCTGCTACCATTATCTTCTCCCCTGCCTTAAGTGGCAGGACAGCTCAAACGAAAGATACACTTTTGAATATCCGCGCTACCGGAGAAGCTGTGGTCAATATTGTCAATTACAGCATGGTTCAGCAAATGTCGCTAGCCAGTTCTCCCTACCCGAGGGGCGTGAATGAATTCGAGAAAGCCGGATTCACGATGGTTGCTTCAGAAATAGTGCGACCTTTCCGCGTTGGTGAATCTCATGTGCAGATGGAATGCAAGGTGAAAGATATCATTGCTACCGGCAGCATGGGGGGAGCAGGAAATATTGTTATTGCCGAGATTGTGCTGATGCACATTGATGAAAAAGTGTTGGATGCCGATGGTAAGATAGACCCCTACAAAATGGACTATGTTTCCCGGATGGGTGGCAATTACTACAGCAGGGTAATACCCGAGAGTATTTTTGAGTTGGTTCAACCGAAAGATACGATGGGCATGGGAATGGACCAGCTGCCAGCTCATATAAAAAACAGCAGCATTTTGACCGGCAATCAATTGGGAGCACTTGCCAATCTGGAATCCATGCCTACGCAGGAAGCCGTAGATGCTTTTCTTAGAGAACATCCTGAATATGCAGCCATGCACGATGCTGTTGCCAAACATACAGCTGCGGCCGCGCTTCTGGACAAAGGAGAGGTGACTGCTGCATTTTGTTTGTTGCTTACCAGTATCTGACAGATTGCCCTCCGGAGCTTGCCCGCATGGCAGCTTTCCATAAATGCTTATTTTAGTGGCACCATGAGCGTGCTTCCAAAACTTATAAAGCGCTACCCGCAGCGGGAAAAACAGTTGCTGCAGTTGCAGGCATGCGCCCTTGCCTGTGGTATGGACGAAACGGTAAAATGGGGTATACCCACCTTCACCTTCCAAGGTAAAAACATTCTCAGCATAGCCGCTTTTAAGTCCTATGCCGGTATTTGGTTTTTTGAAGGCGCTCTGCTTACCGACAAAGAGCACGTATTGGTAAACGCCCAGGAAGGGAAAACGAAAATGCAACGGCAATGGAGGTTTAGCGAAGGGGAACGCATCCCAGAGCGGAAGGTAAAAGCTTACATGCAGGAAGCCATGCGCGTCAGTAAACGCAAGGTGGCACCATCACCCCCAAAGGAAACACGTGCTATCTTAATGCCGATTGAACTCCAACAGGCTCTCCTGCAGCATGCCAAGGCAGCAGGACTTTTTGAACAGCTGCCTCCCTCCCATCGCAAAGCCTACATCACTTATGTAGCGGAGGCCAAGCAAATCGCTACCAGAAAGAGAAGAGCTGACAAATGCATTACGCTTATTCTGGAAAAGAAGGGCCTCTATGAAAAGTACCGGTAGTAATCATAGAACCCAAGGAATGGAAATTATCTGCAGCACTTTTTTAGCAAGATTTATTCCCCTTATTGATTTGCAGGAAAAAATAGTTTATCAGGAAAAGCACGCCTACCATTCTGCTCCCATCAGCATTGCGCATCTTAGTAATGGCTATTATACCATATTGGTTACAGATTCGACATCTGCCCCTGTTCGTCTGTCATTTATAAAACAATAAGTCATTATTCCCACTTAGGGAGCTCTTTCGCTTTCTTGCGTTTAACCCGGCTCCATTCCATGGGTTGGATGATTTCCTGATAAATGAGGCTGATTGGATTAAAAATGGTTGGTGCCTGCTGGGTGGTATCAACAATGGTTTTTATACCCGGAATGGGTCCCATGGTCAATTCTTTCTGTGATAGTTGTAAAGCGAGAAAAGCATCCCTGAAATCTTCTCTTGCAGGCCATGGATACACTTCAACAACTTCCAGCAGTGCCGTATCTCTGGTAAGGAAAACACCGATGGAAGTTATCACATCAGTCAGGGTATCGGGCACCACATAAATCCTGCTTTTATAGCCTAAGGAGGAGAAACGGATGCTGTCATTGGGCGCTACCACCATCGAAAAAAAGCCGCTTCCGCTGGCCACTGTTCCCCGGTACTGACCCATGACTTCCATGGTAGCATAGGGTAAGGGGTACCCGGAGGGGTATTCGGAAATAATGCCCGACAACTGAATCAAACGCGTCTGAGCATTTACTGCTGAACCGAACGAAAAAGTGAGCAATATGATAAACAGGCAATTGCGCATCAAGGTATAACGGATAAAGGCTACATTCCCGATAAAGTTCACATAATTTAAGCAAACCGGAAGCATTTATCACTGTTTATAGCCTTAGATAAAGGTAATTTTACAAAAAACAGGAACATGAGTAAAGACATTCAAGCCATGCGGCAGAACTACGAGCAGGCTGCATTGGATATAGCACATACCGCCGAATCTCCCCTGCAACAATTTACCAAGTGGTTCGAGGAAGCTGTGGCATCGGAACTAAAAGAGCCCAACGCCTTCATTCTGGCAACTGCCACCCCCGACGGCCAACCCAGTTCCAGGACCATGCTGCTGAAGGGTATTGAAGACCAAGGTTTTGTTTTTTTCACTAACTATGAGAGCAGGAAAGGAAAAGAGCTTATCGCCAATCCACAGGCGGCTCTTTTATTCTTTTGGGGAGAGCTGGAAAGGCAGGTGCGCATTGAAGGGAAGCTAGAACGCCTCAGCGATGCGGACAATGATGCCTATTTCTACAGCCGACCGGAAGGTTCCCAGTACGGCGCTATGGCTTCACCGCAGAGTACCGTCATTGCATCAAGGGAATGGCTGGAGAACAGGATGCAGGAAATCATGGCCGCCGGTGCCCCGAAACGCCCTGATCACTGGGGTGGATTTTTACTGCGTCCCAAAACAATGGAATTCTGGCAAGGCAGACCCAGCAGGCTGCACGACCGGATTCAATATCAATGGACGGGAAAGAGCTGGGAGCGCTACCGACTGGCTCCCTGAGTCAGCTGCGAAGATGCGCTATGGAATCGAGGAATGTCTGACGCGCAATATTCACTGCACCCAGACTAATGAGGTGGGGGGTGGCTTGCTGGCAATCAATGAGTACCACTCCGGAGCGTTCTAAATCCCGTACATAGTGGATAAACCCGTATTTACTGGCATTACTCATACGGCTGAACATGCTTTCTCCAAAAAAAATATTGCCGATACGCACACCGTATAAACCACCCACTAGTGTACCCGTATGATCCCATACTTCCACCGATTGCGCATACCCTGCCTTGTGGAATTCGCCATAGGCATGTATGAATGCATCACTTATCCAGGTATCGTCCTGCCCCGGTCGTGGTGTTTCTGCACATGCTGCAATAACGTCTTCAAATGCCTGATTGGTAGTAACCAGAAATGCTTGTTGCCTGAAAAGGCTCTGCATGCTTTTGCTCACCTTTAAGTTTGCGGGATACAGCACGCAACGTGGGTCGGGCGAAAACCAGAAGGGTATTCCTTCTTCTTCAAACCAGGGAAACAAACCCATGGTGTAGGCTTGCAATAATCTTTCGGTACTGAGGCTGCCGCCTACCGATAAAGCAAGGAAAATTATTCAATGGTTGCGTTGATACCGCGGTCTACGAGTGCTTCCCGCATGGGACGGAGCATTTCATCATTTCCGTTTTTCACAGCGTATTTGCCTTTGAAATGGATGATCAGTGCACATTGTTCCGCCTGCTCCAGTGTATGTCTGCAAATATCCATCAGGGATTCAATCACCCAGTCGAAGGTATTGACTTCATCGTTGTGCACTACCAGCTGCCTGCCTAAAATATCTTCGATGGCCTGCAGCGTGTCGGTTTGTTCGTCGGTAAAATATGCGCCCCTATTTGCCATGTTTGCAAAATTATAATGAATTTGGTGGAATATAAAAAGTACTTTCTGATTTTTGAACCATGGAATCCAACACCGCCTCACCTATCAGCCAGCAACAATTCAGAAAGAAGTTGAAAAATCCCTGGCTGTTCCGGCTGTTCTTATTGCGCAGTATGCCCATTGCACTGCTGGCGGGATTATACGTTCGAAAATTCGATGAAAATGCTGCGGTAGTGTCTGTCCCTTTCAAATGGCTTTCGCAGAATCCCTTCAAATCGGTATACTTTGCTACCCAGGCCATGGCTGCTGAGATGAGCACCGGCTTGCTGGCTATGCAAGCCATACAAGGATATCATCCACCATTCTCCATGTTAGTCACAGCATTGGATAGCACCTTTATTAAAAAAGCGGACCAGCGTGTGTATTTCACCTGCAGTGATGCGGCTGCCTTTTCGGAGGCTGTAGAAGCTGCTGCTGCCAGCGGAGAGGGCAGAACGGTAAAAGCTGTCAGTGAGGGAAAGCTGCAAGATGGTACCGTTGTCAGCACTTTTACCATTACATGGTCGTTTAAACAAAAACGCAGGAAGTAGATATGATCAGATATATTTTAGTTTTCAGCATTCTTTTATCGCTGGCCGCCAGTTGCCATCGCGGTGGAGACAGCAATTCCGGAAGTACTATGCCATCGGTGGGCGATAATCTTTCCAAAATCAGTGCAGATGATCCTTTTGAAGGCCAGCCCAATACATTTTGTACTGTAATCAGAAAGGTAGCCGCTGCCGAGCTGGGCAAGAAACAAGATTGCATTTGTCTGCTGGATGTATGCCTGGATGAAGATGAAGCGCCTGTGTATTCGGTTAATCTGGGAACAGCAGAGGAACCTGTGCTGGCTGCCTATAAACTCATAAAAATATTCGACAGCCGGCAAGATGCACTCGCTTATGCTGCCGAATACCAGATTGTAGATGTCGTATTGGATTAGGCTGCCACAGCACCTAAACGC
>DDYY01000099.1:0-13185 GCA_002346225.1 Bacteroidetes bacterium UBA3022
GCCCATCTCCTTTTGCTGTTCAAGCGATTCGTTCAGCTCTTCAATCTCTTCCAGGTCTTTCTTAATATCTTCAAATTTTTGATTTATATCATCTTGTTTATCAATGTTATCCATCATATCCGACGACTTATCCTTCGTCTCCTCACTGACCTGCTCCTGTTCTTTGGCCAACTCTTCCAACTCGTTGATGGCTTCCTGCATTTTTTCCTCCAGCTGTAATTGCTTGAACAACTCGAGCATTCTATCCAGCTCCTGTTCCAGCTGTTCGTTGTCGAGGTCCATCTCCTCCATCTTTTCCAGCGACTGCTCCTTGTTCAATTGCTCCATGAGCTCCTGTAGCTCTTTGTACAACTCCTTCATTTCTTCATCCATCACTTCATTGAAGAGCTCTTCCAGCTGGCGTTGCTTCTCCATTATTTTCTCCTCTGGCTGCAGGTATTCTTCCTCCATTTGCCGGTTCTCCTGCAGCTCCTTCTTCAGCTCTCCTACTTTTTCCTGCAGTTGCTGCTGGCGCTGCATCAGGTTTTCCAGCACTTTCTTGTCTTCCCAGTTCAACTCCTTCTTCTGCAGCAGTTTGTCTTCCATCTCAGCGGTCTCTTTGCGGATATCGCGCAATTCTTCGAGCACTTTTTCCAGTCCGCTTTGCACTGATGCGTTGGTAGCATCGCGCAGCTCTTTCAGTTCATCCTTTCCGGGAATGCGGTATTGCATCATGGCACTTCGGGCAGACTTGGGCCCGTTGACCGCGTCGTTGTCCCATACTTCAAAATAGTAATTGACACGATCGCCGGGCTGCAGTTGTAGCTGGCCCATATCCCAGGCATGCACGAATCCTGCTTTATTCCCACTTTTTTCCAGGGTTATTTTTTCGTTGCCGCGGTCTGATACAGCAGTACCTCCCGACTCGGTGGATCTTTCTATCTGGTAATAGAACCCTCCACGTGTAAAGCCATAGTCGTCAGTAGCCTCTCCTATAAAGAACAGGTATTTTTCATCTGTGGAGTCACTCGCCTGCTCTACAGCTATCTGCGGATAGGCATCCGGGAGTACTTGCATGAAGTAAGCCAGTGTGTCAGCGCTGTGCAGCTGTTCGTTGGCAACGCTTATTGCATAGCGGCCGCCGTTAAGAAACCGGTGTTCTGCCTCAAACCGGTCCTTTCCGCTTCTTTGTGCGGGCAGGGCACTGTCGGCCAGAAAGACCTCTACCGCGC
This sequence comes from Bacteroidetes bacterium UBA3022, assembly GCA_002346225.1. Lineage (GTDB taxonomy): Bacteria > Bacteroidota > Bacteroidia > Chitinophagales > BACL12 > UBA11426. The sequence continues at coordinate 1,212 of DDYY01000099.1, forward strand.
TGGCATGGGCCGTGGAGAAGCGCCATGTAATGGTTGTGCCTTCCGGAACGGTGAGGTCGCCGGTATTGGTGAACACTTCATCTTTTTTACCTGTATAGTCGGGATAGTCGGCATGAATAGTGAATTCCTGAATGGCAGGCAATGGTAGCACAGCAATGGTATAAGATGCCGAAGAGAAGCCATTAGCCTCCAGTCGAAAACGGACATCCGCAGGAATTTTCTTGAAAGTGTAGGTAAATGCACCGGGACCGTTCACTTCCATAGAGTAGGTGCCGGTGGCGGTGACGATGCTTACCGCTGCTGGAATTACATTGCCTCCAACGTCCACTGATAGCTCGAAGTCATCGTATTGAGGAACCTCCAGCACTTCATTGTTGATGCGGAAGCGAAAGGGGGCTTCTTTTTCGAAATAACGGTTATTGCGGATAAGGCGATAGTTGCTGTCTATGAGAATATTGGGTGCGGCAAACAGCAGGAACAACAAAATGGCCACCGGCGGCAGGGCAAATGGCAGGTATTTTTTGTTCTTGCGTATATCGATGGCTTCCCGGAACGGTACCAGCTGAATCGCGGATATCTTCTGGTCGATACTCGCTTCAATCAGCGACTTATCCTTAGCTTCTGCAGACTGAGAACGCAGCTGCAGGATGTTCAGCAGTTTGTCTTCCACATTGGCAAAATGATCACCGATAATGCGACTGGCAGTGGCGTAGTCTATGATCCTCCCCAGGCGCATGAAATGCAGCAGGGGCTGGATAACCCACACGAAAAGACCCGCCCCGGCGGTGAGCAGCCAGCCGTAGAACAGCACTTTCCGCATGGTTGGCGGAAAATAGAAATAGAATTCAAGGATGCTGAAAAGCAGGTAGGCCGATAGCACAGTAGCCAGTGTGTACAATCCTCCCCTTACCATCTGATTGAGATAGTAGCGGCGGATAAAAGCATCCAGCTTTTGAATTAATAATACATAATTTCTTTCTGACATAAAATAACCGTGCAGTAAACAATAACGATAATCACCTTATGATGGTATGTTAAAAACCATAAAGCACAGGCATTATCACATCAAATGTTACACAATTTTAATGAAACAGGGTTAATTCAACGAAGAAAAATCAATTACTTTTGATAGTATTTAATAGTATGATTCGAATCATTACCAAAATTCAAAGGAAACTGGGTCTTTTGACGGGATTTCATATTCGTGTTAAAAGATTCACAACTTCTGCCAGTGATAGTTATAGACTCTACAAGCTGTTGAAGCACAAAGAAATAAACTGCATTATTGACATTGGTGCAAATGAAGGGCAATTCGTTGAGCAGCTATTGGATTATGGTTTTAAAGGCAAGGTCATTTCTTTTGAGCCAACTATAAGAGCGCACTCAATAATAAGCAAAAAGTCCCTTAAGCACAGCAATTGGGTAGTGGCAGAAAGGTGTGCGATTGGTGATAAAAGACAAAAAACTGAAATACATGTTAGCAGAAATTCTGTATTCAGTTCAATCCTCCCCATTGTTAGTGACCAGGTACAAAATGCTAAGTCTTCTGTTGTTGATCATGTAGAAACTGTTCAGATTTATACTTTAGATGAGATTATTGGTGAATATATTGACTTGAGAAAGTATAATTGCTTACTAAAGGTTGACACACAAGGATTTGAATACCAAGTACTTCAAGGGGCAACAAAATCAATTAGAGAATTTGTTGGATTAGCGATTGAGATACCTCTGTTTCCGATCTACGAAGGGGTTTCATTTGATTACTTTACAATGAACGATTGGTTACGTAAGGAGGGGTATACCCCATATAGCTTTAAAAATGAAGGTGTTAATTATAAGACAGGAAGAGTAAATACGATAGATGGAATTTTTTTTAAAATTTAGTGGGTTCAAAAAGTGTTTATTTGTATTTCTGCTTATCTTTCTAATAGGCTCAAATATTTATTCACAAACTATTTCCCTTTTTACATGGCCATCATCCAACGTTCAGTTTACTGCAATTACTTCTTATAATGATGGTTTAATTGTTGCCGGTACAAAAGGAAATGAAATAATTTTAGCAGAGTTCAACACGAGTCTTGATTTGATTTCAAGTGCTGTTTTTTCTGTAGAATCCGGTGTCACTCTAACAGTTCCTAAATCTATTCTTGTTGATGATGAAGGCTACCTTGTTGTTGTTGGATATCAATGGTTTGGAAGTGAATCTGATGCGCACTCATTTGTTTTTCGTTTCAATTATGCAACTGGAATTTTGGATTGGTTTAGAAAGTATGATAATGAGGGCTCCATTCTTCAGAGAGTAATAATAGAACCAACGACTGGAGATTATATTGTTTGTGGTCAGAATGGTCACCCGTCGGAACAGTCTGCTGTATTGATAAGATTTAATAAGGATACAGGTGACGAAACCATTATAAGCAATGTAACGCATCATCCACTAAGTGATACATACTGGAGCGTTATATACAATGAAGGTTATTATTACCTTTCTACGCGCTATCAATATTATGGCGGATTAGCAGAAAAAATGCGTTCAACAATCACTAAGTTAAATAGTGATGGAACAGTTGTTTATGCGAAGAACTATATAACGGATACTTTAAGTAGCGCCAGGTTATATGGAGCCGATATTGCAATAAAAGGTGATCAGCTTTACTTGCTTTCGCATGGTGATGACGCAGGAACTAGCACCGCTGAAAAGCTATTCATTACAGCAACTAATCTGGACGGCGATTTCTTATGGAATAAACAATATAATTATAGCACAGATAATGACGGAATCTGGCATCAAATAACCCCCCTTCCTTCCGGTTTACTTGTTGCTGGCAGCAGATATAATCCATCCGGATCTTCAGGTCATGGAGGAGACATCTTTCTTTTAAAAATTTCAGACTCTGGTGTTGTTGAATGGTCTAAAACTTATCCATTTAAGAATGACAGCTATTATTATATGGGGAAAACAGATGTATTTGAAGTTATAGGCGACTATATTTTTGCAATTGGATTTTCTGATGAAGCAGACGATAAAGGTGTAGTAATGAGAACATCCCTTTCGCTTGAAGGGTATATTTCAGAGGATTGCTCGGAGGTGATTGAGCTGGATATTATTGATGGTGATGATATCGCGCAAAACACGGATTTAGACGACATATCATATGAAGGGTTTTCTAACATAACTCCAGCGATACTTTCAAGTGAACTGGAGTTCTATGATGATTTATGTCCATTATTAACGATACTATCAGATACAATCTGTTCTGGTTCTATTTATACCTTACCTGATGGTTCAGAAGTAACAACTTCAGGCGTTTATGAGGTAATATTATTGGGTGAAGGTGGAGTTGACAGCACGGTTATTACTATACTTGAAGTTGTAGAGGAGTATATTATTGAATATGATATCAATCTTTGTGATGGGGATATTTTTGAATTACCTGATGGTTCTGTAATTGATGTTTCAGGGACATATCTTATCGAATCAACAAGTGTGGACGGATGTGATAGTAAACTAATTTATAATATAATTTTTAATGATATAATTGAAAATGCCACTGATACCAACATTTGCGAAGGAGAGCTGTTTATTTTGCCTGACGGAACTGCAGTTAGTGATACAGGGGTATATTTATCAGAATTAGTCTCAATATTTGGTTGTGATAGTATTATATACACTACAGTTGGTATAATGCCAACCTATAACCTGGTTGAATCATATAATATTTGTAGTGATGAGTCCTTTGTTTTACCAAGTGGTGAAGTAGTTTCAACTTCAGGAACATATATTTCTAATTTGTTAACACTAGATGGCTGCGATAGTATAATTCAAATAGATTTACAAGTTTACAATGTTTTTGACACCTTGATTAACGCAATTATTTGCGAAGGGGAAACATATCCTTTGCCTGATGGTACTAATGCCGGTGTTGAAGGGATTTATGAATTTAACTACCTGTCAGCTTATGACTGTGATTCTTCCTATACTATTCAAATTCAAGTTATTGCTGAACTGGAGGATTTTGTATTGTTTTCCAGTGACACATTAATTTGTGATGATTTACCCTTCATTTATCTCACTGTTGATGAAGGTATAGGTAATGTTCTGTGGAGCACTGGTTCTTCCTCTTTTTCAATCTTAGTTGAAGAAGAGGGATTGTATTCAGTAATTGTATCAAATGATTGCTTTACATATACAGATTCGGTTCTTGTTTCTACGTGTCCTATTGCAAATCTACCGAATGCCTTTTCACCGAATGGTGATGACAATAATGATTATTTTCAGCTAATTCATACAGGAATTAGTAGCAGTAATTTTTTAGTTGAGATATATAATAGGTGGGGGCAAAAAATATTTGCCTCCAGTGATTTGAGTTTTAAATGGGATGGTAAGTACGAAGGAATAGATCAAGAAATTGGTGTATACGTTTATATAATCTATTATGATATAAATGGCAGCTCAATTGTCAAATCAGGGACCATAACACTTGTTAGATAGAATTTCCAATATTTCGCAAAGACTAAGAAGACTGTAGGTTGTTATTTATTCAAAGGAAGCCGAAGCGCAACATAAAAAAGGCTATCAGGAACTGCGCTCGTAAAGGAACAACAAACGCAGTTTTTTCCTGTAAAAACGGTAGTAGATGCTAAGTGGTTGGGTCACTTTTGACGCCCATGTATAACGGATAATATCTATATGCTTAATCATAAAGATAAATGCCACTACAAATAACAGAGCACCAATGCCGCTCATCCAGGGATCCCATGCTTTACCTCCCAATCGGCTAATGCCCAGCCCGAACCAGGTGCCCCAAAGTACTACATAGTGCACGCTGTAGATGGTCAATGTTTCGGTACCGATTCTGGGAATCAGCGCCGGCATATTTTTCCAGAAGCGGGTAATAAGCATGATCAGCCCGATAACCACCCATACATCACCCAGACGGATAAGCAGGTGACTGTTGACTATGCGCCAGGCGATAAAGCCTTCCATGCCGGTAATACGGTATAAGTCTATCAGCGTTTCAATAGAGAAGTAATGAAACAGCAAGCCAACAGACAGCATGGTGAGCGGCAGCCACCATGTATGCGATACCTGGTTGTTACGTGCCAGCAATACGCCACCAACACCGCCAAACAGGGCATAACCTACCCAGGGAAAGAGGGTGAAGGTGCTGAATCCTTCATTGACCATATAGGAAGCCAGAAATCCAGGCATGGCACTCCAGTCGGCATGGCCAATAGCCGGTTCGAAATAGAATGCCAGGAAACCGGCGATACCCAGCAACCAGGGGAGGCTGAGCTTGAGTTCCTGTTGCAGGATATTGAGGCCAATAAGCACCAGCAGCGACAATCCGATGATGTGCAACACATCAGCGCCCCATACCCAGGAATAGATTTCTCCTTTGAAAATCAGCGCCAGAAAATTCAGTCGCAGAAGGTAACCTATCGCAATAAGCTGCAAACCCCGGCCAATACCTTTATAAATGCGTTCGTTGTCGCGCCAGGGTATAGATTTTCTGCTCAGAAGGTACATGAATACCAGACCCGCCGAGAAAAAGAACACCGGAGCTGTTATACCCCGCATAAACGACCAGCTATAGAAGAGCCAATTTGTTTTGTCGCGAAACACCGGATCGAGCATAGTATCCACAAAGTGACCCTGCAACATCATGAGGATGGCAAAAGCCCTTACCACATCGAGGAAAACGATGCGACCGGAAGCTACTGGGGAAAGAGATGAAGTGGCGATAGCAATATATTTATAAGGGTGTTACTGTACTTTTGTTGCTGAAGGAAGAGTTATTGCCTGCTATTCAAAACACCCATCTTGTACACTGGTTCCGTTCAGCGGTGCAAAGGTACGGTTTTTGAACAAGTTGTTAATTCTTTTTACCTCCTACTGTTACAACGGTTAAATAGTCATTCAAGTTCTGATATTTTAAAATATGCTGCACAGACAACGTTCCTGGTCGCTTTCTGTTACAACGGCGCTTTGCTGGATCTGGCAATCTGTGACAGGTCAAAACTGCGAGTTGACGACGCCGGCTTTTACGGCTTATGCCGACAGCATTATTCAGCAGGAAATGCAAAAGCAGCAGGTGGTCGGTCTTTCTGCCGCCATTATCCGCAATGGTGAGGTGGTATATATGAAAGGACATGGCTATGCCGACCGCGATTACCAGATTCCGGCGGGTGTGGCAACCATGTATCGGTTTGCTTCCCTGAGTAAGACCATCACGGCAACGGCAGTCCTTCAGGCATGGCAAAAAGGGCAACTCGACCTGATTGCCGATGTCAGAACGTATGTCCCCGAGTATCCGGTTAAACCCGAAGGACCTATTTCGGTGGAGCAATTGCTATCGTGTGAAGCAGGCATTCAACAGTACAACCAGGAAACACCCTATTCGCTGGAGAACCAGGTACGCTATATCCTGGAACACCCCGCTTCTTATGACCCCATTGCCGCGACCGGCATCTTTGCAGAGCAACCGCTGATGGCGGTGCCGGGCACGAAGTTCAACTATTCTACCTTCAGCTTTAATCTGCTGGGCGCTGCTCTTGCCCGTGCCACCGGAACACCGTATGAAAAATACATAGACGAAAATATTATACGGAAAATGAACCTTCCGTACCTGCAGCCTGAATTCCGCGCAGAAAGGCCCTATCCTCAGCAGGCAGCCTGGTACCGGGTGGTGGATGGTGTAGCTATTGCCGATAAGGGTACCGGTTTTGATTATGAGGATGTGTCGTGGAAGCTCCCGGGCGGTGGTTATACAGGCACCATTGTAGACCTGGCTGGTTTTGCGCGCAGCCTGATGAACGACAGCCTATTGTCGGCGCCTGTTTTGCAAAAAATGTTCACCGTCAGAGAAATCAAAGGCCGACCTACCTGGTATGGCAACGGGGTGTTTCTAAGCAAGAAAAACGGTTTAATCATCGCCTCTCAGTTCGGTCACCAGGCGGGAGCCCGTTCTATATTATACATGTCGCCGTCTACCAAAGACGCAGTGCTGATGCTGAGCAATACCTATGGTACCGACCTCCTGCCGGCAGCGCAGGCCATTATGGATAAATTACTCACGCTGGCGCCTCCGGATACTTTTTGCGATAATCCTTTTCCTAATACATTGGAAAAAGTAACATGGGTAAAAAAGACGGCGGGAGACACGCTGTTATACAGAGAATACGAGGCACGGTGGAACAAGGTACCGAACGCCTTTCGCTACGAAGTGCAATGGGATACCGATAAGGCGTTTTCCAGTCCACGTGCTACTGTGATACAGGATGCAGGCAGTACCGTATTGCGTAAGCTTCCCGAGGCTACAACTGTTTATGTGCGGGTACGGGCATTGAATAAATATTTATACGGAGGTATCAAGGGGCCCTGGTCGGAAGTGCAGCGTTTCACTACGGGTACAGAGCTGCCCATTGTACATTTGCCTTACCGCAATGCTTTTAATGGCAGTCCCTTTGTGCACATGGGCGATACCCTCATTCAATATACCAATGGCGTTTCCTGGCGCTTTCAGCAAACCGATAAAGGATTGCGCATACGCGGCGGCAGCCTGAGTCTGGCAGAAAAAAACGGCGGCTGGACCCTCGATGTTTTTCCGGGCAACACACAGGCTTCCGGTTACCTTATTATGGAGTGCAGGCTCGACGCAGCTTTATTGCAAACGCTGTTGCTACATATAGATTTTCTGCTCCATGGTGATCCGACAGACAGACCTCAGCTGATGTGCTGGGTGCGTGGTAGTCTACAGGATCCATGGGTACATTTGCCCGAGGCTATTCAGGTAAAGGAAAATACAGGCACCATTGACGCGGACATCGTGCGTTCATTGTCGGAATACGGGCAGACGATTGGTGCCAATACGCAAATACGACTGGGTTTTTATGGAGGAAATGATGCGTTCAGCTACGCACCTCAGCCGGCCGTAACATTACTCGACTGCCTGCTCACCGGCAAGTGATTACAGCGGCAGGTTGTTCAGCACATCATCGTCTACCAACTGTGGCATGGTTACCTGTAACCCGGGACTGCGCTCCATTTCTCTTTGTATAGCTGTCATGGCTGGTGTATTCCTGGCCCAGCTTCTGCGGGCAATTCCGTTGTTGACATCCCAGAACAGCATGCGTTCCAGGCGCTGACGGGCGGCATCGCTGCCGTCTATTACCATTCCGAAGCCGCCATTGATAACCTCACCCCAGCCTACGCCACCGCCGTTGTGGATGCTTACCCATGTCGCGCCGCGGAAACTATCGCCGATAACATTTTGAATGGCCATGTCGGCAGTAAAGGCAGAGCCATCATATATATTCGAAGTTTCTCTATATGGCGAATCGGTGCCGCTTACATCATGGTGATCGCGTCCCAGCACTACGGGAGCAGAAATGCGGCCATCGCGAATGGCATCGTTGAAGGCTGCGGCAATCTTCATGCGTCCTTGTGCATCGGCGTACAGGATTCTGGCCTGTGATCCCACCACCATTTTATTTTCCTGAGCGGAACGTATCCAGTTGATATTATCCTGCATTTGCAGCCGGATGTCTTCCGGAGCATCCTGCATCAATGCCTCGAGTACTTCCGTAGCGATGAGATCCGTTGTTGCAAGGTCTGCAGGATCATTGCTGGCGCACACCCAGCGGAAGGGCCCAAAGCCATAATCGAAACACATGGGACCCATTATATCCTGTACATAGGAGGGATATAAAAAGCTGCCGTCTGCTTGAGTGATAGCAGCTCCCGCGCGGGAAGACTCCAGTAAGAAGGCGTTTCCATAATCGAAGAAGTACATGCCATTGGCTACCATTTTATTGACAGCTTGCACATGGCGGCGCAGGCTTTCATATACTTTTTCTTTATATTCGACAGGGTTCTCCGCCATCATACGATTAGCTTCGTCAAAGCTTAAGCCAACAGGATAGTAACCACCTGCAAAAGGATTGTGCAGGGAGGTCTGATCGCTGCCCAATTCTACCTGCACATTGTTGTCTGCGAAATATTCCCATACATCCACCACATTACCGAGGTAGGCCAGCGAAACGGCTTCCTTATTGGCCCGGGCTTCTATCGCCCGGTTGCACAAAGCAGGCAGGTCTTCAAAAACTTCATCTACCCAACCTTGTGAATGGCGGGTGTGCAGTGCTTTCGGATTTACTTCTGCCACTACGCAAACACCCCCTGCAATAACCGTCGCTTTGGGTTGTGCACCGCTCATGCCACCGAGACCGGCAGTAATAAATATTTTTCCTCTACAATCCCTGGCACTGCTATCTGTCATGCGCGCCGCATTGAGTACGGTGATATTGGTGCCATGCACAATTCCCTGCGGACCGATATACATATAGGAGCCGGCAGTCATTTGTCCGTATTGGGTCACGCCCAGCGCATTGAATTTTTCCCAATCGTCGGGTTTGGAGTAATTGGGAATCATCATGCCGTTGGTCACCACCACGCGGGGCGCTTCCTGATGAGAGGGGAACAGGCCCATCGGGTGACCGCTGTACATCACCAGCGTTTGTTCATCTGTCATGGTGGCCAGGTAACGCATCGTGATCAGGTACTGCGCCCAGTTTTGGAATACAGCTCCGTTTCCACCGTAGGTTATCAATTCATGGGGATGTTGTGCTACCGCAGGATCCAGGTTGTTCTGAATCATCATCATGATAGCGGCTGCCTGCACCGACCGATGGGGATAATCGTTGAGGTGGCGGGCGTACATGTCGTATTCGGGACGGAAGCGGTACATGTAAATCCGACCGAATTGCTGCAATTCAGCGGCAAATTCTACAGCCAGTTCCCGATGCCAGGCTGCGGGGAAGTAACGCAGTGCATTGCGCAAAGCAAGCACCTTTTCTGTTTTGGAAAGGATGTCTTTTCGGGGCGGCGCATGGTTCACCTGTGGGTCGTAGGGGCGCGGTGGCGGTAACTGGGCGGGAATGCCGGCTAAAATCTGTTCCTGAAAAGCAGTTGTTGCAGCAGTATTCGTTTCGGACATGTTACAAAGGTAAACAGTGCAAGGAATTCCTTTGTTGCGGGGCATCCGGTGTCTTGCAAAACGGGGGCTTCTGCAACCGCCATTTTTAAGATGTGTTAATGAGGCCTATTTGGCACAATGTTTGGCTTACCTTTGTGAAACAGATAGTTATGAAAGCATCCTTACACTTCGGCATTCCGGTTTTGGCGTTGGCACTGATAATGGCGTCTTGCCGTGACGACACCCCTTATTTCGACATCCGCGATGAGTACATCGGAGACTACGTGGTGTTCGATACCTGCGAATCCTTTGAAGCAGACTATAACCTTACTGTTTTTAAGGTGGGCAATGACAATGAAATCATATTCGGGTTTCCAGGATTGTATGAAACAGGATTTGAAGTAACTGCCCTTGTTACAGGCATGAAAATCACCATTCCGATTCAGCAGTTTCTGATTTCCAACTTCCCTGAAGTGTATTATGAGTTTTCCGGAAGCGGCTCTCTGGATGGCGACACCCTGATTGTAGACTATCAGGTATTGACCCTGCAGAACGGATTGATATTCGACGATGTTGATTGCCGTGCGGTAATGATTCGCACCAATTAATTGAAAGTTACCCGCATTTACTGCACAACTATCTGTTGTGTGCTGCGGCCCTTTTCTGTAATAACTGTAAGCTGATACATTCCGGCAGGTAATTGTTCTACTTCCAACACCCATGTATTGGTGTGGGGTTCCCAAGCGGACAGGTACCTACCCTGAAGCGTTCTGATTTCCACCCTGCGCAGCGGAGTAGCTGCCTGCACTACCATGACATCATGCGACGGATTCGGATAGACCTGCACATTGGTGCTTGGTGTGGAGGAGATGCCGGTAGCGTTGCGATCGAAAATGCTCAGACCCGCATCATCTGTAGCGATATAGATAGTGCCATCCGGGTGCACGGCTACATCGTTGAGATAGTCGGAAGGAAGTCCTGAATTATCGGTGTTCCATGTTTCCCACTCGCTGCCATTGAAGGAGGTAAGTCCATAGGCATCCATGGCCAGGTATCCCAGTCCATCTGCATCAAAGTCGATAGCGTTGACACTCAAATCCGGAATGTCGGAATTGAAAATATTGAAGTTCAGGAAATTGAAATCAGGAGTAAGCACTACCAGGCCGCCGAAGGCGGTAGCCATCCACAGGTTACCGTCGGCGTCGGGTTGCAGGTCGGCGATGGTATTGTCGCCGATGCCTGAATTATCGGTGCGGTAATGGGTTACGGTTTCATCTATCAAGGTGGCCAGGCCCCCATTGATGGTTCCCATAAAAAGTTGATTAGCGGCATCGATATAAACAGAAGTAATATTTATATATAAAAATCCCGTATCGGACATGGGATAGGTGAACCAGTCGTCGGCACCATCCCAGCGCACTAGACCGGCGGGTGTGCCTATCCAGAAAGTGCCGTCAGCACTTTGCGCGAATGCTCTGACATGGTATTCCGGAAGGCCGGAGTTCAGGGGATTGTAGTTGGTCCAGCTTTCACCGTCGAACTTACCCATGCCGTTGAGTTGGGTGCCTACCCAGATATTTCCCTCGAAGTCCTGGTACAGCGAGCGAATGGTATTACCGGGAATACCGGAGTTGGAGGTATTGAATACCGTCCAGTTATTGTCTGCATCAATTTGGAGCAGACCGTTCTCTGTGCCTACCCAGGTATTGCTGTTGGCATCGTGCAGCAGGGTGTTTACAATATTATCGGGGAGGGTGGAGTTGGTGGTATTGTAGGTAGTAAATATCTGTGCCTGCAGGGGAATGGCGCAGCAAAAGACCAATAATAACCTGAATAGCATGACTCAAAGGTAGGTAAAGGGTGTTGGCTTTTTGAATGTTGGTGCCGCCTGTATTGCAGGTCCCTTCTACGGTGTGTAAATCCTTTAACCCGATTACTATTAAGATGAACCGGGGAGACAACACTTCGCAGCTCTTTGCTGCAAAGCACTTTCTTCC
>DDYY01000099.1:13471-13694 GCA_002346225.1 Bacteroidetes bacterium UBA3022
CTTTCTTCCAAATCACCCCCCTTCGGCCCCCGTCCGGGGGGACACGTTCTATAATTGTTTGTAACAAGAAGAGAGAGTTGGGATCCAAAATATTTGTGTAGTTCCTGTCCCTCCTGCGGTGGGCAGGCCCTTCTGCGTTGGGTAAATCCTTTAGCCCCATAGTTATCAAGATGAACCTGAGAGACAACACTTCGCAGCTCCTTGCTGCAAAGCACTTTCTTCC
>DDYY01000099.1:13965-62826 GCA_002346225.1 Bacteroidetes bacterium UBA3022
CTTTCTTCCAAATCACCCCCCTGCACCCCCCGTCCGGGGGGACCTCTCACCTACTTTGCTTGGAGTGAATGGAATGGAATTGGAACTGATTGAGGATGCTCAGTTGGAGTTCATCAATCGTTAACCATTGCGTATATAGCAAATCGAAATGTAGCATCAAATCAACTACATGCCCTCTGCAGGAAGGTTTACCCGCCGATGGAGGAACAAGAGCTGTACGAATATATTTATACCAAACCCCTTCAGCTTGTTACAAGCAATTATAGAAAGCGTCTCCCCGGTTTGACCCGATAAATATCGGGTTAAAGGGAGTACCCGCAGGGGGAGGGGTGATTTAATAAGCCTTGCCTTGTTCTCTGTCTACTTTTGTTTGGGCAAAGGTGAAGCAATACCCGATACATGAATTCTGCACTAAAACTTGCTTGTGAAATGTTTGGTGTGCGCTGTTGGTAAAGGTCAGGTGTGCTATATGATCCGTTGAATAGTCGATTCACTAAGCAGGACTATGCCCGGGCGTTTACCCTTTTCCAGACTGCCGAATAAATGGTCTATGCCCAGATAGCGCGCACCATTTAAGGTTGCCCATGGCAATACATCCACGAGTTTCAATTCGGGGAAGCGCTGCAGCACAATCTGTATTTCCGACCATACAGATAGCTGGTGGTTCGATGCCAGGCTATCGGTGCCCAGGGTAATACGTCCTTCGGGAATGGCGCGCATTAATTGTGGAATATCGGGCAGGCGGTCTTCTATATACAGGTTGGCATTGGGACAAAAACACCACCATAGGTTAGCGTGTTGCTCCACCGCATGCACTACATCTGCAGCAGTGGCAATGGTATTGTGCACCAGCAGGGTCCTCGCCTTCGGATGCAAAAAAGGCAACAGAGTTGCGAGTGAGGTCTTTCCCGATGGCTCGAAAAAGTCGATATCCATACCCATATTGTGGTAAAGTCTTCGGTACAAGCCTGTTCCCTGCACAAAGAACTCGGTTTCGTCATTGCTTTCCATCATATGGATAGAGGTGGGAACTCCGCTATCGGCGCACTGAGCCGTAATCTGTTCCAGCAAAGCCGGACTGACCGAATAAGGAGCATGGGGGACTATGCTTCCGGAAAGTCCGAGTTCACTTAGTTGTTGTAGCAATGAGTTTCCCTGTTCCATTGCCCCGGCGGTCCGTTCGGGATGAAATGCCAGCAACTCCACCATGCTGTGGTAATGGATACGGCTTCCGGCTTTTACTGCAAAAGAATCGTACTTGTTGCAGATGTCGCCCACGGCAACGATGCCATTGTCCCACATTTCGCTATCAGCGGTCTGCATTGCTTCCTGCACCTCCTGTGCTGCTGCGGCTCTTTGCGCCACCACCTTGTTCAGAAAATCAGGTAAGCCGGTTTTCTCTTCAAAGCGTCCTTTCAGATGGGATAATTCGAGGTGGCAGTGGGTATTGATGAAGCCGGGGATAAGGTCGCCTTCCAGGTGCTCGACTTTAGTGGCATCTACTTCCTGTTCAGGTACCAAATCGACGATGGTTCCATCTTCTTCCACAACCAAAACATGATGGCTGACAGCCGGTGTTGTAACAGGGTGGATGGTAGAAGCTGAGAAGTAGCGCATGGTACCCATCAATAAGCAATCACCTGCTCTTCAATATGCTCCGGTAAGGCGCGGTCTTCGTATTGCTGGGTGCGCAATTGTGGTTCAAAGCCTGCTTCGCGGATAGCGTCCTGCATGGTCCTGTAGGTAAAGCGATGCGGCGCTCCGGCGGCACTCACTACATTCTCTTCTATCATGATGCTGCCAAAATCGTTGGCACCGGCATGGAGACAGAGCTGGGCTACCTGCTTGCCTACTGTGAGCCAGCTGGCTTGAATGTTGTCGATGTTGGGCAACATGATTCTGCTCATGGCAATCATGCGGATATACTCCTCGGGTGTAGTATCGTTTTTGGCACGACGGATTTTCTTCAGCGTTGTGCCTTCGTCCTGGAAGGTCCAGGGAATGAAAGCGATGAAACCCTTGGCATCGGCGGGTTTTTCACTTTGCACCTGTCTGATTTTCACAAAGTGTTCGAAGCGTTCTTCTATGGTTTCAATATGCCCGAACATCATGGTCGCACTGGTGGTCAGTCGCAACTGATGGGCAGCCCGCATGACATCCAGCCACTCATCGCTCAGGCATTTTCCGGTGCTGATGATTTTTCGTACCCGGTCGATGAGGATTTCCGCACCGGCACCGGGTAGGGAGTCCAGTCCGGCTTTCATCAACTCTTCCAGGACATACGTGTGGGTATAGCCACCCAGTTGAGCAATGTGGGCAATCTCCGGAGGTCCCAGAGAATGCAGCTTCACATTCGGAAACATCTCCTTGATTTCCGAGAATATTTTCTTGTAAAAATCCAGACCCAGTTCGGGGTGGTGACCACCTTGCAGCAGGAGCTGTTCGCCGCCGTAACGCAGGGTTTCCTCAATCTTCACCCGATAGGTTTCCTTATCGGTGATATACGATTCGGGATGTCCCGGCACCCGGTAGAAATTGCAGAACTTACAATTGGCGATGCAGACATTGGTGGTGTTCAGGTTGCGGTCGATGATCCAGGTGACCTTGTTGTCGGGTTTCTTTTTCATCCGCAGCTGATGGCCGATGTCCATGAGTTCTGCCAGAGGAGCGTTTTCAAAAAGGAAGACACCCTCTTCTACCGTCAGGAATTCCTGATTGAGTGCTTTGGCGTATAATGCTTGCAGTTCCATAATTGAATTGTAAAGGTATAACAACAGCACTTGTGAAAAGGTTGGGAGGCATTACCTTTACGCACCGCAACTCTTTTCACCATTCTGCGGTTGCATCCATATGGTTCCATTTAAAAAATACACCCTCGACAATGGCCTGACGGTTATTGTCAACGAAGACTTCAGCACCCAGATAGCTGCAGTTGACGTATTATATAAGGTAGGTGCCCGCAACGAGCTGGGCAACAAGACCGGTTTTGCCCATTTATTCGAACACCTGATGTTTGGCGGGTCGAAGAACGCGCCAGACTTCGATACAGAGTTACAGTTAGCCGGTGGCACCAACAACGCCTTCACCACCAACGACCTTACCAATTACTACGACGTATTGCCGGTCAATAATATAGAGACAGCGCTGTGGCTGGAAAGCGACCGTATGTTGCAGCTCGATTTCAGTGAGAAATCGCTGGAGGTACAGCGCAATGTGGTGTGCGAAGAGTTCAAAGAGCACTATATCAATCGGCCGTACGGCGATGTATGGCACAAGTTGCGGGAGCAGGTATACACCACCCATCCTTACCGCTGGCCAACTATTGGCTTGTCTTTAGACCATGTGCGCGAGGCTACCCTCACGGATGTAGAGTCTTTCTTTTATTCCTGGTACCGTCCGAACAATGCCATTCTGAGTATCTCGGGAGGTATCACGGCAGCCAGGGCGCTGGAGCTGGCGCAAAAGTGGTTCGGCGATATTCTTCCCGGCAATACACCCGACAGAATTATTCCTGCTGAGCCCCGCCAAACGAGTGCCAGGTTTGCTCAGGTACATGCAGATGTTCCCGTGAACCTGGTATATAAGGTATACCACATGGCTCCGCGTATGGATGACAACTACTATGCACAAAACCTGCTGAGCGATGTGCTGGGCAGTGGAGAGTCGTCGAGATTGTACCAGTCTCTTAAAATGGAGCAGAACCTGTTCACCGATATTGCGGCATACGTATCCGGCAGCATCGACACCGGTATGTTTGTCATCAGCGGGAAGCTGCGGGAAGGTGTTGACTATGCCACGGCAGATGCGGCGATTGTCGCGGAGCTGGAGCGTCTGCAAACCGAACCGGTTACAGAAAGGGAGCTGCAGCGCGTGAAGAATATGACTGAAACCGATCTGGCGGGAAGCTATATGAATGCCCTGAATAAAGCACAGGGCCTGGCCATGGCGGAAATGCTGGGCGATGCCAACCTCGTGAACACCGAGGCAGCGCATTATGCGGCAGTGGATCTGACGGCAATGCAGCAAAACGCCCGGGAGTTGTTCCGCCCTGATGGCTGCACCACCTTTTATTATGGTAAATAATTGTTATGTCAACTATATTAACGAACAGGACGGAAGCACCGTCTCTACATATACCAGACAGCGTTGCCCTGGGTACCTTCCGGGAAGAGCGTTTGTCGAATGGTGTTCCGGTCTACAGCACGCAACACACGGAAGAAGATGTGGTGAAGCTGGAGCTGACCTTCCCTGCGGGACGCTGGTACGAGCCCGCAGCCATGATGAGCCGCGCTACCTGCCGCCTGCTTACCAAGGGTACATCGAATTACAGTTCTAAAGAGCTGGCCGACCGGATTGAATTTTACGGTGCCAGTGTCGATACCTCCAACGGGCACGACCATACTTCCGTCAAGATTTTTACCCTGGGCAGGTACCTGGGTGAAGTGTTGCCGCTGGTGCGGGAGATGTTGCTGGATGCCAGTTTTCCGGAGCAGGAATTCGAGCAGTTCCGGCAAAAACAGGTGCAAAAACTACAGGTTGGTCTGCAGAACACAGACTTCGTCGCCAACAGGAAACTACACGAGGTATTGTTTGGTGCCCAGCACCCTTACGGGTACATGGCGACCATGGAGCTGATAGCATCCCTTGACCGGCAGCAGTTGCTGGATTTCAGCCGAAAAGCGTATCAACCGGCTAATGCCATGGTGTTTGCGTCGGGGAATACTACACCCGGCACTATTTCGTTGTTAGAACAATATTTTGGTGACGGTGCTGCTACACTCACTGCGTCGCCGCAGCATGCCCTGGAAACAGATCCCGGCACCCGGTTCCTGGAGCTGAACGACCGCTCTGTGCAGTCGTCGGTGCGCATAGGTGGACTGACCATCAACAAACAGCATCCCGATTTTCCTGCGCTGAATGTCGCTAACACCGTATTGGGTGGGTATTTTGGCTCCCGGCTGATGAGTAATATCCGTGAAGAAAAGGGTTATACCTACGGCATCTATTCCATGATACGCCACCACCAG
This sequence comes from Bacteroidetes bacterium UBA3022, assembly GCA_002346225.1. Classification (GTDB taxonomy): domain Bacteria; phylum Bacteroidota; class Bacteroidia; order Chitinophagales; family BACL12; genus UBA11426. The sequence continues at coordinate 18,993 of DDYY01000099.1, forward strand.
CACGGTAGTTATTTTGTCATTGATACAGAAACAGGCAATGAAGTATGCCGACAAGCCGTTGAGGAGACGTACAAGGAAATGCGCCTGCTGGCAACAGAGCCGGTAGACATGGAAGAGCTGGATGTGGTGAAGAATTATATGATGGGAAGTTTAATACGTGCTACCGATGGTTCCTTCAACCGGATACAGGTGATTAGAAATATGGTATTATCAGGTCTGGACTTCGATTATTTCACCCGCCTGGCAGAAGCGGTGCGCAGCAGCACGCCCGAAACGGTGATGGAAATGAGCCGGCGCTACCTCCAACCCGAATTGTATAAGGAAATCATCAGTGGCCAACCCACAGACTGAGCATTTTGAGAAGATTACACATCATATTTGCTTTTTTATTATTGTTGGCCGGTAAGCAACTGGCTGCACAGGCAACGGTATCGCCTCAGCTGTTGTGCTCCACCACCGAGATCAATGGCGATGTAACCCTTGTTTGGACAGAGTCGGTAGAGACCTGCGGACCCTTCGTCGCCTATAATATTTATGCTTCCACAAGCATTGGCGGACCCTATACATTGATAGGAACGCTCACCGATGAGCTGGACAACAGTTTTACGCATGTGGGAGCTGATGGCGCCGTTACCATCTGGTATTATTATCTGGAGGCCATTTACGACTGTCCGGGTTATACCATCACCCTCAGCGACACCCTCGACAACCTCGATCCGGTGGCACCCGACCTGGTTTCCGTTACAGTGATTACCGGCGGTCAGGTGCGCGTGAACTGGGAAGTCAGTCCTTCTCCCGAAACATCAGCCTATATTATCTATCGCGACATTGGTGGTTTCACTCCGATTGATACCGTTTATGGCCGACTGACCACTACCAATGTTGATGCCACGGCCATTCCCGCCGAACAGGTGGAAACCTATACCATTGCCGCTATGGATTCCTGTGGCAATGTAGGCCCCTTCAATGTATTATCGCACCATACCATACTCATGGAGGTGGAATGGGTGGTTTGTACCGATACCATTTTGCTCACCTGGAATGCTTATGATACCTGGCCCGAAGGTGTGGACCGTTACGAAGTGTACATCGATGATGATGGCACAGGTGCGGTGCTCTATACCACCTTGCCGGCAACGGCCAGCAGCTATGCCTATGCAGGACCGGAGTTCAGCGATGGTTTGATTTTCGCGTTTATTGTCAGGGCAGTTCGGGGTGATGAAGCCACCTTCAGCGACTCCAATACCCGTGGCTTTCAGGTATTCAACAACCAGCCTTCCGACTTCCTGCTGATACGCAATGCTTCTGTGAATATCAATAACACCATTACGGCTGAATGGTACCTCGACGTGAATGCAGACGTAGATAATTTTGTGGTACAGCGCAGTGATGATGATGTCGCGTATCTGAATATTGGTAATACCGATTTCCCCACCGGTATACCGGCTATTTATTCCTTTACGGACAATGGTGTCCTGCCGGAAACAACCCCTTATTACTACACAGCACAGGTGGCAGATGCCTGTGATATTACCCTCACTTCAGGGAAGGCAACAACCATTTTGTTAAGTGGCATTGCCAACGCCGACTTTACCAACGACATCAGCTGGTCTGCATTCGCGATAGAGAATGGCGTAGTGCAGTCGTACAATATTTACAAAGACGACGGAAGTGGAGAGTTGTTGCTGGGAAGCACTTTGCCTGAAGAGCGCTCCATTACCAACAATGTAGCCGACGACCTCAACCAGGTAGAGCGTTTCTGCTACCGCGTAGAAGCAATTTTCGAACTCACTGCCGATGCGGTGGATGTGGTGGAGACCTTATCCAGCTATTCCAATCGCCTGTGCCTGCAACAGGGCCCGCGCATTTATGTCCCCAACGCCATAATACCCGGCGGCGTCAATAACATATTTTTACCCTATATCATTTTCGGTACCGAAGAAGGCTATTTGATGCAGATTTTCGACCGCTACGGCAAGCTCATTTTCGAAAGCAACGACTTGTCGCAGGGTTGGGATGGTACGGTGGAGGGCAGCGCAGTACCTATGGGTACCTACGGCTATCTCATTACGTTTACGGCATCCAACGGACAGGTGGTAACTAAGAAAGGCAATGTGAGTGTAATCAGATAATATTTTATTTATTTACATTCGAATGCAGTCAGCGGCTACTCCAATAAATATTTTAGCAATATGAATATCTGGCACAACAAAGCTTTGCAGCCCCATCATATCAATGCCCTCAACCCCGGCACCCTCGGCGAGCACATTGGCCTCGAATGCACGGAAGTAGGAGATGATTACCTGGTGGGTACTTTGCCGGTCGACCACCGTACGGTGCAGCCCTATGGCTTGTTGCACGGCGGCGCCTCCTGCGTGCTGGCAGAAACGCTGGGTTCAGTTGCCAGTGCTATGGTGGTTGACCATGAAAAATATATGACCCTGGGTATAGAAATCAATGCCAACCACCTTCGGGCCATCAAAGAAGGAAAGGCCATTGGTACTTGTCGTCCTTTACAATTGGGCAAGACCTTGCACGTATGGGAAATCCGCATTTGCGATGAACGGAATCGCCTTTGTTGCGTGAGCCGGCTCACGGTGATGGTGAAAGAAAGGAAAGGCCTGTGAGGAAGACGCTTTGCAGGGTGGGGTTCTGAACAACTCATGCAGGCGCATCATATCCTCCAATATGCATTCGCATATTTCCAAAAGCCTGCCTATCTTTGCACATGGAAAATCATTCTGCCAAATTTCTCGGCACCTCCCTCACCTTCGATGACCTTTTAGTGGTTCCTGCTTACTCGGAAGTCCTTCCCCGTGATGTAGACATTTCCAGTAAACTGACCCGGAACCTCCGCATCAATGTCCCGCTCATTTCAGCTGCGATGGATACCGTAACTGAGTATCGTATGGCCATTGCCATGGCCCGGGAAGGCGGCATCGGTATCATCCACAAGAACATGACCATCGCTGCACAGGCAGAGCAGGTGCGGCGGGTGAAGAGGGCTGATAGTGGCATGATCATGGATCCGATTACCATGCACAGGAGCGCCCGCGTGGGGGATGCTTTCCAGCTCATGCGCGAAAACAGGATAGGCGGTATTCCGGTGGTGGATGATACCGGATTACTGGTGGGCATCTTAACCAACCGCGACCTGCGTTTTGAAACGGATAACGAAAGGCCCATCGAGGATTTGATGACGACTAAGAACCTCATCACAGCTCCTATGGGTACCACCCTGCAACTGGCGGAAGAAATATTGCGCAACCATCGCATTGAGAAATTACCGGTAGTAGATGATGCGGGTATACTGCGTGGTCTTATCACCTACAAAGACATATTGAAACTGCAGAGCCATCCCAGGGCCTGCAAAGATGAATACGGACGGTTGCTGGTAGGCGCCGCAGTGGGAGTGACAGCCAACACGTTGGACAGAGTAGCTGCTCTTCGAGCTGTGGGTGTCGATATGGTGATCATCGATACTGCTCATGGCCATTCCAAGGGCGTGCTGGAGATGGTAAAAACAGTCAAGAAAAAATTCACCGACCTGGAGATTGTAGCCGGCAATATCGCTACCGGTGCGGGAGCCAAAGCCCTTGTAGATGCCGGCGTAGATGGCGTGAAAGTAGGGGTTGGTCCGGGTTCCATTTGTACCACACGGGTTGTGGCCGGTGTAGGCGTTGCCCAGATAAGTGCGATTTACGAAGCGTCGAAGGCAATTGAAGGTAGCGGTGTACCTGTCATCGGAGATGGAGGTATTCGCTATACAGGAGATATTGTCAAAGCCATTGTAGCCGGTGCCGATACCATTATGGCGGGCAGCTTACTGGCAGGGTCGGAAGAGAGCCCGGGTGAGACCATCATTTACGAAGGCAGAAAGTTCAAGAGCTACCGCGGAATGGGTTCGGTGGAAGCCATGGAAAAAGGCAGCAAGGACCGCTACTTCCAGGATGTGGAAGACGACATCAAGAAACTCGTTCCGGAAGGAATTGTAGGTCGTGTTCCATTCAAAGGCACGGTGGCTGAGGTCATGGTGCAATACGTAGGTGGTTTGCGTGCCGGCATGGGTTATGCGGGAGCCGCGAATATAGAAGCGCTGAAGAAAGCACAATTCGTCCAAATCACCTCCTCCGGTATACGGGAAAGCCATCCACATGATGTGGTGATTACGAAGGAGGCGCCGAATTACTCAAGGTAGGGGATTGGGAGTGAGTTGTGAAGGTTGTTTGTGTATGATAGTTTTACTTGTTTCCAACAATCTTCTTTTTTAAACAGGTAAATTTGAGGTAATGAAAATCTACCTGAGTTTACTATCCTTGTTATTGGTATTGCCAGCGTTTGGGCAAGACTGGTATCCCTGGCATAGCGGCGGAGAATACTATTACTCAGCTGCAAAGAAGCACCAATTACCTGCTGTCATCCTGTGATAAAACCAGGTATTCCCAGGGAGCCAGATTTGTCTTCAACTTTCCGCTGAGGTTCAACTTTTCACCGGTAAACACATTGGTATACCTTCCTTTCAGGGCTTCACTGTCCAGCTTAATGGAGGAGGGTTCTTCAGAGAGGTTCACCGCCACCAAAACCTTATGTCCTTCCCTTTCGCGGGCATATACCCAAACCTGTTCATCGAGGTACAACGTGAATAAACTTCCACCCCAATCTCCATTCCATAATGACTTATTTGTTTTTTTTAACTGCAACATGCGGGTATAAAAGGGTGCATACTTCGGCAACCCTTCGAATGAAATGGTATCCTTATCAAAGAAGCGCAGGGATTTATCCAGTCCTGCTTCTTGTCCGCTGTACAACAGGGGCATTCCGGGCACCGTTGCGGCTACAACAAAAAAGGTAAGTGCCGCTTCGCCCATCCGGTCGAATTCGATACCGTTCCAGGAGTTTTCATCGTGGTTGGTAATAAATTGCATGCGGTAAGCTGCTTCGGGGAATGTTTCCAGACCATCCATAACGGCAGCTTCAAGGTCTATTGCGGAGCGTTCGCCCGCCGCCACCTTGTTCATCTCATGGTGCAATTTCGAGCCATAGGTCATGTCGAAACCATTGCGGTGAAACTGCGGTCCTTCTGCTTCTGCCAGCATAAAAAGATCTGCTTTCACTGCAGTAAGTTCTCTTATAGTGGTGCGCCAGTAATCGTCGGGAACCATACCAGCCACATCGCAACGAAAGCCATCTATATCAAAATTTTCTATCCAATAGCGCATGGCAGCTGTCATCTCCCGCCGCAGTTGATCATTGTCGTAATTGAGGTCGGCTACATCACTCCAGTCGGCCACCGGAGGAACGATATAGCCACTTTTATTGGTGGTATAGAATGTGGGGTTGTCCGCTACCCAGGCGTGGTCCCAGGCGGAGTGGTTGGCCACCCAGTCGAGAATCACTTTCATGCCCAGCCGGTGCGCCTGAATCACCAGGGCACGGAAATCTTCGGCAGTGCCAAACGCCGGATTGACAGCTGTATAATCCCTGATTGAATAGTAGCTGCCAAGATTGCCTTTCCGGCGCTCCGTTCCGATGGGTTGAACAGGCATTAGCCATAGTATATCAACGCCCATTTCCTGCAGGCGGGGCAGGTGTTCCGAAAAGGCTGCAAAAGTACCTTCGGGCGTATACTGCCGAATATTCACTTCGTAGATATTAGCGCTGTAACTCCAGGCAGGAGGCTCCTTCATTATTTCCTGGGCGAGGTTGCTTCCTGTCAGACAAACCCCGACCAAACACATTAATAATTGTTTCATGTGCTACTGTTTTTGGGTAAAGTAGAGGTCGGATTGCTTCCTGTCGGTTCTGCGCTATCGAATATACAATGAATATGCTGTCATTGCACAACGAAAACGTCAAAACTGTGAGCAGGCAAACGCAGTTGCAGGGTGCCGTTGGTAAGGGTGTAAGGTGTACCGAATACAGCCTCCGGTGTTCCCTCGAAAGGTATGTCTGTCAACGGAATAGCCATATTGGCCTGTGCATTTCCCTTATTCATGACTACCACCACATGGTTGTTTAAATAGTGACGGCTGTACACCCAGGTATCTTCGGTTACAGAAAGCTCCTGAAAGTCGCCGTACAAGAGGGCCATGTTCTCCCTTCTTACATGTGCCAGTTTTTTTAATGTATTGCGTACGGTTATTTCGTTCGGACCCATGTGGTCGAAGTCCATCATGCGCCTGTTGTCGGGGTCTCCGGCGCCCGGCATGCCAATTTCATCGCCGTAGTACACGATGGGTATTCCGGGAATAGTCATGATAAATGCGTGCAGCATGGACAGCTTTTTGTATCCGGTGGGGTCTTCCACTTTGATGTCGCGCTCCCATCCTGCCTCTTTGTCATCCTCATTCCATTTCAGACCTTTTCCGGCAAAACTGATGAAGCGCGCCAGGTCGTGGTTGCCGGTAATATTGCCCATGAGATGGTGGTAGCCGTAGTAGTCGAAAGTGTTGTGCAGGCTGGACGACAGGTCGATGAAAGAGCTCTCGTCCATGGCCAGGATGTTGCGGGCATCGAAATAGGTGTTGAAGTCGAACTGTGCATCGAGCAAGCCGGAACCTACATACGAACCAATCAATTCCCTGTTACCGAATGTCTCGCCAATCTGGTACACCGGCATACCGTATTCGGTTTTGATTTTGCGGGTCAGCAGCCGCCAGAATTCAATTTCAATGTGCTTGGTGGCGTCGTGTCGGAAGCCGTCTACGCCATACGTATTTAACCACCAGAGCGCACTGTCGGCGGAAGCTTCTGCAACGACAGGTTGTGCATGGTCCAGGCTGGGCATGTAAGGTTCGAACCAGGTAGTCAGCCGCTGCTCATCCCAAAGCCTCAGGTTCTTTCTGCCGTCGGGAAGATCGAGGGAAGAGAACCACTCGGGATGTTCCGACCACAGGGGGTGTTCGCTGTGTACGTGGTTGGCGATGTAGTCGAGCACAATGTTCATATTGCGGTTGTGCAGGGTATCTACCAGTGCTTTGTAAAGGGCGTTGGTGCCGAAGCGGTCGTCTACCTGCGACAAGGAGATGGGCCAGTATCCGTGGTAGCCGGCAAACCATCGATGCGGTGCAGGATATTCCATGTAGGCTTCGCGCGGGTTTTGAAAAACCGGTGACAGCCACAAGGTATTGAAACCCATTTCTGTGAAGTAACCGTCCTCTACTTTCTTAAGGATACCGGCCAGGTCGCCTCCCTGATAGTTGGTCTTAAAGTCCAGCCGCTCATCCTGAATCGGTTGATCGTTGGTGGTATCGCCATTCACAAAACGGTCTACCAGAATGAAGTACATGACCGAGGTGTGGAAGTCTTTCCTGGAAATGGCTTGTGGGTTTTGCACCACAGCATTGTACTGCAGTGGTATGAGCATATCATTGCCCGGTCCCGCATTGTTGTAGCCGAATATGCGAATCGTTCCGGTGGGGATGCTTTCGGCGATATCCGGAATTTTAACCTTGAAGCCATCGCCTTCCATTACGATGGGCAGCAAGCGGTTGTTCCAGATGGCAAACACCCGGTCGTCGGAGTGTTGCTGCCGCCCGATATGCACCCACAGACCCTCTGTGCTTTGCAGGTAAAAGTAAGGTAGTTGGGTACGGTCCTTTTCCCCTACTATCATCAGCGAGTTAATACCTCCGATGCCGTTGGCAACCTGGATGGGATTGTTCGGATCCATCATGGGTTGTCCGTCTGCCACCACCAGGTACTGGTAGCGACCGGGGTTGAGGACTACTTCTGTTGTCCAGATGCCATCTTGGAAGGAAAGGGGTGTTTTCGATGCATCCCATCCATTGATGTCGCCCATAATACCCACAGAGGTATAGGTTTTACCTTTCGGATTAAACTGCCATTCGACAGTTTTTTTCTGGCTGCTGTTGACCACCAAATAGTCGGGTGCTTGCGGGTATTTCCGTTGATACATGCGCAACATGCCCATTGGCGGTGGGGAGGCTTCCTGCACCACTACCCTTAGCTGATGCGTTTCTTTAAGCAGGGTGCATGTTAACCAATCAGGCCCTGAAACGCTGTCTATCTCCTCCGGATGGAGGTAAAAATCTTCCAGGAACAACAGGGTAGTATCTTTTTCCAGTGTAACCGGCATCCAGTCGCCGAGTGGCGTGGCGTTTTGACCGAAAGAAAAAAGAACACGGAAGAGCAGGATAGTTATAACAGGTAGTTGTCGCATGTTGTATCAGTTTCTGATGGAAAGTTACAATGCCTTTTCAAAACATGATAAAAGCTGCCGTAGGGATGCTGCCATTTGTCAGTTTCCCCAACCTGTAGGTGTATCTCCTTTGTATATGACCAATGCAAGCTTTTCCTGCGGCGTGCTGTACTACATTACGGTTGAACTAAACAGAACTGCCATGAAAAAATATATATTAAATTTATTGTTTATATCCGGTGTGCTGGCAGGCTTGCCCTTGATGGGTCAGACAAGTGGTGCCGTATGGACTTATGGACCGGAAATGAATACCACCAGGATACAGGCATTCATTGCACAGCTGGACGACGACCGCAACATGATATTCGGGGGACGAGAAGAAGGTTTTGTTTCCTGTGATAAGGCCGACGCTTACGATCCGGTAACCGGAGAATTCAAGCAATACACCATGCAGGTGCCGCACGACATGGGAGCGGTTACCCGCATGCAGGATGGTCGCTTCTTCATTTGTGGAGGAGGAGCCAATCTGGGTATTGCACCCGGCTATGCAGAAGCAGAAATTTTCGATCCTGAAGAAAACAGCTTTACCGCTATCGGCAGCATGACCATGGGTCGCATGCAACACAGTGCCGTTACCTTAACCGACGGACGGATACTTATTGTCGGGGCTTGGTACAATGGCATAGGTGCAGCGGAGCCGGAAATCTACGACCCGGTATACAACACCTTTACGGCAACAGCAGGAGACCTGGTTTATCCGCGTGCCGGTGCAATTGCGCTGCCTACCAATGATGGCGGTGCAGTGGTCATTGGTGGCTGGCCCACCTATGGAGGAGATACCTATAAGGCTGTGGAATACTTTGATCCGGTAAGCTCCACCTTTAGCGTGCTGACACCCGAGCTATTGCCTTCAGATCCCGGCTGGCTGGTCTATAACTTCACAGAATTCCGCCCTTATGAAGAAAAGGTGATGTACGACGGAAAATACGTTTTCAAAGCCTACAAAGGCTCCGGATTTTCCATTGAATTTGCGCTCATCACTTTCGATCCGGAAACAAAGACTTTTGATGAGATAGATCTTACTGAGTCGCTCATCCAGAATGGTATCGACAGTTATTACGACATGGTATTGAATACCGATGGCTCCTATGCCTATTTGCTGGGTGTGGATGTGGATGGTGATTATAATCTGTACCTGGTAACTGTGAATCTGGCAGACGGAACAGTAAGTATGCCCGACGAAGCTTTCAATATGGATGCAGGAGAATACCTGATTCCCACAATGAGCTGGATTCCTTCAGAAGAACGGATATTGCTGGTGGGGATTTCTACCTCCGGTGTCGATTATTTCCATGCCACCAACAGGACACTGTTGCTGACACCTGAAATTAAAGGTACGGATGTAGAGGAATGGAATACTGCTGATTGGCAGGTAGTTCCCAATCCTGCTCATGACTGGTTGCAGCTGAAAGGGAATGGTCAGCCCTATGAAGCGATAACCATCACCGATTTGCAGGGACGTCAGGTCTGGAACAGCGGACAGGAAGCGGCAGCCGCCGAGGTGCTGCATATAGATGTAAGTACGCTGCCTGCAGGTTTGTATGTGCTGACAGTACATGCGGCCTCCGGCACCTGGTCGAAAGAAGTCGTGATTGTGCGTTAGCATATGATTGTTAGGAAACGAAGAGCCGGTTGTTTTGCCGGCTCTTTCTTTTGCTACCAGCATGGTTGCGGGAGCGTTTACCTTTGCAGGATGTTACAAGTTCCCGTTATCAATCGTTCTGCATTTCCATTGCCGGCTTACGCCACCGATCATGCTGCCGGTATGGATTTGAAAGCTCATCTGGAGGCACCCATTACCTTAGGACCTCTTGAAAGAACACTGATTCCCACCGGAATCTATATCGCCTTGCCGCAAGGGTATGAGGCGCAGGTGCGACCCAGGAGTGGTCTGGCCATCCGACACGGCATCACCCTACTGAACAGTCCCGGAACCATAGATGCAGATTACCGGGGAGAAATCAAAGTGGTGGTGGTGAACCTCAGCAATGAGCATTTTACCATTGAACCCGGCGAACGCATAGCTCAATTGGTGGTTGCCCGGTACGAGACAATAGCGTGGGAAGTGGTGGAGCAATTATCGGAGACACCCAGAGGAACAGGTGGTTTCGGCAGCACCGGAAAGCAATAGGCTGCCCGTTTAGTGAAGCTATTGCAGGTTCCTTATCTTTGCCCCGGAAAAGACCAACAAACATGAAAATTATTATCCCAATGGCCGGCATGGGCAAACGCATGCGCCCCCATACGCTGACTGTTCCCAAACCATTGATTCCCGTTGCGGGAAAACCCATCGTTCAGCGACTGGTGGAAGATATAGCCGCCACCATCAGTGAGCCCATTGAAGAAATAGCATTTGTAGTGGGCCGTTTTGGCAAGCAGGTAGAAGACGGGCTTATTGCCATTGCTGAAAGTCAGGGTGCCAGGGGAAAAATCTGTTACCAGGACGAGCCGCTTGGAACGGCACATGCCATTCTCTGTGCCGGCGATACCATCAGTGGCAATATCATCATCGCCTTTGCCGATACCTTATTCAAAACCGATTTTAAAATCGACCAGGAAAAGGATGGTGTAATTTGGGTAAACAAAGTGGATGCATGGCAAAACTTTGGCGTGGTGGAGCTGGATGGAGAAGGTCACATTACCAATTTCGTGGAGAAACCTCAGGAGTTCGTTTCCGATCTGGCCATCATCGGGGTATACTATATTAAAGATGGCGATACCCTCCGCAAGGAAATGCAGTACCTCATTGACAACGATATCCGCGATAAAGGCGAATATCAGTTAACCAATGCTTTGGAGTCCATGAGAACCAAAGGAGCCAAGTTTGTTCCCGGTACGGTCGACGAATGGCTGGACTGCGGCAACAAAGACGCCACGGTTTATACCAACCAAAGGGTACTGGAGTTGAAAAAAGGCAAAGAGACGCTGGTAGCGGCAGATGTACAATTGCACAACGCACATATCATTGAACCGTGTTTTATCGGAAGCAATGTGCGCATTGAAAATGCAGTGGTAGGGCCTCATGTGTCCCTGGGAAGTAATTCAGTGGTAAAAAACAGCATCATCACAAACTCTATCCTCCAGGAATCCGTTACTGTTGCGAATAAAGTAATCGATAACTCGATGGTAGGAAGTTTTGCGCGGCTGGAAGGCAAGGCAGATGACCTCAGCCTGAGCGATTACAGCACTGCATGCTGAAAAAAGGAAAGTATATCATAGCCTGTCTGCTGCCATTGCTGCTGTCTGCATGTGGCAACCAGCAAAAGGCGGTTACGGCAGATTATTATCCCGTAGGCGGAGAATACAATGTCGACCTTGGTAGCGCCAAGAATAAGAAAGCAGATACACTTGCTATCGCCCGTCTCTTCATCGATGCCTGCGGCGCCAAGGCTGTAGGCGATTTTGAGGGAGCTACCATACTGTTCGGGGAAGTGTTAAAATCCGACCCCCGCAATGTTGCAGCCATGTATGAGCTGGGGCGCATTTACTTCGAATTCGGTAAACTGGAAGATGCCGCCGAGTTGTTGCGCAATGCTGCCGAAGGAGATCAACAAAACAAGTATTACCAGGCTACATACGGAAATGTGCTCCTATATATGGCGCGCTACCAGGAAGCCGTCGCCGTATTTGAATGGCTCACCGAGCTGGAACCGGAAGCACTCGACAGCTGGATAGAACTGTCATTCGCCTATGAAAGGGCCGGCAAGGTGCAGGAGAGCATCCGCGTACTCACGGAAATGGAAAGCCTGTTCGGTCCGGACGAGTCCATTCTGATGGAACAATACAGGATGTATGTCCGCAATGGCAGAATTACGGAAGCCATTGCTGTATTGAATCGCCTTATCGACAAAAGTCCTTCTGAGCCCGCCTACTATGGCATGCTGATGGAATTGTACGAAATGACCAACGATACCGTACAGGCCAGAAAAGCATTCGAACAACTGCTGCAAGCAGATCCCGGCAACGCCGACCTTTTGTTCAAGCAGGCAGAATACCAGAAGGCCGCCGGCGAAACAGAAGCCTACATCGCCACCCTGCAGGAGGTTTTTGATAATCCGTATGCCAATATCGACCGCAAAGTATTTGTGCTGGTGCCCTATGCAGATAGTATTGACCGTCCCGAATTCACTCAAAAAGCATTTGTTTTTGACCTGGCAGAGCGTCTCGTGAAAGCCCATCCGCTGGATGCGAAGGCTTTTGCCATGCAGGGCGATCTGCTGTATTACGGTGGTTCCGTTCCCGCAGCCCGGCAGAGTTATGTTACTTCCACCACCCTGCGGGGCGATGTATATGATGTATGGGTGAAGCTCTTCACCATAGATGCTGAAACAGAGCAATGGGATAGCCTGCAGGCTGTTACCCAGCGATCTATAGAGTTGTTTCCCAACCAGGCGGTAGGCTATTATTTCAGTGGCGTTGCCGCCAACGGGCAGGGGAATTCATCGCTTGCCATTGCGCAGTTCAAAAGAGCGTTGCCTATGGCAGGGACCAACAGTCAGCTGAAAGCAGAAATCTGGCTGCGCATGGGTGATGTTTACCATGCGCTGAAAGAACATGCCAGCAGTGATAATGCCTATGACCAAAGTCTGTTGCTCGACCCCAACAATCCCTACACCCTGAACAACTACGCCTATTACCTGTCGCTGCGGAAGGAGCGTCTGGACGATGCCCTGCAAATGGCCGCTAAGGCTATCCGCCTGGTGCCCGATAATGCCAACCTGCTTGATACCTATGCCTGGGTATTGTACCAGCAGGGCAATTATAAAGACGCGCGCATTGCCCTTGAAACGGCATTGAAAAACGGAGGAACATCCAGCGCTGTAGTACTGGAGCATATGGGCGATGTGTTGTACCGTTTGGGAGAAAAAGAAAACGCCAGAAAATACTGGCAGCAAGCCGTAGATCAGGGCGCAGATTCCCCGCCTTTACTGGAGAAAATCAGCACAGGTATATTACATGAATAAATATATTTATTTCCTGCTTATTGTGGTGCTGTCATCCTGTGCCGACAGAAGGTTGACAGATGGGAAAATCAAGCCACTATCGCCGGAAACCATATGGGAGGAAGCAGCAGCTGCAGTGCCTGCTTTCACTACTTTGCAGGGTAAAGCCCGCGTGGAAGTGCAGGGGGCCATTTCGCAGCAGCTGGTGGCTGATATAACCATGCAGACCGATAGTTTTATCGGTATTTCAGTGCGGGTGCTGGGACTGGAAGCGGCGCGCATGCTGGTAACCCCCGACTCGGTAAAAGTCATAGATCGCCTGAACAGGCAATACCTTCCCCGCGACTTCGCCTATTTTGAGCAACAGTTCGGCTTCCCCCTCAGCTTCGATAATTTGCAGGACCTGATAGCCGGCAGACCGCTCCTGGCAGATGTCACTATGTATCCCGTTGTGAATGATACACGCTATCAGTTTCGGATGAGCAGCAGCGATTTGCTGAATGAGATTTGGCTGTATCCGGGATTTATGCTCGACCGCCAGCAAGTAAAGAGTACTTATCCGGCGTTTGATATTACCCTTATTGCTGATGACTATAAGAAAACCGGGAGCGGTTCGTTCTCTTTTTTCAGACAAATTCTGGTAGAAGCTGTGGAAAATTATGCAATTGACCTGGATTGGGCATCTGTAACTTTAGACGAACCCGTTGACTTTGGCTTTACTGTCAATTCCAGGTATGAAGTGGTACATTAAAATTATTCTAATAAGCATGTTGCTGCTCCCCCGCACGGTGGATGCACAGGACAAGCTCACGTTGCAAAAGAAATACGATCGGCTGCAGCAGGAAATCAGTGATGCCCAGGAGTTGTTGCAGGCAACCGCTGAGAAAAAGCGCAGCTCTCTTGATCAGTTGAAAATCCTCAACAGAAAGGTGAGCGTTCGGGAAGAACTGGTGCGCAACCTCAGTTTGCAGGTACTCGATTTATCGAAGGCCATTCAACAAACTGTGGAGCAGGTATCGGCAATGGAGGCCAATATCGGTCATATGCGCGAAGACTACGCCCGCATGGTGTACTATGCGTATGTCAACGACACCGAATACGAGCCCATTCACTTCCTATTCGCCTCAGGCAGCATCAATAATGCCTTCACCGAAATGGAGTACGTGCGTGAATACACTACTTACCGCAAGGAACAGGCCGCAGCCATACAGGCAGCTCAGGCAGCTTTGCGCATCCGGCAACAGGAGCTGGAGGCCGATAAGTCGGAGAAAGAGGCACTATTGGCCGGAGAGGAAGAGCAGCGGAATATTCTGGCGAAGGAAAAGGCCGAGCAGGACAGTGTGGTGCAGGGTTTGAAAGGAGAGGAAAAGCAATTGCTGGCGCAGATTGACAAGAAGAAAAAAGATGCGTCGACGCTGAATAAGCAGATACAGCAGATTATTGCCGAGGAGATACGGAAAGAGAAGGAACGGGCAGAGGCTGCGGCGCGGGCAGCAGCTGCAGCGAGCAAGAAAGAAGAAACAACTACTTCTACCACGACGGCTCCCGTCAAAGAAACCCCCAAACCGGCAGTGAATGCGGGTTTAACACCGGAGATGGCACTTATCAGCAGCAATTTTGCCGGTAACAAAGGCCGCTTACCCTGGCCTGTGGAGCGCGGTACCATCACCGGAAAGTTCGGCACTCAGCCACATGCAGCCCTGCGCAATGTAACTGTAGAGAACAACGGCATTGATATCACTACTCAGGAAGGTGCTCAGGTGCGCAGCGTATTTGAGGGCGAGGTGGTGAATGTCATCTTCAACCCATCCTTTCAGAAAGGGGTCATCATCAAGCACGGAGAGTACTACACGGTATATACCGGTTTGACAGCCGTTCAGGTGAAGGCAGGCGATAAGATTACCACCAAGCAGGTCATCGGAACTGCGTACACACGCGACGATAACCAGACGGAGATTCACCTGGAAATCTGGAAGGGAACCACCATCATGGATCCTGCCGGATGGATTACCAAATAAATCAATCGCAGGGAGTAGTATAAACACTATCTTTGCATCAAACTACAGCAGATGAATAGCGTGTTATTAATCAGCATGCCCAGCGGTATGGAGTGGATCATCATCATATTTGCCATTTTGCTCCTGTTTGGCGGCAAAAAAATTCCGGAACTCATGAAGGGACTGGGAAAAGGTATTCGTGAATTTAACGAAGCCAAGAACAACGTCAGCAAGGAGTTGCGTGATGGAATGAATGAAGAGCCCAAACAATCGGAAGAGCAGAAGTAATTCCAGGCATGTCTTTCTCGTATGAACATTTACCGGCCCTGCAGCAACAGCTGCGTGAGGGCAGCGTCACCTGCCAGTCGGTGGTGGAGCACTATTTGCAGCAATGTAAGGAGCAGGCGCACCTGAACGCTTTTATTGAAGTGTGGGATGCGGAAGCCTTGCAGCGGGCAAAGGAGCTCGATCAGCGTTTACAGTCGGGCGGAGAAATGGGTTCCCTTTTCGGGATGGTCATAGCCGTGAAAGACGTGATAGTAATGGAGGGGCACGGTGCTACCGCTTCCTCCCATATGCTCGAAAATTTTGAATCTCTTTTCAATGCCACCTGTGTGCAGCGCTTGCTGGATGCAGATGCCATAATCATTGGTCGCACCAACTGCGATGAATTCGCCATGGGCTCCTCCAATGAAACCTCCTATTACGGTAACGTAAAAAATGCAGCCGATCCTACCCGTGTGCCGGGCGGTTCTTCCGGGGGCTCTGCCGTTGCAGTGCAGGCCGGGATGTGCATGACATCGCTCGGTACCGATACGGGAGGCTCTATTCGGCAACCCGCTTCCCTCACCGGAACGGTGGGTATCAAACCCACTTACGGCAGGATTTCCCGTTACGGACTGATTGCCTACGCGAGTTCTTTCGACCAGTGTGGTCCTTTTACCACCAATGCCACCGATGCAGCCTTGTTGCTGGAAGTAATGGCAGGTGCCGATACACATGACGCCACCAGCGCTCAGGAGCCGGTGCCCGCATATGCCAGTCAGCTGCACATTGACCGACCACTGCGTTTTGCCTGGTATCCGCAGGTAATGGACAATGAAAAACTCGATTCTGAAATCAGGGCTCAGTTTCATGCCACGCTGGAAAAGCTGCAGGCAGAAGGCCATATAGCGGAACCGGTTGACTTCCCTTATCTCGATTACCTGGTTCCGGCCTACTATGTACTTACCACTGCGGAAGCATCTTCCAATCTTTCACGCTATAGCGGCGTACATTTTGGCCATCGCACCCAAGCAGAAGTAGCCGGGGTGGATGCGCTCATCAGCCATTCGCGTTCAGAAGGGTTTGGCAGAGAAGTGAAACGCCGTATTATGCTCGGAACCTTCGTGCTGAGTTCGGGCTATTACGATGCCTACTATACCCGCGCGCAGAAGGTTCGCCGACGTATTCGCGAAGCCACTTTAGAAGTGCTGGAGAAATATGACGCGATCCTGACACCCACTACGCCCACCACTGCTTTTCGGCTGGGAGAGAAAACGGCCGACCCTATTGAAATGTACCTTGCGGATATTTTTACCGTTCAGGCGCCATTGGCGGGCATTCCGGCTGTTTCTGTACCATTATATAGACATAGCAACGGCCTCCCGTTTGGCCTGCAAATCATGGGAAAACCCTTTGATGAAACCACCTTATTAGCATTGACACAAATGCTGATGGAACGTTACTAAAAACAATCTGTGGAAAAGCTTAAATTCGCTATCCCGAAAATAAATAGCGGAGTATATAGTTTTAGACGCAAGAGTTGTTGTAACACCACGAAAATTAAATACATGAAATTATTTGTTGCAGGAGGGTTGTTCGTCCTGGGGTCTGCACTTTTCGCAGCTTCACCGGATAGTCTTTCCACTGCTGATTTGAAGATGCCCGATGCCGAAGTAACCCGCATGGACAGCATGCTGGAAGCCATGTTTGCTTCCAACCCGTCCCTGGAGTTCCGCGAAGCCGATTATCGCAAAAAAGGATATGCCGCCACCGATGTACCGACGTTTACCCCGGAAGTATATGCGGAGCGCATCAGTCGCATCAACACGCCTATTCCCCTGGTGTACAATGATAAGGTTCAGGCTTTCATCGACCTCTACTGTGTGCGCAAGCGCGACAAGGTGAGCAATATGCTGACAATCGGGCAGGAATACTTTCCCATGATTGAAGCAGAACTGGACCGTCGTGGTCTGCCTATTGAATTGAAATATGTAGCTGTTATTGAATCGGCGCTGAATACCCATGCGGTGAGTAAGGCCGGCGCAACGGGACTGTGGCAGCTGATGTATGGCACCGGCAAACTGATGGGGCTCCAGATTGATACCTATGTAGATGAGCGCAGGGATCCTTTTCTTGCCACCAAAGCCGGTATCGCTTATTTAGATAAAATGTATAATATTTATGGTGATTGGTTACTGGCCATCGCCGCTTATAATTGTGGTCCGGGCAATGTAAACAAAGCCATTCGCCGTTCAGGTGGAGGGGAGAAAACCTTCTGGGAAATATGGAAGTACCTCCCGGCTGAAACGCGTGCTTATGTACCCATATTCATAGCTGCCACTTACACCTTCGAATACCACCAGGAGCACAATATTGAGCCGGCTTCCTTTGGCTATCAGTTTGAAATGGTCGATACCATATTGATCACCCGCAAGCTGGATCTCGATGATGTAGCACCCTTTGTGAACATGACAGCCGAGGAATTGAAGGTGTACAATCCTGCGCTGAAAACGAATACGATTCCCGGTGCTCCCACACCCTATCCGCTGCGCATGCCGATGGATGCGGTGGCATTGTACATCAGCAATCAGGAACAGTTGTATGCCAAGCTGGACCAGCCGAAGAGCGCAGCTGCACCTGTTGCAGAACCGGTGGCAGCGACCACTCCAGCAGCAGCTAAAACTACAGCCCCTGCATCAAGTGATAATAATACTTATGTATATTACACCGTCAAGAAGGGCGACAACCTGGGTTATATTTCAGAGTGGTTCGATTGTTCGGTAACTGATCTGAAGCGCTGGAACAATATGCGTTCCACCCAAATCATGTCGGGTCAGAAGTTGAAGGTATATGTGCCAGTCGATCAGAAATCGGAATACGCAGCCATCAATAGCATGTCGTTCAGTGAAAAGCAAAAACTGACGAATGTGCAGATGGTGCAGGGTGGTGAAGATAAGAAGGCCTCTGAGGTTGTATACTACACTGTTCGGCCTGGCGATACCCTCTGGTCTATTGCGAAGCGTTATCCCGAAAATACTATCGAAGGTTTGCAGGAGCTCAATGCGATGGGGTCGAATGAGACCCTGAAAGCGGGCGTGAAAATCAAGATAGTTAAATGAGTAATCGGCGGCTTTTAGTTTTTCTCTCTGCGGTTTTAGGGATTGCTGTTTCCTGCAAGCAGCTGGAAGTCAAGAACCTGCCCTATTCCATTGGCGGGGTTGATGAGATGGTGGTGGTGTTGAATGCAGTGGATTCAACCGATACCTTGTTTCAGGCTATTGACCAATACCTGGGCGCCATTTACAACAACACACCCCAACCGGAATATCGGTTTGGCGTAACCTATATCGATGTAGCGACATACCGTTCTACTTTCCAGAAGCATCGCAATCTGCTCTTTATCGGCGACCTCGAAACACCGGGCGATTTTTCTCAGTTTATTTCAGAACTCGTAGGGGTGGAAACCCTGAAGAAGGTTCGCTCTGCCGGTGCTTCGTTTTATCTTCCCCTGGAAGATGTATGGGCAAAACCGCAATATGTAGAAGCCATAGTGGCTGCCGACCGGACTTTGTTGCTGGCAGGTATCGATACCATCATGCAGGGACTTACCGACCGTATTTCGCAGCGCGAGCTGGAGAAGATCAGGAAGAACCAGTTTTTACCCGGACATAACAATCAGGTGGAAACCGTTTTGCGTGAGCAGCAACAGATAGATATGCAGGTGCCGTCGGAATTCACTATGCTTAAAGCATCGAACGATAATTTCATTTTCCTGCGGAAGAGCACCATCGACCTTACCGCAACCATCATGATCTATTATGAGCCCTACACGGATTCAGCCCAGCTAAATCCCACCTACCTCCTGCATCTGCGTGACAGTCTCGGTCACCAATACGAAAGCAGCAGGGTGCCGGGCAGTTATATGCAGACGGAGTACCGTGCTCCCTCGGAGCATAATGTCATCAATTTGAACGGGTATTACTGTCTGGAGTCCAGAGGCTTGTGGCGCCTGATCAACGACTTCATGGGTGGTCCCTTCATCAACTACTGGATTGTGGACGAAGCCAACAATCGGCTGGTGTACATTGATGCCTACGTGTATGCTCCGGATATGCGCAAGCGACCTCAGATTCGTCAACTCGAATCGGTTATCAGTACCTATGGTTTGAGCAGTTTTGGTGATTAGCCGAATTCCTCTAATTTCGTTGTAGAAATTACAGCCCGGCACCGCACCACCTGAAAACAACCGCTCGCCTATGCGCTTACCAATGCTTATTTGCCGTGGTGTATGTGCGCTGGTTTTAGCACTGGCGTATTCAACACTCTGGGCACAGACACCGCCGAACGATGCCTGCAGCAATGCGATTGATATTCCTGTGGAATCCGGTTCCTGTACTTCGCCGTTGTATACCAACAGCGGAGCTACAACTGTTCCAAGTGATCCCATCCCCAGTTGCTGGACGCCCGATGGTCCTGATAATACGGTCTGGTTTTCCTTTACCGCTATAGGCACTGCGGTGCAAATCTCCACCAACTTCGGCACACCCGTAACCAATACACAGGTGGCTGTTTACAGCGGGACTTGTGGCTCACTGACAGAAATGAATTGTCAGGAGGACTTGTTTGCGCTGGGAGGAGTTACGCATGTATCCATCGTAGTAGACGGACTTACACCGGGCACTACCTATTATATCATGGTAGATGGCAATCTGGGAGAGGAAGGTGGCTTTTCCATTTGTGCTGAGGAGGTGTTTGTCAGCGCTCCCGAGCCGAATCAGGATTGCCCTACCGGCGAATTTCTCTGCGACAAAAGCACCATCGTGGTGCCTGATGGTCCGGGAAATGATGGTCTTATTGAAGAAGTACCCAGTTGTTTTGGTGGCTCGGGAGAAAGGGCTTCCCACTGGTATATTTTTACAGCAGAGAACAGCGGTACCCTCAACTTCAGTATCATTCCCAATACACCCAGTGATTACGACTGGGCACTTTTTGATATTACAGGTTCTCCCACAGGTACCTGCGACCTGACCGATGAAATTGCCTGTAACTGGTCGGGGGTTATTGGCACTACCGGTATGGGTTGTGGCGGTGCAGCCTGTGCGCCCACTGCGACGCTCACGGCTGGGAATACCTATGCCCTCATGGTAGACCGCTGGACGGCTGCTTCTTCGAGTGGGTTTGAACTGACTTTTGGTGGTACCGTAATTTTTGCGAATCCCGATCCGGATTTTACCACACCCGTTGTTTGTGTCGGGGCACCCACACCTTTTACCAATTTGACAAGCGGATCGAATACCTATTCCTGGAGTTTTGGGGACGGATTTACTTCAGCTGCTGAAAATCCTGTTCATACCTATGCCTCTGCCGGCGTGTATGAAGTTACCCTGATAGCCACTGCCAATCCGGGGGGATGTACCGGAGTTGTGGTCCAGACAGTTACTGTGGTGGAAGGTCCGGAACTTACCATCGACCCATCAGCACCTGTTATATGTGCCGGGGATGATGTACCACTTGATTTAACATATGTATTAACTACATCCGATTGTCCGCCCATTGGATTTGAAAATCCTACAGACATTCCCATTCCTGCAGGTCCTTCCATCAGCAGCAACATCAACGTTACCGGTATTACTCCGGCCACATTTTCACCTGCTATGCTGGAAAGCGTCTGTCTGGATATTGATCACGGCTGGGATGCAGATTTGGATATCTCTCTCATGTGTCCGGATGGAACTACCATCGTCCTTTCTTCTGATAATGGCGGCGCCGGCGATGATTATACCGGTACTTGTTTCGTTCCTTCAGGAGCTCCACCCGTGGTGACCGGTAGCGCACCTTTTACCGGTGATTACACACCCGAGCAACCCTTCAGTACCATGACAGGTTGCACGGTCAATGGTACGTGGAGCCTGATTGTAGACGATGACCTTGCAGGGTTTTTAGGGACACTGCTTGGCTGGTCCATTACTTTCACTTGCACCAACGATGTCGAATCGTTTGTATGGACACCCGCGGCGGGACTATCATCCACCTCTATAGAAGACCCGGTGGCATCACCCTCAACCACTACTACCTATACAGTTACACTCACAGAGTTGTCAGGATGCTCGGCATCGGCCGATGTAACAGTAGCAGTAGATGCTCCGCCACTCGCAGGATTTGTCTACCCGGCATCGGAATTTTGTACCGGTGATGCGGACGCCGCTCCTGTTACAGATCCCGGTGCCAGCTCCGGCTCCTGGAGTTCAGCGCCTGCAGGATTGGTGCTGGATATGATGGATGGAACCATTGACTTTTCGCTATCTGCTCCGGGCGCTTATACTATAACCAATAGTGTTGCGGGCGTGGGAAGTTGTCCTGATGCCATTGCCACATTCGATATCACCATTCATCCCTCGTACAGTATAGCAGAGACTGTTGCGATCTGTTCAGGCGAAACCTACGTATTACCTGATGGCACCCTGGTTTCCGGTGCCGGTGTATATACCAGTCTGCTGACCAGTGTTGACGGTTGTGATAGTATTATAACCACGACCTTGACGGTGACTCCGACTTACTCGATGACAGAAGCTGTAGAGATTTGCGATGGAGGTTCTTACACGCTGCCGGATGGAACTATTGTATCAGCAGCAGGAACCTATGTTTCTACTTTGACAACCGTTGATGGCTGTGATAGCGTTGTTACTACGACGTTAACCTTGACGCCGACCTTGACTACTTCTATTGATGCATCTATCTGTGATGATGATAGTTATGTACTTCCCGATGGTAGTACTGCATCCACCGCAGGTACTTATAGCTACACCTTTACTTCTACCCTGGGCTGTGATAGCGTTGTAACGGTGGTATTAACGGTGACGCCAACTTACTTGTTGACAGAAGATGCATCGATATGTGATGGAGGTTCCTATACGTTGCCGGATGGTTCGGTTGTATCTGTTGCTGGTACATACACTTCTAATTTGACCACGGTTGATGGTTGTGATAGCGTTGTTACTACGACGTTGACAGTGACGCCGACCTTCACGACAGATATAGCTGCTTCGATATGTGATGATGATACCTATGTCCTTCCTGATGGTAGCACGACATCATCAGCTGGAACTTATGCATTCACGTTTACGTCCACTTTAGGATGCGATAGTATTGCAACGGTGACATTGACGGTGACTCCGACTTACTCCTCAACGGAGGATGTGGACATTTGCGAGGGAGGTTCTTATACGCTACCGGATGGTTCGGTTGTATCTGTTGCTGGTACATATATTTCCAATTTGACAACAGTCGATGGCTGCGATAGTATTGTTACCACGACGTTGACGTTAACGCCGACATTAACAACAGACATTGCTGCTTCGATCTGTGATGATGATACCTATGTTCTTCCCGATGGTAGCATGACATCCACTGCAGGTACTTACAGTTTCACATTTACGTCCACTTTAGGATGCGATAGTATAGTGAACGTGGACCTGGCGGTGACGCCGACTTATGCTGCGACAGAAGATGTGGAGATATGTGATGGAGGTTCGTATACGCTGCCGGATGGTTCTATAGTCTCTACTGCAGGAACCTATACCTCAATGCTTACAACAGTCGACGGCTGTGATAGCGTTGTTACCACGACGTTGACGTTAACGCCGACGTTGACGTCAACTATTGGCTTCGATTTGCGACGATGATGTATACATGCTGCCCGATGGTAGCATGACATCCACTGCAGGTACTTACAGCTTCAGCTTTACTTCCACCCTGGGTTGCGATAGTGTGGTGACTGTGGACCTTACATTAACACCGACCTACTCCTTAACGGAAGATGTTGAAATCTGCGACGGTGGTTCTTACACGCTGCCGGATGGTTCTATAGTATCTACTGCAGGAACTTACACCTCGATGCTTACAACAGTCGATGGTTGCGACAGTATTGTTACCACGACGTTGACGTTGACGCCGACCTTGACGACAGATATAGCTGCTTCGATTTGCGATGGAAGTTCTTATACACTACCTGATGGTAGTACAACATCTTCAGCAGGAATGTATACCACAACCTTAACGACCGTTGATGGCTGCGATAGTATCGTTACGACGACCTTGACGGTGACACCAACCTATGCTGTATCTCTGGATACCGCTATATGTGACGGTGATACTTATGTGCTTCCGGATGGATCGCTGGCAACAGTATCCGGCACGTATACAACCATTCTTTTCACTGCTGTCGGTTGCGACAGTATCATTACCACTACGCTGATTGTGCGCGATACTTTTTCCACCTTCCTGGATGTTTCCATTTGCTCCGGGTCTTTGTATACCTTGCCGGATGGCAGCACCACAGATACAGCTGGTATTTTTGAATATGTTCTGCTGGCTGGAACGGGATGTGATAGCACTGTGGTGGTCAATCTGGCGGTTGAGCCCGTGTATGACACTACCATCTATGCGGGTATTTGTCCCGGGACTTCCTACACCTTGCCGGATGGCACCTCTGTAAGCACTGCCGGTACCTACACCACCAATCCTGGTAGTGCCGCCGGATGCGATAGTATCATTACTGTGGTGCTGGAAATTTTGCCCGTCTTCGACACGGCTATTACAGCGGGCATCTGTCCGGGGACTACTTATTTGCTTCCCGATGGAACAAGCACAGATATGGAAGGGACTTACATTTTTAACCTGACTACCATCTCTGGATGCGATAGTATCATTACCATTACCTTAGCAGCATTGCCAGTATATGACATGGTAGTTGATGCCGTTATTTGCGATGATGAAAGTTATGTACTTCCAGATGGAGCCATAGTGGCAACAGCAGGCACTTATACCGTTTCCCTTCTGTCTGCCGGCGGATGCGACAGTACTATTACTACTAACCTCAGCGTGAATCCAACCTATAGTTTTGTAACGGATGTGTCTATTTGTTCCGGTGATACTTATCTGCTGGAGGATGGTACAGAAGTCAGTGACCCTGGAATATATGTTGTAAATATTAATACAACTGCAGGCTGCGATTCCATTCTTATCACGAATCTGAACTTGCTGCCGGATTACAATATATTCATTGATACCGCTATTTGCGCCGGATCCGTACTCACATTGCCTGATGGTACGCAAACCGATACTGCGGGCGTATACAGTTTCGATTACATTTCTTCGCTGGGCTGCGACAGCAGTATACATATCAACGTAATCATCAATGATTTACCTGTTGTAACTATGGATGCATCCACAGATGCTACCTGCGTGGATGGTGAACCATTTGTGTTGAGTGTGGCGCCTGCAGGAGGAATTGCCTGGGGAACAGGCCTTACCGGACTCACCTTCGATCCTGCAGTTGCAGGAGTGGGTGGTCCTTACCCGCTCTATTACGCGTATACTGATGCAAATGGTTGCAGCGATACGGCTTCGCTTACAGTCGAAGTGTATGCACTGCCTGCACTATCGTTCTTCTTTCCCGATTACTTATGCGTAGAAGCTGACCCCACTGACCTGCTACCAGTTCCCTCCGGAGGTGTCTTTACCGGTCCCGGATTATCGGGCGACATGTTTGTCCCAAGTCTGGCAGGTACAGGCGGACCTTATAACATTACCTATACGTATACGGATGCCACCGGCTGTACCAACACGCTGATAGACGTCATAGAGGTGAGGGAAAACACTGTATACGCCGGACCCGATACCTCCTTGTTTATCGGTGATAGTATACAGCTGCTTGTTTTCACAAGTGATGACCTGTTGTGGTCGCCGGTAACCGGATTGAGTTGTTCCGATTGTACAGACCCCTGGGCATCACCGCAACAAACCACCACCTACTGGCTGACAGAAACAGACGAATACGGATGTGTGGCGATGGATGCCCTTACCATCACGGTGCGCACGGTTCCGGATATGTATATTTTTTCACCTAATGCGTTTACACCGAACGGCGATAGTGCCAATGACTACTTCTTCCTCTACGGGCCTGATATCGTGCGCATCAATAACCTGATGGTGTACGACCGCTGGGGCAACCTGCTCTACCATGGCTTAAACCTGCAGGCCAATGCGGAAACACTGGGTTGGGATGGCACCAAAGGCGGACTTGTCGCCATGGAAGGTGTCTACGCTTTCGTTGCGGAGGTAGAATTAAAGGGTGGCATGGTCATTCCCGTACACGGAAATATTACCTTACTCCGATAGCTTCCATACACCCTATTAATGTTGCACCATAAATGTGTGTACAGCACTTCCATCTATTTGCAGCAGATAACTGCCATTAGGAAGTTCCCCTGTATCGATACGGTGGAATGAATTACTTGCCGGCAGGACCAACGCTTGTACTTGTTTTCCCAATGCATCGAAAATGACAAGCGCTACATCTTCCTGCCAGGGTTTAGCCGACTGAATGAATAAAGCATCTTTGGCAGGATTCGGATACAGCATAATGGCATATTCGGAAAAGGCATCTATACTATTGCAGATTTCCACGGTGACAGTAAAGGAAACCGTACTCTCGCAGCCATCGGTATTAATGCCCGTAACTGTATAGGTGGTAGTAGCAGCAGGTGTCACTTCCATAATGCTGCAATCGGGGCAGGGAACGCTTCCCGCCGGTTCCCAACTGTAGGCAACCGCACCGCCCACACTTAAGATTATCGGCTGGCCTGCGCAAAGTGTTGTATCGCTGTTGGTGATCAGCACCGGCAAGTCCAGCACTTCTACTGACACCGTATCGGTGGCACTGCACACTCCATTGTCGACGGTAACGACATAATCGGTAGTGGAAGTAACAAATACCGTTGGCGCATCGCTGGTAATATCGCTTACACCATCACCCGGCGACCACAGATAGCTATCACCACCCGAAGCAAAAAACTGCACCTGGCCTGCACCGCAGATGCTGGTGTCCGGACCTGCCGTTGCTGAAATACCGGGAGCAATTGTCACGGTGACAGCCGCTGTATCAGAGCAGCCCGCAGCATTGGTCACGGTGACCACATAAGCAGTTGTTTCGGTAATGGTACATATAGGATTGGCGATGGTGGCATCACTTAATCCTGTAACCGGACTCCAGCTATAGGAACTGCCGCCGGCTGCGTTGAGGGTGACACTGGAGCCTTCACACAAGGTAGTATCAGATGTCACAGTGGCAAATTCGTTCGTAAATAACAGGTCTGCTTCCAGCAGCGGCCATTCATTTTGGGTAATGCCGATAGCGCCGTTCGTAGCGCCATTGCTGTCCTCATAGCAATCGCTGGCTGCGGTAAGTGTGGTGCCTGCAGTGCCTCCGGCGTAGTCAATAAATATACCTGCGGGCAAGCTGCTGCCTGTATGGCGCACCAGTCCGCCGCTGCCACCACCTCCGGGACCTGTACAGGCAATGCCTGTTACACTCCCACCATTGCCACCGCGCAGTTCCACCAGCACATCTGAGCTGATACCGCCAATGTCGAGTAGCAGTGTACCGCCAGCACCTCCACCGCCTGCACCGTCTCCATTGGCGTTGGCGGAAGAGGTTCCGTTGGCAGCCAGCAGCTGTCCGTTGCCATCCATGCTTCCCGCCTTAATGAATATAATACCACCGCCGTTGCCGCCGGCAGAACCGTTGCCGTTATTGCCATGTCCGCATCCACCACCACCGCCCAGGTAAATCCTGTTGGCTGCATTGCTGTTATCGGGCACAAAACCCGGCAATCCATAACCCGGACCCGGGCAGGAGAAAAACGATTCTATGCGCTCGCCGCCATTACCTCCGGAAGCGCCCAGAG
Source organism: Bacteroidetes bacterium UBA3022 (assembly GCA_002346225.1). Taxonomy (GTDB): domain Bacteria; phylum Bacteroidota; class Bacteroidia; order Chitinophagales; family BACL12; genus UBA11426. The sequence continues at coordinate 46,165 of DDYY01000099.1, forward strand.
AACCACCGCCGCCACCGGCGTTGTGATCATTTCCGCCGCCGCCTCCATTGGCGAGCTTACCTCTGCCACCGCGCTGGGAATCACCTACTACTGCCAGACCGGCTCCTTTGGGCGCGCCGTTGCCGCTCTCCACCGAGGTGCGGTAACCTGAAAAGGATAAACCCACAGGACAAGAGTCGGGATAATTAATTTCTTCACCACCTGAAAACCCTTTTCCTGTGGCTATTATTGGTGCTTCCATTATTAACTCTCCACTGACAATAAACGCAATAATTCCCCCAGTACTTCCATCCCATGCCGGACAGGTAAGCGTATCGGTGACCAGTGCGCTTTCATAAACCGGTATGCGCACCAGTTGTACGGCAGCGGAAAAGTCATAGGTGTTTTCTAAGGCAAATAGCAAACCCACAGTACCTGTGGCACTGGAGCTGACTTCATTGATTTCATATTGACCGGCACTGCCGAAATCAGTAATCGTTCCGAAGGAGGAGGAATTACTCAGGTCGATGGTAGCGCCCTGCATCTGTACCAGCATCACCTTGTCGCCCGCAGCGAAAGCACCTGCATCCGCTACCGTCAAAACATTATCGCAATCGATATCGTTTACCGCTGTATAATCATTAACTACTCCCGAGATGGAGGTCTGGGCAATGCTTGAAGCCGCGCTCAGCAGTATGGTGAGGAAGCAATAGTAGAAAGATGTTTTCATAAGCACCAAGGGTTGTAACGGTCACACTAAAAGTAGTGGTATATTCCCTTATTGCAAGCCGTCCATACCGTGTTGTATGTTAAATCTGTGCAATATTCTGTTCACATTCAACTTTTGTGCAAGCGATGGGTTATATTAGCAATATGCTGCGCCTGACATTTTTGCTCTCCCTGTTTTGTTTGTTTACTGCTATTCATGCTCAGGTCATTTGTGACCCTTCTGGAAATATCATGATTTATTCCAACTACGAGGGCGGCAATCTGAATATTGATGTAGATGCGGATATTCCCGATTTAAAAATTGGCATCAGCACCTATGAATTTACCAACGTTACCATCAGTGGCGCATTTGTCGATAACGTTACAGAAGTAGTGTTCGCCGGATTCAATGCACCGTCCATCAGCGGTGTAGATCCTGCCATCGTTACCGAATATGCAGCTGCCATCGGCGATGTCGCTATCACCAGTGTGCTGGGAGATGATTTCTTCGGAACACCCATCGTCAACTGCATGGTGGGCGCAGAAGGCTGCGGTGAAACTGCCGACGGCGGGGGCAATTCGTCTCCTCAGATTGTGCAGTTCTATCTTTCCTATTTTGATGATGATGATGTGTTCTATGCCCACTACACCGACTATGGCACTTTCCCTGCCGGCGATTTTCTGCTGTCGGAAGGAGGGAACTGTTGCTTCTCCGATCCGCTGACAGAGCCCAATCCGATTTATGTTGAGCCTGCGGGTTATGATTTCTTCGGCATGGATACTGCACTGCTTTGCACAACCGATACAACGCTCGATATTTCTTTCTACCCTGTAGTGTGGGGATTACCTGTTTGGAGCACCGGGGCTACCGGCTACAGTATTGACGTGGATGAACCGGGTGTATATTACTTTACCGTAGGCGATTATTGCCATTATGGTTCCAACCTGCTGACCGATACCCTGATTATAGAACCCTGCAGCACGGTACTGGATACTAGTATTTGTGCCGGAGCGACATTTACCTTGCCCGATGGCACTGTGGTGACGGATGCCGGTACGTATGAAGTCGTGCTTACGGCAGCCGATGGCAGCGACAGTCTTGTCGTCATCGAACTCACCACCATCGCGCCGATAGCAGTTACGGTAGACGAAAACATATGCGAAGGTTCTACCTATGTTTTTCCCGATGGCAGTACCACTTTGGATGCCGGTAGTTACATCTTCACTTTTACCGCCGCCAGCGGATGCGATAGCATCGTTACCTACAATATCTCTCTGACCGATACAGCATTCGGTTCGCTTGATGCTACTTTCTGTCCGGGCAGTAGCTACACTTTTCCAGATGGTTCCACCACCACCGACGCGGGTGTGTACGATATCAACCTTACCTCTGTAGCCGGTTGCGATTCGCTGCTCACGGTCACATTGACCTTGTCGGATACTACTGAAGTGCTGGTAGCAGGACTGATTTGTTCGGGCGAAACCTACACACTGGAAGACGGTACCATAGTATCAGAGCCCGGCGTGTACGAAGCGCTGGTGTTTCCTCCGGATGAACCCTGTGTGACCCGCTTCATCACCACCCTGGAAGTAGTAGATACTGTGTTCGCTTTTGAAACGGCATCCTTCTGTCCGGGTGCTGCGTTCGATTTACCCGATGGTACTACCACCACCGATCCGGGTGTGTATACCTTCAACTATACCTCTGCTGCCGGCTGCGATTCCTTGCTCACCCTCACCCTGACGCTCACCGATACGGTGGAAGTGGCCGTAAGCGCTGTGATATGTGAAGGCGATAGCTATACCCTGGAAGACGGCACCGTGGTGACTGCTGCAGGAGAATATGAAGTGCTGGTATTTCCTCCCGATGTAGCCTGCATCACGCGGTATATAACGGCACTGGCCGTAGAGGCTCCCGTAGAGATCACCATCGATACACCGCTCACCATTTGCGTGGAGGTGCCTTCTATCCCGCTGAATGCGGATCCTCCCGGGGGCGTATTCAGTGGTCCGGGCGTATCGGGTGCTACCTTCATTCCTGCCAATGCCGGCGTCGGCGGACCGCATGTAATCACCTATAGTTATACCAGTCCTGCAGGTTGCATAAGCAGCGCGACAACCACCTTCACCGTCACCGAAAACTATGCTGCTGCAAGCGCCGATGTGAACATCATAATCGGAGAATCGGTAGTGCTGAATGTATTTACAGAAGGCACACCTGTCTGGAGTCCCGGGGAGAGTCTGAGTTGCACAGAGTGCTTCAATCCCGTCGCCACTCCTTCCTCCACCACCACCTATATCGTAACATCGATAGATGAGGGGGGCTGCGTGGTGACCGATAACGTAACAGTATTTGTCAACACCGATCCTGACCTGGATTATTTTATACCCAACTCCTTTACACCCAACGGCGATGGCGTGAATGATTTCTTCACTGCCTACGGTACTTCCATAGAAATCATAGAGCAATTTATAGTATATGATCGCTGGGGTGCCATTGTTTTTGAGCGCGACATGGTGGAGCCGGGAACCTTCCTCGCCGGTTGGGACGGAAGAAAAAATGGCGAGCTATTGCAACCCGGAGTGTATGCCTACACCCTGCAGTTGCGCTTCTTCGGCAACTTCCTGCGCACTGCCAGCGGCAACGTAACATTGATGCGCTAAACTTCCCATCATTCGACCGTGACGGCAGTGCCACTGGCGCATACCATCAGCATGCTGTTGCCTGAACCCAGCGATTCATAGTCCAGGTCAATGCCGATAATGGCGTTCGCACCCAGGGCCTGAGCATTTTCTTCCAGCTCCCGGAGAGCAATGTCCTTAGCTTCTTTTAATACTTCTTCATACGAAGCTGTTCTTCCGCCCACAATATCGCGCAAGCCGGCGAACAGGTCCCGCACAATATTGGCACCAATGATGGTTTCACTGGAAACGACACCATGGTAGCGCACAATTTTCTTGTTTTCGATGGAGTTGGTGGTGGTGAGAATCATATCTTGTTTTGCAGTAAAAGTACAACAGCCCGAAAATTCCGGTGGTTAAGAAGATGTTAAACCGTGGGATGCTGCGTAATGTCTGGCAGAATAAGGTGACGAAAAGAATGCAGCGCAATCAGCAGAGCGCTATCACATCTTCACAAATCCTTCCCCGTTGTAGATGGGAATGATGTCGTACTTGTGGTTGCTCATACAGAACTTGATATCTTTCTCTATCCCCAGTTTCGACAGGCGTTTGAAATGCTGTGCCTGTTTCACCGAGCGCAACATATTGGCGCGGATGTAGCGGTACATCATTTTCGTGCTGAGGGTAGCATCGTCCAGAATCTGAAAATGGTCGCTCAAAGCCCGCACTACCGAACCGGCGTACAGGGCATCTTCCATATTGTAGTGATCTTTCCAGCCGGCACAGAAAAGAATGGTATCGCGGTTTTCGGCTTTAATCCATTCCACTACACTTTCGAGGTTCAGGAACGAACCCGCCACAATGTTATGGGCTCCTTTCGACATCAGCACACAGCGCGTACCGTTGGTCGTGGTATGTATGATTTCCTTGCCCTTCACATCCTCGCTCATGAATTCGTAAGGCGAATTGCCAAACTGAAAATGGGGAATTTTATAACCGTCTCTTTCGCCGGCTACCAGGTAGCCTTTCGCCAGATAAGTTTCTGCTTCTTCCACCGTCTCTACCGGAATCATGCGCTTCACACCATGGTGCAGCGCCGCTGTTATGGTAGAGGTAGCACGAATGATATCGATAACAATGACATTCTTCTCCGCATAGTCAAACTGATACCACAGCGCAGGCGTGAGGCATACCTCAATTACCGGATCTGTGTTGGTGGGTTTTCTCAGGATAGACATGGATGCAATTAAAGAAAGGGAATTTTTACTACCACTGCTTTAATAGCCTTATTTCGGATGTCAATATACACTTCTTTGCCCGGCTCTGCAAAATCGGCGGCCACATAACCCATACCAATGGCCTTCTGCAAGCTCGGCGATTGCGTGCCCGATGTAACCCTTCCTATCGTATTACCTTCCGCATCCTGAATAGCATAATCATGGCGCGGAATGCCTTTATCTACCATTTCAAAGCCCACCAGTTTTTGTTGTAAACCGGCAGCTTTTTGCGCTTCAAAATGGGCCTTATTCACAAAATCATTGTCTTCGGCTTTCAGTTTGGTAATCCATCCAAGGCCAGCTTCCAGCGGACTGGTGGTATCATCAATGTCATTACCGTACAGACAAAATCCTTTTTCCAGGCGTAGCGTGTCGCGCGCACCCAAACCAATAGGCTGGATGTCGAAAGGCTTGCCTGCGGCAAAAATGGCATTCCAGATAGTTTCCGAATGTTCTTTCGGAAAGTACAGCTCAAACCCACCAGCGCCGGTATAACCCGTGGCGGAAATAATCACATTGCCCACGCCCGCCAGCGGATGTTTGGTAAACGTGTAATAGGCGATGGCAGATAAATCAATATCGGTAAGCGACTGCAACGCCTCTATCGCTTTAGGTCCCTGCACCGCCAGCAGCGTAGTCTGGTCGCTGATATTGTGCATCTCCACCCCTTCGGTGTTGTGGGCACTGATCCAGTTCCAGTCTTTCTCCATGTTCGATGCATTCACCACCAGCATGTAGTTGTCATCTTCCAGGTGGTACACCAGCAAATCATCCACAATACCACCATCATTATTCGGCATGCACGAATACTGCGCCTTTCCGGGCGACAAGGCCCATACGTTATTGGTGGTTACCTTCTGAATCAAACGACCCGCTCCCGGACCTTTCAGAATAAATTCTCCCATATGGCTCACATCAAAAACGCCCACGCCGTTGCGCACGGTATGGTGTTCGTTGTTGATACCACTGTAGGAAATGGGCATGTTATACCCGGCAAACTCCGCCATTTTGGCGCCCAGCTGCTCGTGAATGTGCGTTAACGCGGTGGATTTCATGTGTTGTCGATTGCGCCGCAAAACTAAGGAATTTACCGTAAGCACACGGTTCTAAAGGTTAAGCGCTGCGCCTTACCTTTACAGACAATACAACCCCTTATGCGTTTACCAGAACCCATCACCCTTTCCGACCTGGCTAACTGGCTGGGTGTCAGCTATGCCGGTAATGCCGATGCACCCGTTACCGGTATCAACGAAATTCACAAGGTCGTTCCCGGCGACCTCACCTTTGTCGATTTTCATAAGTATTACGACAAGGCGCTCAACAGCGATGCCACCTTCATCATCATCAACAAGGAAGTACCCTGCCCCGAAGGCAAAGGCCTCCTGTTCAGCGACGACCCCTTCCGCGATTATGTGCGCCTTACGAAGCGCTTTCGCCCCGTAGAGCACAGCTTAACGCCCGTTGCCCCCGATGCGCAAATCGGCGCAGGAACAGTCCTCTATCCCGGTGTGTATATCGGTCCCAACGTCACCATCGGCGAGAACTGTGTGCTCCATCCCAACGTAGTTGTTTACGGACATGCCGTTATAAGCAACAACGTTATTATCCATGCCAATACCGTGCTCGGCTCCGATGCTTTCTACTATAAAAAACGCCAGCAGCCCGAAAGCTATTTCGACAAAATGCACACCTGTGGCAGGGTGGTAATAGAAGACGATGTGGAAATAGGAGCAGCCTGCACCATCGACAGCGGTGTGAGTGGTGATACCGTTATCCGCAAGGGCAGCAAGCTCGACAACCATATCCACCTCGGCCACGGCGTAGTACTCGGCGAGCGCACCCTCATAGCCGCCCAGGTAGGTATTGGCGGCAAAACCGTGGTGGGCAACGACTGTATTTTCTGGGGACAGGTGGGCATTTCCAAAACCCTCCACATCGGCGACAACGTCACCGTGCTGGCACAGAGCGGCGTAGGCAACGACCTCGAAAGCGGCAAGAGCTACTTCGGCTCACCCGCCATCGAAGCCCGCAAGGCATGGCGCGAAATGGCGCGACTGAAAAAGCTGGCAGCAGGCGAATAAAGGCAGCAGGAAGGGGAGCAATATACAGGGTGCTACCCAGCGGCCATCGTCCCGCTTTCCATTCCAAGGCCTTGCAGGCGCTTTCCATTGCAATCGGGGCTAATAAGTTACCGCGGCAGCTTCGGCGGAGGTAGGGCGGTGCTTACATAAGTAACGGCGCATTAACTTTGGGCATGCGCAAGCCCGATCAGCAACTCATGAATCGATATCCGGCCATCGCCGACCTGGAAGCAAAGGCCCGGCGGCGCCTCCCCAATGTGGCATGGGAGTACCTGCAATCGGGCACGGGTAACGACGGCGCCATGACGCGCAACAGGGAGCAACTGGAGAAAATCACCTTCGCACCCCAGTTCATGCAGGGCAAGCTGCAGGTAGACCTCACCACTCAACTATTTGGAACGACGTACAACGCACCCTTTGGGATTGCACCCGTAGGACTCACCGGGCTCATCTGGCCGAAGGCAGAGCTCATACTCGCGCAAACGGCGAACACCTATGGCATCCCTTACAGCCTGAGCACCGTGGCTACGCAAACCCCGGAGACCGTGGGTCCGTTGGTGGGAAACAGGGGCTGGTTCCAGCTCTATCCGCCAGCAGATGCAGCGATACTGAAAGACCTATTACAACGCGCCCGGGCTGCGGGCTTCACCACCCTGCTCATCACCGCCGATGTGCCGGCACCCGGCCGCCGGGAGAAGAGCAAGAAAGCAGGACTGACCATTCCCCCGAAAATTACTCCCCGTCTGGCCTGGGAGGGCATCACCCACCCGCAGTGGCTGTGGGAAACACTGCGCGCCGGGCTCCCCCACCTCCGCACGGTGGCACCCTACAGCACCGACAAAGACAGCAAGGCCATTGCCGAGTTTGCGCGCTTCCGCTTCCGCGGCGACCTCGACTGGGATTATATCAAGCATGTCCGCGACCTGTGGAGCGGCCCCATCATTCTCAAGGGTATATTGCACCCGCAGGATGCTTTGGACGCCATAGCCATTGGCATTGACGGCATCGGCGTCTCCAACCACGGCGGGCGACAGTTTGACGGCGCACCGGCTGCCATTGACGTCCTGCCCGACATGGCCAAGGCCGTTGATGACAAAGCCGCCCTTATCTTCGACAGCGGCATCCGCTCCGGTCTGGATATCATGCGCGCCCTATCGCTGGGTGCCGATTTTGTCCTCTGCGGAAAAGCCTTCATGTACGGCTGCGCCGCCCTGGGAAAACGCGGCGGCAATCACACTGCCGACATCCTCATCGACGACCTCACCAACAACATGCAGCAACTCGGCGTACGCACCATCGCAGCCCTCCGCAACAGGCATAGGTAGGGAGGGGGCTGATGTAAATGAAGCTGTTTTTAGACGTTTCGAATTACATCCTATCTGTGCTCCTTGGAGCAAAAAAAACGCAACTGAAAAAGGGTTATATTCGCTTTGGTAATCAATAGGGAAGGCTGGGAGGATGTTTTTTCGTATAAGAATAAGTTGTGCATAATTAGCAAAGACAAAAAATGGAATTACCAAAATATCATGAAACCTTTATACCTATATTGGAGATACTGAATTCAGTTGATTCTTTAACAAGTCGCGAATTAGCAACTAAGGTTCGTGACGTTTATTATTCTGCTTTGCCGAAAGAGTTGCTTGAACAACAAACCAGTACTGGGGCAAATGTTTTGCACGATAGAATTTTATGGGGTAAATCGTATCTAAAAATGGCCAAGTTTGTTTCATATCCTAGGCGTGGTTTAGTTCAGATAACTGAAAAGGGCAAGAAAAGATTAGAAACAGGACGTTTATCACTTCAAGACCTTCAAAATGATCAAGACTTTATAAATCACAGAGAATCTGTAAAAAGCGAAAAAGAAAGCAATACGCTACACGATACTGTTAACGTTGAAAATGCCTCACCACAAGATTTAATAGATTCAGGTGTTAAAACAATTGAAACGGAAGTTAAGACGGAGCTCTTAGAAAAATTAAAGGAAATAGATCCTTATTATTTTGAGAAAGTAATCTTGATACTGCTTAAAAAAATGGGTTACGGAGACTTTATAGAAACTTCAAAATCTGGTGACGGTGGAGTTGATGGAATAATCAATGAAGATAAACTAGGCTTAGAAAAGATATATACCCAAGCTAAGCGCTACAATGAAAATAAGGTTCGTGAAAAAGATATCAGGAATTTTATTGGTGCAATGAGTGGAGACACTAGTAAAGGAGTTTTTATAACAACATCTACATTTGACGAATCTGCCATCAAAAAAGCGAGGGAAGCACACCACTCAATAATTCTAATTGATGGTGCAAAACTGTTTGATTTAATGCATCAGTATGATGTCGGCGTTCAAGTGAAAACCGTTTATAAAGTTAAGGAGCTTGATAACGACTTTTTTGAAGAGGACTAATCATTTATTGTTTAATGGCAAATCGCTGGGGGATACCAAAAGATGTAGAGGACTTGGTCAAGCAAAGAGATACCAATTGTGTTTATTGCGGACAAGAATTTTTAGACATTCCTGAATCAAGGAAACAAAAACCATCATGGGAACATATTGTAAATGATATTCGCATTAATGGGACTGACAACATAGCACTTTGTTGTATGTCTTGTAATGCAAGTAAGGGAGCAAAACTTCTGGAAGATTGGCTTCTTTGCAATTATTGTAAAAGAAATAATATAAATGAAGACTCCGTGGCTCAAATAGTTAAAGAGGCGATTAAAAAACCGCCGAGATTTAAATAACTATGCATAAAAACACCTACACTCAATACCTTACGGGATACTGCGCATAGCTAAAACGCTATCACCTACCCCCCCCAAACTTCACTCGCACAAATAATGAAAATACTCCTCCTAATCCTCGCAGTCCTATTCATAGCTTTTGTCATCATCCAGCTTTGGGCCAGGCGGGGACAGAAGAATATTGAAACGTATCCGTATGTGGTTCAAAAGCAATACGGCGCATTGGAAATCAGAAACTATGAAGCGGCATTGTTTACCTCCGTAAATACGGCCTCTGAAGGATATAAGCGTTCTTCTAGCCGAGGTTTCTCCATTCTGGCGGGTTACATTTTTGGCAACAATGCGCGGAATGAAAAGATAGCTATGACTGCTCCCGTCACCATGCAGCTGGATGATTCCGTGACCATGATGTTCATGGTGCCGAAGAAGTACACTAAGGAAGCACTCCCCCAACCGAATCAACCGGGAATAACATTTAAGGAAGAACCTGCTAAAACAGTGGCGGCCATCTCTTTTCGCGGCTGGGCCAGTGATGAAAAAATTGAAAAGTATAAACGAAAACTGATGGCAGCGCTGGAAGCCGAAGGCATCCCTTATTCCAACCGGTTCTATTTCCTGGGGTACAACCCGCCTTACGAAGTGTTTAATCGTAAGAATGAAGTTATCGTAGAATTGCCTTAAGCCTGCCTTGCGCATAATGTACATACCCCTGCCATCAACTACCTCCATAAAGGTATATTGGAAAGGTTAGTAGGCGCCCCACAACTGCTCCTGCTTTTGTCTGTTTTCAGTAGGTAATTAATTAGATTTGTTGGAGGCTGTTAACACCACTTCCTTACCTGCAACCTGAATAACGGACTATGAAATACAGATTGGTTTTATTCACATTACTCCTGGGATATACGGCCGTATTTGCCCAGAACAGGGAGTGGAAGGAGTATTCCTATGCGGAGTTCTTTGAACGCATGATGGCAGAACAGGACACGGCATTTACCCTGAGCAATGCTGTTATCGTTCCGGATAGCAACACCGACTCCCTGTACGAATACCGCTTGCTGGAATATAACTGGGATGAAAGCACCTATGAGTATAACCGAAAGGATACCATCCATGTGTACAAGCCGGTTTACCTGGATAATGTTCATTTCATCAATCGTAGTGATGATTTCTATTCCGGTTTAAGTCATGTGTATTTTCATGAAAAGGTGCAGCTGAAAAATATGCTTACAGCCAGATTCCTGGAATGCACTTTTGAACAGAAATTGGAAGTCCTGTACAACAAGAATTGTGGGACAACGAATGACCTGAGGGAGTATGGCAATGGGCTGCAGTTACAGTTCAATGAATCTGTTTTTAATGATGGTGTCGAGATGTCTGCCATCAATTTCGACCTGAAACTCGAAGACCTGGATGTGCAGCTAACCTTTAACGATAGTCATTTTTATAACCAATCTGCCTCGGCGGACCACAGCAGTTTCATGGGGAGAAGGGTGGTGTATTTAGGCATAGAAAATTGTACTTTCCACGACCCGGGGAATGTGAGCATTTATGCCGATGAGTGCATGGTTCTCTGGCTGCGGAAAAACATTTTTGAAGAACAAGTGGTGGGCCTGGGTTTTACCCCTAAGAAGGAAACTTTTGCCTATGACATTACTGAAAATGTATTCAACAAAATAGTTCTGTCAGATATGCAACTTGATCCCGAACTCATTGTCTTCGACTGGGAGCAATTGAAAGCGGGCATAGCAGATGGTTTTGCCTATGAGTTTTTCTACGGCACACAGAACTCTGTAGTAGATTTTGAGGCGTATCGGCAACTGAATCGTTTTACAGATTCCCTGGTCTATATCTACCTGAGCGACTATCGCATCAAAGACAAAAGAGCTTACCGCGCCGAGCTGAAGATGCTGGGCGGTTTTTACAATCATTACAAATCCGCCCACGATACCGAGTCCGCCAATGCCGTGTTTGTAACAATGAAAGACCTGGAAACACAACACTTGCAATACCTCTATGCGGAGAACCCCTCCTTCGATACCTTTTTCACCCTCCAAATCAATCAGTTCCTGAAAGTGTTTTCTCTGTATGGCACGCGACCATCCAGGGCCATCATCGTCTCGCTGTATGTGATTGCTTTCTTCGCGCTCATCTACCTTTTCTTTCCCAATTCCTGGGATAAACGTGGTAAAAATCGCATCATAGACCGGTACAGCTTTTTCATCAAATACATGAATCAGAAAGCGGGCATCCATGAAGTGTACCTGGAAGAGCGCCGGGAGGAAATCATGCAATACGATGCTTTCAGGTCGCTGCTGGAGCGTTCCGGCGAGACAGTGCCACGCTTCTTCACCTTCATTGGTTTGCCGTTGTACAAATGGGCGGTTTCGGCCAACAACATGACGGCGGCGGTATTGCGGCGTTTTGATATCATGAACGGAACCTGGAAGGAACTGCCGGCGAAAAAGCGCGTATGGAAATCTGTTGGGCTCACAGGGGCTTTCCTCATCGCAGTGGCCTACGATATTTTCATCAAGATGCTCAACGCACTCATGCTCTCCATCAATACTTTCACCACACTGGGCTTTGGAGAAATCCCCATCAAGGGACTGCCACGCTACCTGGCTATTGTACAGGGTTTTATCGGCTGGTTTATGCTCACCATCTTCTCGGTGTCCCTGATTTCACAACTATTGAATTAGAAGCGTATTGGATGAAGGGTGGAATTTAATTCGGCAGGAAATTCAAATGCCAGATAGTCTTTCTCCAGCGCGATAGACAGGTTGCTGAAACGGCATACACGATCCTTCATCATCTGCTTGCACTCCTCATTTTTGATTACATTTGAAGTAGGACCGAAAGCAGCGGAGATAGGTAAGTCTACCGAACCATAAAGCTATGAACAGATTAAATTATTTATTATTAATGGTAGCGGCTACTTTATTTTGGAGTGGCGGCCGGCACACCCAACAGCAGGCATCAACGGTGAATGCCTTGCTTGGTGATAGCAGCTTTGTACATCATTTCGGATATATGCCCACAGCAACCACCGATGAAGACCTGCGCATAAAGACCCACCTGGCGTATGTGGAACAGCTGCTGCGCAAAAAAGAGATAAGCGGCTTATCGGCAGAACAACAAGCCATGCGGGCACACCTGCTCGACCTGCTGCACGACTACCGGACAGCAGGCGTCTTTCCCCGCAATTACGATTACCCCGGTGAGCGGGTTCCCTGCTTTATCGATAAGCATGGAAACATCTGTGCAGTGGGCTACCTGATAGAACAAACCGCAGGACGCGCGATAGCGGAACAAATTAACGCGTCCCATCAGTACGATTACCTCCTGGCTATGAACAGTGAGGTGGTAGACGCTTGGGTGGCCGGCAGCGGATTGAGCAAGGAAGAATGTGCAATGATACAACCCAATTACAGCGGACCTCCTATAGATCCCAATATTGCTCTGGCAACAGCACTTTTAGGTGGTGCCAACCTGTCATTGAATGTGATAAATACTCTACAGATTGCCAACGGTGCAGATAGCCAACTGGCTCCTGTGCTGGGTCTTTACACGGGCACCGCTGCTTTGCTGCTGGGGCTGAATGACTTCATCGTAGAGTACAATGATCCCAATTTGAATGCTTCCAACGCCAGTGAAAGAACACTGGCAATGCTGAATGTAGGGCTGGGCACCACCACCGTCATGCTCAGTGTATGGAACCTCACTGTCAACAAAACCCGAACCTCCAAAACAACCGCCTGGAATATGTACAGCTACCAAACCGCTGACCAACAAACGGGCGTGGGGCTGCATTGGGTGAAACAGTTTTGAGCCTTCCGGCATCGACAGGACGCACTGCCAATAGAAAACACCTACAATGAAAGTGCATACCATTATTCCTGCGATAATATTTACTGCATTCATGTGGTTGTCACTTCCGGCATTCGGGCAAAGGGAGCAGGCGATGGACAGGGCTGTTGCACAGGGAAACCTGAACAAGATAGAGCGCCTGATAAAACAACAGGTGAGAAAACACCGCAAAGCAGTAGTGTTGACGAATCCCTACGACAGCACTGTTACCTATAAGAGTTTAGTACCTGCACTCGACAGCATCACGGCATGGCTCGATCGGCAGGAAAGTATAGAAGCTGCTTACTGGGACAAGTGCCAAATGAAAATTGATATTTACCCCGGACATTCCAGCATCGGCATCCGCATACAGGGCGAAAGCGAAATGATAGAAAAATGCTTTTATGTGCAGGAGGGTACCATAGGGAAGCTGCATTTTTTCGGATGGCGGCCGCAATTATTCAGGACCAGATTGGTATTGAAGTACGAAAAGATGTACGATTGTCCCGGTTTTATAGAACTGCAACAACAAAACTGTGCGGACAGGGATTGAAAATGAACGCCAACGCAAGCCCATCCCCCAGCGCCGAAGCAGCAGCCCTTTCTTCATAGCCCTGACTGTAGCGGCATCCCGTCCCCGCGCTACGGATACAGCGCAGTTCAGCAAGCATGTAGCCGCTATGCGGGGCGGAATACAGCGAAAGGCAGGACGACCGTAAATGGCAGGCACCGCGGTAGGTGCTCCCCTGCTTCCGCAGACTTGTTAGCGGCGAAGTGTATGCTTATCAGCTGGCTGTTGCCGGAATCGTTGGCGGGAAAATATATTTCTGAAATCATAATGTGGTAGCAGCAGTTTGCAGCCGAAGCCGATGCCAATCATGATGCCATAATTGAGGATGTAGGGCATGCGCAGGTCTATGCCGATGTAGATGACCACAAAACCCAGCAGGAACAGGAGGGTTTCGGCCCAGAACAGGTCGCCGTCCTTTTTGCTGAAATAGGCCGTGGCCACCCGCAGTCTTGTGCTACCCGATACATTGTATTTCGGTGTGCGGATAAAGCCCGAAACCTTGCCCCGGTATCCTTCCAGTATGCCTTTTACCATGTACAGCGAGATGCCCATGCTCATGCACAAAAGAAAATACACGGCTGCCAAATAACGCAGCTGTCGCCACCAGCCTCCTCCCTGCACCACAGCATTGGTAATCCAGAACACCAGCGGTATGCAAATCATGACCACCATGTTCATGACATAGAAAGGCTGGGCAAGCGGCATGGGTAGTCCGGTAAAAGATTCTAGCCAAAGCAGGATTGGCGTTACCAGAATCAGCAGCAGTACGATGAAGTATACCGATGAGTTGAGCAAATGAAAACTGCCGAATAGTTTGGTCGACAACTTAGCATCCGATTGCCAGAGGGCGCGCATGTTTTTGCGCACGCATTCCGCAGCGCCCTTGGACCAGCGGAATTGCTGGGTCTTGTAGGCATCGAGGGTGACGGGCAGCTCGGCAGGAGATACCAGGTTATACAAATAGATAAATTTCCAATGTTTTATTTGTGCGCGATAGCTCAGGTCGAGGTCTTCGGTAAGGGTGTCGGTATGCCAGCCACCCGCATCTTCCATACACGACCTGCGCCAGATACCGGCCGTGCCGTTGAAGTTGATGAAGGCGCGACTGTTGTAACGCCCTGCCTGCTCCAGAAAGAAGTGCATGTTCAGCATCACCGATGCGGCGCGGGTGAGGATGGAGTATTCCTGATTGATATGTCCCCAGCGACTTTGCACCACGCCCACGCCGGCATCTTCGAAGTAAGGAAGGGAGCGTTGCAGAAAATCTTTGGCCGGCAGAAAGTCGGCATCGAAAATGGCGATGAAATTACCGCGGGCAGTGGCCATGCCATAGTGCAGGGCTCCGGCCTTGAATCCGGTGCGCTCGCCCCGCCGCAGGTGCGCGATGTGAAATCCCTGCTGGCGGTATGCGGCCACCTTGGCTGCTACAATGTCTACCGTCTCATCGCCGGAATCATCCAGCACCTGAATATCCAGCAGTTCTCTGGGATAATCCATGGCGCAAATAGCGTCGATGAGGCGGGCTGCTACATATTTCTCGTTGTACAGGGGCAGTTGCACGGTGACCATCGGCAGTTCCTGCAAGGGACTTACCGTCGGCAGTTTCGAAGTGCGAAAAGCGGCACGCAACAAAATCAATTCCTGTATGACATAGATGAAAAGGCAAAGGGAGGCGATGGTCCACAAGGCATACAGGAAATAAAAAATAAAGGCCATCCTCTTAGCTTCGTTTTTGAATGATCAGCGGCAGCAAAAGTAGGTCTAATAAAAATGCGAGCAATAAGCTGGTGCAGGTAATCCATCCAAATGCGGCAATCAGCGGATTGGTAGAAAAGCACAGTGCGAGGAAGCTGATGGCCAGCACGCCGGTGGTGACACCCACGGGAAAAGCCAGACGTCGCACTACCTGGGTATGGAAGTCGGGTCGTTTGTTGCCCGAAAAGTAGCCTGTGATATAGATGGAATCGTCCAGCGCTACGCCCAGAATAATGGTGAGCAGGAATACCGATTGTGGGTTCAGGGCGATGCCCATTTGCCACAACAGCCACCATGCCAGCAACAAGGGCAATCCGTTCACCCAGATGGTCAACACCACCACCCGCAGCGAGCGTGCCAGCGCACCCATGATGATACCTATGGCCAGCAGGGAAAGCAGCAACGCCAGACCGATGCTCTCCGTAAAGCGGATCACGCCCCGGTCGAACACAAAGGCGGCACCGGAAATTTCCCAGCCCACTTCAGGAGGCAACGTGGCAGTTAGATATGTTTCCAGTGCAGCCTTCCTGCTATTGGCTTCGCGCGTACCGATGTCGGGCAGACTGCCGATGATGCGGTACTGACGGAAGTCTTGGGTCACCACGTCGTACATGCCGGTAGCTTCGGGGTGTTCCAGCAAAGCCGTCTGCATTTCATCCGACCAACGCTGCGGCAACACATACTGCGAAGCTGCCCCCTGTCGCCGGAAGCGGTTGTAGCGCTTCAGCACCGTGTTCCAGCTGTATACCGAAGTGCAGCCGTAGCTGTCTTCCAGATAATTGCTTATTTTTTCTATTTGTTCGAGGGTCACTGCATCGAAAGGGTCGTCGCGGGTGGTGAGCACCACTTCGATATCTCTCACACCCTGAAAGTGCCGGTCGAATGCGAGGAAGCTCTGCACATAGGTTTGGGCAGAATCACGGCTGTCGTAGTAGCGCATGTCTATCGGCGATTGCTGTCCCATGTCCCAACCCAGCCATCCGGTGAGCAGCAGGGTCGCCAGCACATACCATCGAAGGTAACGCGCCACATGTTCCTGCACGCGCAGCAGCCACCGCAGGTAATGCGCTTTTTGCCGGAA
>DDYY01000099.1:63189-73273 GCA_002346225.1 Bacteroidetes bacterium UBA3022
ACAATACCGAATCCCGCCACCATAGCCAGCTCATTGAGGTAGGCGGCATGTCCGATAAAAAGAAAGAGCAAAAAGCCAATGAGATTCGAAAGGGATGTCAGTATCAACGGTCGGCCAATGGTGCGGAACAGCTGCCAGCGCGCTTTGTCCGGCGCCACTCCTTCGTCGGTCAGCTGGCGGTACTGGCTGAGGATATGCAGCAAATCGGAGAAGGACAGTATGGCCACAATAGCGGGAACGGTAGCCGTGAGCAGCGTAATCTTAAAGCCAGTGATAAACATGAAGCTGAATACGGCACTGCAATTGAACACCACAAAACTCAACACGGGCAACAGCGTGCGCCGCGAACGGGTAAGCAGGAAATAACTGGCAAACAGCAACACTATCGCCAGCACACTGATGCGCAGCATGTCGGCGGTAGCGGCATCGGCCATGGCTTTTTCGGTTACCTCGGCACCCATCAATAATACTTTCCAGCCGGGTAAGTCAGACTCCAGAAATTCCTGCAGACTATCGCCGGAAAGTCCACCTGCTACCGACGACTCCGGAGTGTGGTAGAGGGTTGTCCATCGGCGGTCTTCAGATATAAATTTTTCTGTTATATCCGGATACTGATCCAGATGCTCCCAGCGCTCGTAGAATGCCAGACTATCAGCAAGTGGCAGAAAGGGTTCGGTGCGCGGACCCAGGTAATGCCATACGGCAAAATCAAAACGCGTTATGCTGGTGAGGTAGCGAATAGATGACCAGGAGGCGAGTGTATCCGACACAGCCTGTATTGCCAGCAGCTGTCGATAGGCATGCAGCGGCTCCGGTGCCTGCAACATCACCACCACATTGGTATCCCAGCTATTGAATTGGCTGAGCAGTTCCGCCCGGGCTTCGCGGTCATCTGCATCTCCCAGTCCGGTAACGTCAATGGCAAAGTCTGCCTCCAGCTGGGTGTACGACCACAACCCTGCCAGACTGGCCAACCAGATAACCGTATAGATATAAATGCTTTTCAATGGAATAAAGGTGCGAGCTTGGCTGCAATATACTGATGCCCTTCGGCATTTGGATGACTGTCGTAGGGAGCATTGGTCATGGCAGGGTCGGAAAAATCGAAATCAAGGTCTACCCAGGCCACGTGCTGTTCCGCCACCTGCTGTTGCACCGCCGTCAGGTAATCGCTGTGGTCGAGGGCAGCCACCACCAGTCGGGTGTTCGCTGCCCTGCACAGAGAATCCATGTGTAACAGCAAGGCGGCGGTGACCTGTTCGGGTTGTAGTTGAGCGGCTTTGCGATGATCGATGGTGATGAAAATGGCGTTCACCAATGCCGACCATTCACGCAGAGGCGGATGCTGGTACAACTTGTTCCAGGCCACAAAACCCACCTTTCCGGAAGCATCGGCATAGGGAAAGCGGGCATCAGTCAGAGCGGTATCTGTTCCCGCTCCCGAACGGTGAAAGCCCACCTTCAACTCCCTGCGAAAGGAAGGTGTGAGGGCATTGCGGTCGGGATGCAGCGACGACAGTACCACCACCACTGCTTCCCACGGGCGCTCCATCAATGCCTGCTCCAGCTGCAGTAGCGATTGCACGGTGCCATAACCCGGCACGCCGAAGTTGTCCAGGTAGAGCTGCGGATATTGCGCCTGCAACAGCGAGCTGAAATGTTCTGCGTCATCCACCCCATAACCATAGGTGAAGCTACAACCCAGCATAGCTATGGCCGGCAAGGTATCGGGCATAGCAGGAACCACCAGCCGATGCCCTGCGGCTGTGTGCGTGGCTTCAAACTGCACTGCATCATTCAGGGTGAATGCAAAAGTTCCGGGTACCAAAGCAATGCCGAGCGAGTCGTCTCCGGTGAATGCCGAAGGCGGCTCGATGACCACGCGGAAATCCGTATTGCGGTAAGGCCGGTAGCCCAGCATGCGCAGCAACAACTCCAGTACAATCAGACTGACAGCCAGCACATACAAAGGGAAAGACAGTTTTTTTATCACGTGGCAAGCGGCAATTGCCCTGTGGAAATTACCAGCGCAAGTATAAGCAATGCCCGCCACATGCGCCGTCGCGCCGGTTCTGCAAAGCGCCTTATCTTTCTGCCCGGAAATGCCAACCGTACTGGGAATATCTGCTTACTACCACGATGCTGCTGCTGCCCTGGTGCGCGACGGAAAGATAGTGGCTGCGGTGCAGGAAGAGCGCTTCAGCAGGAAGAAAAACGACGCTGCCTTTCCCGCCCAAAGCATACAATATTGTCTGCAGGCAGCAGGACTCGGCTGGCAGGAAATCGACGCCATTGTATTCTACGATAAACCCCTGCTGAAATTCGAACGCCTGCTGGAAACCCATTTGTGGAACGCACCACGGGGCTTCCTGCCTTTCCTGAAAGCCATGCCGGTATGGATGCGCCAGAAGCTCTTCCTCAAAGCTGAATTGAAAAAGGAACTGAGTGCCCTGGGCATGGATAAGCGCAGCAAGGTGCCCCTCCTGTTCTCCTCTCACCACCTGTCGCATGCTGCCAGTGCCTTCTATCCTTCTCCTTTTGAAGAAGCCGCTGTGCTCACCATCGATGGAGTAGGCGAATGGGCCACGGCATCTATCGCCAGCGGCAAGGGCAATACCCTTACCCTGCACAAGGAGATGCACTACCCAAATTCCCTGGGACTACTCTACAGCGCTTTTACCTACTACCTGGGTTTCAAGGTCAATGAGGGCGAGTACAAGGTGATGGGACTGGCACCCTACGGCGACCCACATGCAGCGGAGACGAAGGCCAATGTAGAACGGATTACCGGTGCTTTACTGACGGTATTCGAAGACGGTTCTATACAACTGAATGAAAAATATTTTTCTTTTGGATATGCATTGCGCATGGTGCCTGATGCCAAATGGGAGGCGCTCTTTCAACTGAAGCGAAGACTGCCCGAAGAAGACATTACCGCAGCGCACTGCAACCTGGCCCTGGCCCTGCAGATGGTGACGGAGTCTATAGTATTACAACTTGCTGCCCACGCCCGGCAACTGACGGGACTGAACCGCCTTTGTCTGGCCGGTGGTGTGGCGCTGAACTGTGTGGCCAACGGCAAGCTCAGGCAATCGGGAATGTTTTCCGATTACTGGATTCAGCCCGCAGCCGGTGACGCAGGAGGTGCCCTGGGCGCAGCGCTGGCAGTTACCTATCAGTATTTCCACACCCGGCGGCAGGTCGCACCCGGCGATACTATGCAGGGCGCTTTTCTGGGACCTGAACCCGGCGAAGTGGATATCCCTGCCCTGCAGGCAGCACATCCCGACCTGCACATCGAACGCTTTGAAGACGAAGCAACTTTGGCGGCACATGTCGCTGCCCAACTGGTGCAGGGAAAGATAGTGGGCTGGTGCCGGGGCCGCATGGAATTTGGTCCGCGCGCGCTGGGTGCCCGTTCCATTCTCGCCGATCCCACCTTCCCCGGAATGCAGAAAAAGCTGAACCTGCACATCAAAAACCGCGAGGCCTTCCGCCCCTTTGCACCGGTCATGTTGCAGGAGGAAGCACGGCAATTCTACAATGCTTCCTATCTTTCACCTTATATGCTGCTCGTTGCACCGCTGGTGGAAAAATACAGATTGCCCGTGCCCGAAAACTACGCACAAATGCCGCTCATGGAACGCCTCTACACACCAAGAAGTAAGTTGCAGGCAGTGGTGCACGTCGATTTTTCCTCCCGACTGCAAATCTGCGACAGCGAACAACACCCCTTGTGGAACCTGCTACACGCCAGCCGTCAGTTGACCGGCACCGGTATGCTGGTCAATACCAGTTTCAATGTGAAGGATCAGCCTATTGTGGCAACCGCCATGGACGCACTGAATTGCTTTCTTACAACCCGCATGGATAGTGTCGTTATCGTTTCCACCATCATTTCAAAAAAGGAAACTACCCCATGATAGACGCTTTGCAAGACTTACTCCGCTTCATGAAGGCCCGTAAAAAATACTGGCTGGTACCGCTCATCGTCATACTCGTAGGTCTCGGTGTGCTGTTGGTATTCGGTGGAGGTACAGCCGCGGCACCTTTTATATACTCATTGTTTTAATATGAAATGGTCGCCTGATAAAAGAGATGTGCTTGTCATTACCGGAGGTTTCCTCCTGTTGCACCTCCTTACCGGGCGGGACTGGTGCCTCTATGTCGCCGCCATTGCGCTGCTGATGGGATGGGTGCATCCCTTGTCAAGAACATGGCTGTTGAAAGCATGGTACGGACTGGCGATGGTGTTGGGTGCCATCTCATCGAGGGTGGTGTTGACAGTAGTTTACTTCGTTGTACTTTGTCCCCTGGCATTGTTGCATAATATATGGGTTAAAAATAAATATAATTTACCGAGAAAGCCGCTGCACAGCACTTTGCTGGAAGTGGAGGAAACAGTAGATACCGCTTTCTTCGAAAGGCCCTGGTAATCGTATATAGGTGGGGATGAGGAGCAATGCACCGACTGCTTCCCATGGCCGCATGGTCGGGCTTTCCGCTGTAGGCCCGCTAATAGGGCAGTGAGCATAACAACAAGTGATAATTCCAAGCGGGCGCTGCCGCTGCAATCCCGGCTAAGAATTTCCTTTGTCCGCTTCGTCGCTCGGGTAGCCATGTGTATAAATATCAGCATACGCTGTCACTTCTCCGCAGGAAAGAATAACACTTACTTCATAGACGGTCAACGCTTCACTGCACAATCCTTGTTATTCGGTAGCAAGTGAACAACTGTTTCCTGAGCTCCTAAATGCAGCAAGGAGATGCCTGAGGCAATTATGACATTTTTTCGACAATGCCTTATGACAATCGACCGGCACAAGTGCTAAATCTTTCTACCTTCGGGCCGTTACGCAATTGTTGTAGCATCCCCCTGATTGTCCAGTCACATTTGTGGAACTTCTGATATCCCATTATAAATAGAAGTCCCTTTTTTTGTACGCATCATGTCTCGTGCACCACACATCTGTTACAACCCCGTAACACACCACCTGTTTTCACATATTAAAATAAACACAAAATGACAGAACGATTCATTCGCTCCCTGTTACTACACACCATTTTTTTCTTTGCAGGTACCGCCCTGGTAGCGGGACAAATGACCATGGACGATTGCAGTATGCATATGGATGACATGGCCATGCATACCGAACACTGCGCTGTCTTCGCCCTTGTAGCTTATGAGGACGTCACCGTGCAAACTATAGCTTCGGGCAACTGGAATGATCCTGCCATCTGGAGTACCGCTGCGGTGCCGGGTGCCGGCGACCGGGTGCTGGTAGACAGTGCCCATACCGTGACGTATAATCAGAGCAGTGAGGTGGCATTGTTCACCCTGCGTGTGGACGGTCACCTGGAGTTTCGCACCGACATGCATACCCTGCTGGTGGTGAACACCCTGGTGGTAGCTCCGGACGGATACCTCACTATCGGCACCGCAGCTAATCCGGTGGGGGCAGCATATACCGCCACCGTACGTTTCCCCGACCAGGGACCCATCGATACCGCCTGGGATCCTTTCCTGTTCAGCAAGGGGATGATCAGCCACGGGCATCTGGAAGTGCATGGAACACCTAAAACGGCCATCCTGAACCTGAGGGGCAACAGCATTGCAGGTGCCACCAATATAAAAACAGATGTGCTGCCGGCTGGATGGCAGCCGGGTGACATCGTCCTCGTACCGGGCGTGGAAACCAAATTTTCCGGCTCCAATGCCGACAATTCCAAATACCAGGATGAGCTGCTGGAAATCAGTGCCATCATAGGCAAGACCATTACCTTCACCAACCAGGCAGACGGCAGCAATGCCCTGCTCTACAACCACAAGCCTCCGGGAGGTTACAACCTGCGGTCCGCGGCAGGGAACATGACCCGCAACGTAATATTTGAAACCGAAAACTATACGGCACTGCCCCACCAGCAAAGAGGGCATGTGATGCTCATGCACCGCCCTATCCAGCAGGTGCGCTACGCTGCCTTCATCGGGCTGGGCAGAAGTGATAAAGGCATACTGGTCGACGATCCGGTGGTAGTGGATGGTGTGCTTGTAAGTGGTGGCACCAACCCCCGCGGCAGGTACGCGCTGCATCTGCACCGTGCCGGTCGCAATGATTATATGGGCGACCCGGTGGTGCTGGAAGGCAATGTCATTATCAGCACTCCGGGCTGGGGCATCGTGAACCACTCCAGCCACGCCGATATCATCGACAACATTGTATTTGAATACAAGGGAAGTGCCTTTGTAACGGAGCTCGGCGATGAGCTGGGCAGTTTTGTCCACAACCTTTCGGTAAAAGGCATCGGCACCAAAGATGACCCCTATGTCAACCTGTTCGACCGCCTCTATGCCTTCGACCTGGGACACGAAGGCAATGGCTTCTGGCTGAAAGGCGACAATGTGGAACTCATCAACAACATTGCCACCTCCTGCGACGCAGCCGGTTTCAATTACTTCAGCGACGACGATCAGTTTACGGATGAACTCCGCCCCATGGTTCCCAAAGCGGCCACCCTGCAGCCGGCACTGGCTGGTGACCAGGACTCAATTTTCTCGGTCCTCATTCCTATTCGGCGCAACCAGGGTTCTGTGGCGTACAATGTGCGCACCGGTATCTTCTTCTGGACCCACATGTACAACGACGACAACATTGGCGATTTCACGCGCTCTCAGTTCTATCCCAACACCCACAACGCGATGAGTGTGGTCAGCAATTTCAAAATATGGAACGTCACCCAGCAGGGGATTTCGCTGAGCTATTCCAGCCAGGTGCATCTTAAAAACGGCCTGTTGCTGGGCGACCCTGAGACCTTGTTTACACCCGAAGGCGACAGCATACCTTACTCTGAATCTGCAGGATATGGTATCAGCACCAATGGGGTAACGGGACAGGTATTCATTGAGGGCCTCGATATCGTCGGCTGGTTGTACGGCGCTCCCGTATTGCGCGCCGACAACGTGGTGAGCGGTGATGGAAAGGAATACGATTTCAAAACATCGTGGATCAGCGGTTGTACTTTCCGCGATAACAAATACCACCTGTATCCCGAAACAGGTCAGGACGCGTTGCTGCATCCGGGATATGATGCCTATCCGCAGTTTGCTGAAATCCGCACTACCAATTATTTCCAGCCTAATGCACTCAATACCCCGCCGCTGGCATTATTCAGTCACACCGCCGTGGGAGGCACCACGGTGCTGTTCGATGCTGCTGCAGCGATGGACGGCGACAGCTATACTACCAACGAGGGCAACGGTATAGCGGGCTACTACTGGCAGTTCGGCGATGGAAGTACCGGCTACGGACAACAAATACGCCATACCTATGCTACCGCCGGCACTTACAATGTGCTGCTGACCGTGATGGATGAGCAGGGCAAGACACATACCGATGGCAGCGCAGTCAATGTAGTGGCGCTCCCACTGCAGAATGCAGTAAAAGATCCGCACTTCGATGCCGATACCCTGGGCGGCGCCTTCCTCTTAACCGGCCAGCACTTTTTCTTCGACGCCGAATGGCTGCAGGAAAGCAACTGGGTACTGGAAGGCGGCAAAGCCATGATGTACAACAGCAGTACTTACGAGAGACCGCTGACCCAGGTCATACGCAACTACAGGTCGCATCAGGGACTGGTGCCTTTTTCTCTTCAAAGCATCAATAGCGGTGGCAATGCATTGTCCAACGACTTATTTGTCGAAGTACTGGGCATCAATGGCGAATTCATGGATCCGGAAATCACTACACGCGCCAACATTTCACCCATCAACAATGCCGATGCAACATATACCCGTCAGGTGCTGCTCTCGGCCAATTACGGTCAGAACCTGTACAACTGGCAGACGTTTTATGATACACTCGATCTGGGTGCAGGCTACGATTACCTCGTGCTGAAAATATACTCCCAGGGCGTTCGTCCATCTAAAAATGATGTGCAAGGGGTAGATAATATTTGTTTTCCCTGCGACTGCGATGTCCCTGTGGCACTCGCCGCCGATGCCATCACCGGAGAAGCAGCTTACCTGTACTGGGACAACAACGGCAGCCAAAGTTTTGAAGTGCGCTTGCGCGCAGTGGGTGGCACCTGGAACACGATAGCTGTCAATAATACTTTCCTGCAGGCAACAGCATTATTGCCGCTTACCAATTACGAATTTCAGGTGAGAACCTGGTGTGCCGGCGCATGGACAGCCTGGTCGGAACTGGCTTTCTTTGCTACGGCCACACCCTCTGCCAGTTGCACCACTCCGGATGAACTGACACAGGGTTCCATCACCGCCACGGGGGCTACGCTCGCCTGGAATGCGGTACCGGAAGCCATTCAATACCGCGTCAGCTTTCAGGTAGTCGGTACCTCCGGCTGGTCAGCCTTCTATACTTCCGATACTTCCTTTACCCTCATCGGTCTGGTGCCAGGCACCCTTTACACCTGGAGGGTAATCGCGGAATGTCCGTATGGCTGGACTGAACACCTGTACACCAGCAATTTTAGCACCGATGCATTGCGCATGGCCGCCGACAGTCTTTCGGAAATTGCTGTGTATCCCAATCCTGCCGATGACATAGTGTATGTAGCATGGAACAGCAGTAGAGGCCCCGGTCGTATTTCCATTACAGATCTGGGTGGAAGAATGGTTGGGGAAAGGCAGCTGCAGGAAACCACGCCATCAGGCATAGCGACCATTCCTGTGGAGGAGCTGGCGCCCGGCGTTTATTTCCTATCCGTGGAGGGCGCTGAATACTATACGGAACGGCTCATTATTGAGTAGCAAAACAGGAAATACCGCCCGTCATCTACCTTGTTGGCGGGCGGTATTTTTATATTGACAAAAATCACCTTATCCAATTGCTATCTTCGGCCGTACAATAGAGAAAAGCAATCAAGATGAGACAGAACTATTCTTCCGGTACAGTTTGGGAAAATACGCTTGGTTACTCCCGCTGTGTCCGTGTGGGCAACTTCATTAAAGTGTCAGGCACTACCGCCGTCAATGAAAAGGGAGAGATTACAGGTGATACTGTATACGAACAATGTCATATTATATTTAAAAAAATAGAACATGCCCTCACCATGGCCGGCTCATCTATGGACCATGTGGTTTCATCCCGCATCTATCTGACCGATATCAATGGCTGGCAGGAAGCAGGCAAGGCGCATGCCGAGGTATTCAATGATGTACGACCGGCTGCTACCATGGTGGCGGTGAGTGCCCTCATTGATCCGCGCATGTTGGTAGAAATAGAAGTAGAAGCTTTTATCCACTACTGATACCGCACAAAGGTCATGACGACCAAGCCATCGCGGAGCAGTTCCAGCTGACGGTCGCGCATGACATACGTATAGTCACCCTGCAGTTGTTGCACCATTAGCTGCTCCAGTGTTCCCGGACATGCCATTTTGGTCATGGCCATGTTCTCCGCGAAAGTGATGATTTCATCAGTAATGGTACAACTGCCTGAGAAACTGTTGCAGCTTGTATGCCCGCTTATACCGCCTGTTGCAATATCAATCAGCAACATCGGCTTACCTCTTTGTAATCCGGTGGCATCTCCATCCCAACCTTCCATCGACTGAAGCTGCCAGCTGCCATTGGTACGGGCTCGGTCGTTGTTGTAGTCGCCGCAGCCAATATAGGTTTTTCCATCAAAGCTTACTTCCACCGTAACCGGATATGCTGCGCCACTCATGTTATCAGTACACGAAGTGCTTGTCAGGCTTACATCAAGTATACCTGAAGCTGTTTCGCTTTCGTAGCGGATAGTTCCGGGATGCTCGTCTTTTTGCATAGCCGCCGTATTTCCCTTCACTTCCATCTGCCCCATTTCCCTGAACCAGATACCTCGGGCAAAGTCAATCTCCAGGTTCCAGAACGGTTCGTTACCGGAAGCCTGAAAATCTGCCAGACCGCTTTCCTTGCTGCTGATGAGTGATTCAGGAGCTTTCAGTCCTCCCAGATGTCCCGGACGCAGCACATACAAGCCCGCAGTATTACCGGTAATCCGTTTTGCCTGGCGGTCCAGCATGATGAGGTTACCACCTTCTGCCATAAAGTAGCGCATTCCTTCCTGGTCTTTTTGCAAGGCCA
>DDYY01000016.1:0-14574 GCA_002346225.1 Bacteroidetes bacterium UBA3022
GCCGATGGTTCTGTAAAAGGAAAGTAACTGGGCCGCAAACGGATTTTGGTGTCAGCACCGAACAGCTCTCTGGATAAATAGAGTAAGGTTTGCTTCAAGTCTGCGAAGCTTACCTTTTCATCAATATACAACAGTTCTACCTGATGGAATACACAATGGGCGCGGGCAGAAATGGTTTCATTGCGGTAGGTTCTACCCGGAGCGATGATGCGTATGGGTGGCTCCTGGTTTTCCATTACCCTGATTTGCACATTGCTGGTATGGGTACGCAATAGAATATCGGGATTGGTCTGAATGTAAAAGGTATCCTGCATATCTCTGGCAGGATGATTCTCCGGCATGGCCAGTGCTGTAAAATTGTGCCAGTCATCCTCCACCTCAGGACCTTCGGCCACCACGTAGCCAATTCTTCCCATAATACCCGCAATTTCATCGCGGATAATCGTGATAGGGTGTCGGCCGCCGGCTCTGTTCACCGCTACCGGCAATGTCAGGTCAACAGTATATTTTTCCTCACTTCCTTTGCTGGAAAAGCCTGCGCTCAGGGTGTCAAATCTTTCCTGTGCCAGCGTTTTAAGCTCATTTACTTTTTGCCCGAATTCCTTTTTCTGCTCATTCGGGACTTCCTTTATGGCAGCAAACAGTTCCTTCAGGATATTCTTGCTACCCAGAAACCTGATTCTGAACTGCTCGAGTTCTTCTGCGCTATTTACCACAGCTTCGGCAATTTCGGCCTTCGCTGCTGCCATCTTTTCGAAAACATCCATATGGGTCAAAATTAAAAAGAAAAGGACAGCAATCGATGCTGTCCTTTTGCAACTGTTCAATAGGTCTATCAGTTCACTACCAGTCTTTCTGTGTAGTGCGATTTTCCATCAAAAACATCAACCACGTAAATACCGGGGGTGAGGTTGCTTACATCAAATTGAATGAGGTTGTCTCCTTCTACGGTAAGCTCGTTCATGGTTAAGGCTGTCTGACCGATTACATTCATCACACTCACCTGTACATCCTGCTTAGGCAGTACGCTGTGGTATACCATAGATACCGCATCGCTAGCAGGGTTGGGATATAAGCCCATGATACCGTTTCTTAAGTCTTCATCCACAAACAGTTCAGAACCATCGGTGCGGAAACTGGTAGCACTCACTTCCACCAATAAATCATAGCAATCGGCGGGATCGTTGGCACCGGCCCATCCATACACATGCACCAATCTCCAGCCCCTGGTAGAAGTATTCCAGATAATCTGCTCATCGGAAGTTCCTGCGTTTTCAGACACATCTACGAATGTTCCTTTATTATACAGCTCTACATCGTAATCCGCAGGAAGACTGCTGAGTGTAACACGGATATTCGTGGCCGGGTTGGAGGTTTTGAACTTGTACCAGTCATCGTCACCGGAGGTGGCAATGAGCGCACTGTATACTTCACCTGCATTGATAGTAGGAGCTGAAGCACCACTGACGTCGTTGGGCTCACCAAAGTCGGTACAACCGCCACCGCCACCACCACCTGTGGTAGTGAATATCAAGGAAGTAGAATAGCCGCTGGTAGCGCCACCGGAACAAACAGTTTCTACCTGCCATTCATAATCTGTTCCGGCAGTTAAACCTGTATAGTTGATAGAAGTACCGGCAGTGCTGCCTGTAGTCCATGTGGGCGTACCCACTTCCCGATCGCGCACGTTATAGGAAACAGCTCCTGTTACAGCTGACCAGTTGAGAGAAGCACTGACATCGGTAATAGCAGTGGTTGTTCTTCCACCCGGTACATCACAGGTAGGTCCGCCACCACCGCCGCCGCATGCGGGAGAGCTCAGCAATTCTACCCTGGCACCACCTGGTGCAAATAGGGCCTGCATCCTGTCTTTTTGCCCCATGGTAAAGAGGTTCATACAGGCATCGTTGGTATAGTCCATATAATTCTGCACCATATCCAAAGAGCTGCAGGATACATGCGAAAGCGGACAAGAATAGTTAGGGTTATCAGACGCAGGTGTATCACCCACAAAATCGTCGAACCCACAAGGGCCATCGCCCCAGATATGGCGAAGATTTAACCAGTGGCCTACCTCATGGGTGGCAGTTCTTCCGAGATCGAAGGGAGGAGTAGCCACTCCGGTGGTTCCGAAATAGAGATAGTCGCAAACAACACCATCGGTATTGGCCGGTCCGCCGGGGAATTGTGCATAGCCCAGCAATCCGCCACCCAGGTCGCATACCCAGATATTCAGGTATTCATCGCGTGGCCAGGCATCTTTGCCATCCTGAGAGTCAAATTTGACTTTGTCATCTGCTGAAAATGATGATCTGGATGTGGATGTTCTGGTAATACCGGTGGTTGGATTGCCGTCAGGGTCTACAGAAGCCAGACAGAATTCAATTTCGGTATCAGCAGCTACTCCTACAAAATCGGAGAGGGTGCTGCCGGCATCGGAATTGGTCCGTCTGAAATCTTCGTTCAAAACGTCAATCTGTGACAAAGCCTGAGCATCACTAATATTTTCCGTTGCATTGTTGTAAACCACGTGTACTACCACAGGAATGACCACAATATCGCGGGTGGAGCCGGCATGATTGGCAACATACTCCTGGGTAAAAGCTTCAATGTTCTGCATACGGGTAGCGAAAGACGGGTCTTCGGTGAGCAGTCTTTCATGCACATCCATAGTGCTGCAGTTGCGCACAGCCTCCTGTGCCATCAGCCCTGTTCCCAACAGGGATAATGCGATTACTAATAAGAGATTTTTTTTGAGCATTTTAAATAATTAAGGGTTAACAATCAATGAGTTATATATTATGTATGTGTTTCATAAATAGGTACTACTCAGGCAAAGGTTGATTGTAACAGGTAGGCCTAAGAAGGGGTTCAATCTTCTTCGGTTTCGATCGAATGCGGTTTACACGAGGCCGGCGTCTACTGACTGCAGATCACTATCAAAGAACAACATCCATCTCTATTTTACTGGAAAACGGACTTACCAAAGATAAAAAAAAGGGCCGCAAATGCGACCCTTTTTTAAAATTTAAGCGTAAAAACCTTATTCTACGATGAATTTTTCTGTATAATGTGACTTACCATTGGTAATGTCTACCACATAAATTCCGGAAGGCAGTGATTGCACATTGATAGGAATGAGGTTGTCTCCGCTGGTGACTTCGCTGCTCAGGTTCATCACCCTGTTACCCAGGATATCGAATACTGCCAGCTGAACATTCATATCTTCCTGCACACTGAAGTAGTTTACCGTTGCCAATTCTTTGGCAGGGTTAGGGAAAATACCCACAATAGCATTGCCCCAAACCTCATCGATCACCATTTCAGATCCATCTGTTCTCCAGCTGGTATTGCTTACCTCAACAATAAGGTCATAGCAATCGGCCGCATCGAATGCACCTGCCCAGCCATAAACATTCACATAACGGGTTCCGGAGCTGGTGGTGTTCCAGATAATGGTTTCATTGGCAGTGCCTGCATTTTCAGACGTACCTCTCACGCTGTTACCGCGGTATAACTTCATATCGTAATCGGCAGGCAGCGAGGTCATGCTTACTTTAATCCTGGTGTTGGGAGAAGTTGTCGTGAACTGGTACCAGTCAACATCCGAAGCACTGGAAATCTGTGCACTATAAGTAACACCGGTAGATATAGTAGTCGCTGTTCCTTTAGAGTTATTCGACTCACCGAAATCGGTGCAGCCGCCACCGCCGCCACCACCCAGGGTGGTAAAGTTGGTAGAGGTAGAATAACCACTGGTGGTGCCGCCGGAGCAAACACTTTCCACTTGCCATTCATAAGCGGTGCCTGCGGTTAAACCGGTGTAGTTGATGGAAGTACCAGTTGTACTGCCTGTGGTCCACGTAGGTGTTCCTACTTCGCGACCTCTTACATTATAAGAAGTAGCACCAGTTACTGAAGCCCAGTTCAAAGAAGCCTGACTTTCTGTAATACCTGTGGTGCTGCGTCCGCCGGGAACATCACAGGTAGGTCCGCCACCGCCGCCACCGGCGCAGGCTGTAGAAGATGTAAGGGACGCTCTGGCACCACCCGGAGAAAACAAAGCGTGCATCCTTGTTTTTTGCCCGTTGGTGAATATGTTCATACAAGCGTCATCGGTATAGTCCATATAGTTTTGGTACATGTCGCCATCAGGACCATTGGAGCAGGAAACACGGGTACCTGAAGGGCAACCATAGTTTTCGTCCGCCTGATTAGGAGTATCGGCAACCAGGTCAGAACCGGCACAAGAGGTTCCATCATCGCCCCAGATGTGGCGCAGGTTCAACCAGTGACCCACTTCATGTGTGGCAGTTCTACCCAGATCAAAGGGAGCAGTTGCCGCACCTATCGTTCCGAAATATTGGTAATCACACACCACACCATCTGTGGATGCAGCGCCACCCGGGAACTGGGCATAACCCAACAGTCCGCCACCCAGATCGCACACCCATAGGTTGAGATAGCTGTCTCTGGGCCAAGCATCCTTTCCTCCCTGAGAAGTTTGCTTTACCTTATCATCAGTGGTAAAGGAAGTCTTAGTGGTAGAAGTTCTGGTAATACCGGTTGTGGGATTACCGCTGGGATCTACCGTAGCCAGACAAAATTCTATTTCTGTATCAGCGGCTTCATCTAAAAACCAACTTGGTGTAGATGCAGCGTCTGCATTCAAACGGCGAAAATCTTCATTCAAGACGTCAATCTGCGATAAGATTTGTGCGTCGCTGATGTTCTCTGTAGCGTTATTATACACCACATGAACCACTACGGGGATGGTGACCACAGACCGGGTTCCACCGGCACTGCCGGACACGTATTCCTGGGTGAAAGATTCAATAGCTTCCATCCTGGTAGCATAACCCGGATCTTCAGCCCTGAGGCGGGCGTCTACTTCCATGGTACTGCAATTCCGCGCAGCATCCTGGGCGAACAAACCTGTGGCTAAGCAACACAGACCTGTCATTAGGTAATTCTTTACCATTTTTGTTAATTGTTTTGAAGGTTAAACATTTACTATTCTGTGGTGTAACATAGGAGCATAATGGTTCTTGACGCATCCATCATGCAAATGGTTGTTTAAATGTAGAATTATTTCACAACAGAAATAATAAATTATAAAAATGTGGATAAAAAATATTTTCCAAGGCTATCACAGGCGAGAAAAAAAAGGCAGTTTTTACTGAAAAAGAGGCTTATAAATATTGATTTTTAAGAAATATAAGACCCCAATAATTCCGTCACAAAATCGAAAAATATTGCAGTTTTCCTTCCTCTACCGACCAGCCCCCGCACGTTAATTCCGATAATAAAAACCAGCTCCATAACATTTGAAAACACAACCCGACTTGCAGAAAAACCTACCTGAAATAGAAAACTACCTGAAACAACATATCCTGGTGCTGGATGGCGCCATGGGAACGATGATCCAGCAGCTTTCTTTAACGGAAGCGGATTTTCGGGGAGACCACTTTCAGGCATGGAATTGCGATCTGAAAGGCAACAACGACCTGCTTTGTCTGACACAGCCGGATGCCATACGCGATATACATCTTGCCTACCTGGAGGCAGGTGCCGATATTATTGAAACCAATACATTCAATGCCAACCGCATCTCTCAGGCGGATTACCAAACAGAAGATTGGGCCTATGCAATAAACGTAGCCGCTGCCCGGCTTGCCAAGGAGGCAACAGCCCTTCAGATGGGGCAAACGCCTCATCGGCCACGTTGGGTGGCAGGCGCCGTCGGTCCGACCAACAAAACCTTATCGCTATCTCCCGATGTAAACGATCCCGGTTTCCGGGCAACTGACTTCGATAGCCTTGCTGCCACTTACGAGGAGCAGGTTCGCGGTCTGATAGACGGAGGTTGCGACCTTCTTCTCATCGAGACCATCTTCGATACGCTCAATGCCAAAGCGGCTCTTTATGCCTGTATGCAAGTGATGGAAGAAAAAGGCATCGCGCTGCCCATCATGGTTTCGGGTACTATTACAGATGCCAGCGGCAGAACCCTGAGCGGACAGACTCTAGAAGCATTCCTCTACTCGATTGAACATGCGCCCATCATCAGCATTGGCCTCAATTGCGCTTTGGGCGCTAAACAGCTCCTGCCCTATATAAAAGAATTATCCGGTAGCACGCATCATTTTGTAAGCGCCTACCCCAACGCCGGTTTACCCAATGCTTTTGGGGAATACGATGAAGACCCTACCAGTAATGGAAATGATATCCGTAAATACCTGGAAGCAGGTGTATTAAATATAGTAGGCGGTTGCTGCGGTACTACGCCCGAACATATACGGTACATTGCAGAGATGGTTCGGCAGTATTCACCCAGGGTACCTCCTGCACCTGATGTTACGCCCCGGTTTAGCGGACTGGAGCCACAGCGCATACTGCCCACCACCAACTTTGTTAATATCGGTGAGCGCACCAACGTAACCGGCTCCAGAAAATTCAAGCGACTTATCCTCAACGGTAACTATGAAGCAGCGCTGGACATAGCCCGGCAACAAGTGGAAAATGGGGCGCAGATGATTGACGTGAACATGGATGAAGGCATGCTCGATGCCAAGGAGGCTATGACCACTTTCCTTCGACTGGCGATGGCAGAGCCGGATATTGCCCGCGTACCGGTGGTGGTCGATTCGAGCAAGTGGGAGGTGATACTGGAGGGACTGAAATGCCTGCAGGGTAAATCCATCGTCAATTCCATATCCTTAAAAGAGGGCCCGGAGGTCTTCCTGCACCAGGCCGGAATAGCCCGCAAAATGGGTGCCGCTGTTATTGTCATGGCATTTGATGAAGAGGGACAGGCAACTACCTATGAACGGAGAATTGCCATTTGCCAGCGCGCCTACGATCTGCTCACACAAAAAGCAGGATTTCCTGCGCACGATATCATCTTCGATCCGAATATTCTCATAATTGCTACCGGAATTGAAGAACATAACAACTACGCGGTCGACTTTCTAAAGACCATCCAATGGATAAAAAGCAACCTGCCGGGAGCACTGGTAAGCGGTGGCGTAAGCAATATATCGTTTTCGTTTCAGGGCAACGATGTGGTTCGGGAGGCCATGCATACGGCCTTCCTCTACCATGCAATTGCAGCCGGTATGGACATGGGAATCGTCAATGCCGGAGTCATTGGCATATATGCCGACATTGAGCCGACCCTTCTTGAACACATAGAAGATGTCTTATTCAACAGGAGACCGGATGCAACCGAACGGCTTGTGGACTTTGCCAATCAAATGCGACCGGCCGACAGCACCGCCACTGCCAAAGAACAGGCCTGGCGCACCGAAGGTCTCGAACAGCGCCTGTTGTATGCGCTGGTACATGGTGTTACCGATTATATTGAGGTGGATGTGGCAGCTGCTCTTGAACAATATCCAACGCCGCTCTCCATTATTGAAGGTCCGCTGATGGCAGGTATGAATGTGGTCGGCGACCTGTTTGGCAGCGGAAAAATGTTTCTTCCGCAGGTGGTAAAAAGTGCCCGCGTGATGAAAAAGGCTGTAGCCTATCTCGAACCCTTCATCCTGGAAAGCAATCGACTTACGAATACCTCCAGTGCCAAGGAAAAAGTACTGCTGGCTACGGTAAAAGGCGATGTGCACGATATCGGTAAAAACATTGTGGGTGTGGTACTGGCATGCAATAACTATGAAATTGTCGATTTGGCCGTAATGGTTCCGCTGGACAACATCCTGGAAGCTGCCGTAAAACACAATGTTGCCATAATTGGACTGAGCGGTCTTATTACGCCTTCGCTGGATGAAATGGTGAAAGTGGCTGCTGAGATGGAAGCGCGAGGTATGCGACTTCCCCTGCTCATAGGCGGTGCCACCACTTCAAGATTACATACGGCAGTTAAAATTGCAACAGAATACTCCGGACCGGTGATACATGTTGACGATGCCTCCAGAAGTGTAGGTGTTGTAAGCAAATTGCTAAGTACGGAAAGCCAAGCATATGCTGCTGCTATGGCGGAAGAATACCATGCCTTGCGCGCACAACATCTGGCAAGGCAAAAAGAAAAACAATTACTGCCGCTGGAGGAAGCCAGAGCCAATGCACTGCTCCTGAACTGGGAAGCTTATACGCCACCTATCCCTAAAAAAACAGGTATTCATTACTGGGGACCGGAACAACTGCCGGTAGCCATGCTCAAAGATTATATTGATTGGACACCGTTTTTCCAGACATGGGAGCTCGCCGGTAAATACCCGGCAATCTTGGAAGACGAAGTGGTGGGTGCGGCAGCAACGAAGCTTTTCCAGGATGCACAACAAATGCTGCGTACCATCATCCGGAATAAATGGCTGGAGCCGCAGGCAGTTGTTGCCATCATGCCTGCTCATTCCGTAGGTGATGATATCCATACCACTGATGTACACGGGCAGCCGGTAGTATTTCATACCCTTCGGCAGCAGCAGTCAAAAGCAAAGGGACTGCCGAATTACGCATTGGCAGATTTCATTGCCCCTGCATCGAGTGGCAAGCAGGATTACATAGGCGGATTTGCTATAACAGCTGGAACCGGCATCGAAACTGAGCTTGCACGCATGGAAGCCGAACATGACGATTATTCAGCCATCCTCCTGAAAGCGCTTGCCGACCGATTGGCTGAAGCACTGGCAGAGTGGATGCACCAGAAAGTACGACGTGAAATCTGGGGATATGCCCCGGAAGAGCAACTCACCAATGAAGGACTGATAGCAGAAGCATATACCGGCATGCGACCGGCACCGGGGTATCCTGCCTGTCCCGATCATTCAGAAAAAACCACCCTTTTCGAATGGCTGGAAGCTACGGAACGAACAGGCATTACCCTGACAGAAAGCTATGCCATGTACCCTGCCTCCAGTGTGAGTGGCTGGTACTTCAGTCACCCGGCATCTAAATATTTTGGTGTGGGAACAATCGGAGTCGATCAGCTGAGTGACCTCGCAGCTAGAAAAGGAGTCAGCATCGATAGCCTGCATTTTCTGCAATAACTATTTTCCAGGATAAACGATTTTATAATTACCTATATTAGTAATAGCAATATAAATACCGGGTGGAGCTTGTTCCAGTGATGCCAGCCTGCGGCCCGATAAATCGGCATAGCCGAATACAATCAGGTTGCCTACTTCGGGGTTGTAAATAAAAACTACCGGACTGTTTTCCTCTGTACCATCAGCATCCACCTGCAACAACTGATAGTAGAGGCCTCCGTAAGGCGCTTCTAGATCTGAAAAAGTATAATTCAATTCTTCCAATGGTGTTCCCGCAGCTGTCACCTGACCAATGGCACTCCAGTTTACCCCATCCACCGATCTGTTCACCTCAAAATAGCTGCTGTTTTGCTCTGAAGCTGTTTGCCAGTCCAACCGCACACCATCAGGAATAAGATAAGCTTCAAAAGCAATCAGCTCAATAGGTAATACAGTGTTATCGATGGTGAACAGATAATCTTCTACCTCACCAAAATCGAATGACACTTCACAGGGGTCATCACTCACATCATAGAAAGTATCACCCAGTTTGATGCGCATCCAGGTTGTGCCTTCGGCTGTTCCCGGTGGAATAAAGACCGGTACGCTCACCACTTCCGGATTGGTTGCACCGGTGAATTCGCCAAACTCCCCGACCAATTCTGAGGGGTAGTCTAAAATACCGTTGTAATTCGCATCCAGGTATTTCCAAATGGAGTCAGTGATATAGGAATCCGTAACTGATACAATGATATTGATCCAGCTGCTTTCCGACATGGTACCCAGCGGGGGCAAACCGGTATAATCGGCGTACAACAAAGAGCCACTGGCATTTGTAAGACCGGTGGAGCTCACCTGCGATATGTATTCAAACTCGCTGTGCAGAGAAGTAGTGGAACAATCCAGTCCGTCCAGAATCCAAATTACGTAGTCTTCTACTTCTCCATAAGTAAACAACTGACAAGGGCTGCTATTCGCAGGCACCGTTCCCGAGGAGGCGTCTCCTACTTTAATGCGCACCCTTGTGGTGCCGAGTGCTGCATCCGGCGGAATATTAATGGTTAAGGTATAGAGCTCTGCTGTAAAGACTCCCAGCACACCCGACCTTGCTGCCAGCTCGAAGGGATCATTAAAATCTCCATCCTGATTAAAATCAACAAACACCCAGATGCTATCGGTAGCAAACGGATCTACAACGACCACGTCAATATCGAAACTGGTACCCGGCGTTTCACCGGCCAGAGGTGGTTCATCTGTCTGATTAGTATAATAGCCGCTACCTGTAAAAAGGGAAAGTCCGGCCCCATTTACCTGTCCGATGTATTCAAAATTTGCATTGGTAGAGGAAGCTGCACAGTATCCCGAGTTAGTACAATCCAGCAAAGCAAACCAGCCTGCCCGCCTTTGATTATTGTTGGAGGTAAAGCGAAAGGTGAGGCTGCCGTCAGCCGCAGTGGATGTTACTGAAAAAGGAGTCAATACGCCTGAATAGGTTCCTATGAGCGGGGCCGCAACAGAGTTACCATTATAGATGCGCAATAAGTCCAATCCAGCCTCTGTATTAAACGAAAGAAAAATCACTTGCAGTGATTCCCCCGAGGTAGCCGGATAGATGGTAAGGGTATAGTTTTCATTATTGGCGTAGTTGCCAAAAATGCTGGAGTCGAAAAAGTTCTCGTCACAGGTAGTTGCAGAACCATTGCTCATAACTATCTGAGCGGAGAGCTGCCGGGGATGCAACAAAAAGATATACAGCGCGAACAGCCCGATGAAGAAACACCAACCTTTGTCTGCCAATTGCCTCATAGGTAAGATTTTTACACTTTGAATAGCGGGGGCTAAGGCCGTTCTCCGAACTAAAATTACCTAAAAACGAGTAATTGCAACAAAATAAAATAAATATTGAATCGGTGACTGACTGAGCAATAATTCTAGAAATCCAGCAGCATTTGCCGGGACTTCCGGAAATGGCAGGTGGCCAGACGGGTCGCTGTTTTTTCAGCAAAATACTTCTGTTGCGTTACCTGAAACAATGCTTGCAAATGGTCGGACCAGGTACCTTCCCCTTTCATTCTAATTCCGATGCGACTGTCGTTCAGTTGCCCGCCATGTAGCTCCTTTACCTGCTGCAGTATTTTGGCTGCCCGGTAGGGAAATGCCTTGTGTACCCAGTCCTCAAAAATCTGCGCAACGGCACCATTCAGTCGCAGTACGATATACCCTACACTTTCTGCACCGTGTTTGGCAGCTCTTCGGATTACCTCCGGCATTTCATGGTCGTTGAGTCCCGGAATGACCGGCGCGATGAGCACCCCCACGGGAATACCTGCTGCACTCAGCTGCTCAACAACCTCCATGCGTTTTTTATACGTGGATGTGCGCGGTTCCAGTTTTTCTCTGGTTACTTCATTGGTGCCATTCACTGACAGTACCACCTTTACGAGTTGCAATGCTGCCAGCTCTTTCAGTATATCCATATCGCGCAATACCAGGCTGCTCTTGGTAATGATGCTCACCGGATTGCGGTATTGCAGACATACTTGCAGCAGCTCACGGGTAAGTTTCATTTTCCTTTCAACAGGCTGATAACAGTCCGTATTTCCCGAAAGTGAAACCGTTTGCGGTTGCCAGGAAGGATGCCGGAATGCCGCTTCCAGCAACTGTGGTGCATGGGGTTTATAGATGATGCGGCTTTCGAAATCCAACCCTGCCGAATACCCCCAGTAAGTGTGGCTGTTGCGTGCATAGCAGTACACACAACCATGCTCACAACCCTGGTAAGGATTGATGCTCCACTGCATACCCACATCTGTACTGTCTACCTTATTCAATATCTTCTTGGGGAAATCGGCCAGGAAACGGGTATCCGGTCCGGAAACTTCATGCGCATCAATTCCTTCCGGATACAGGATATCGGCATGTTGCCGAAGAAAGGCATTGTCGGGATTGAACTGAGCACCCCTTCCTTTCAGTAGTGTTGATGTTGCGGTTGCCTGCGACATAAATGTCATTTTATTTGACAAATAAAGTCATTGTTATTGACATTGTCAAATTATGTGTCATTTTTTGTCATACTCAGTGACAATTACACGGCGGCGACAGGCCCCGAAGGTCGTTGGGGAGCTTCGACTATTTCTTCCACACCCTGTCCATCGAGCCTTTTGCGCATACAGAGGCGTATTCCCATTTTTTTTTCACCTGGTATTGGTGGTTTCCCATAATGTCATTATTTTTGACATCGGGTCAATTAAAATGACAAGTTATGAATTACCTATCTACCAATCTCAAGCATCTGCGGGCTGCGCGCAAACTGAGTCAGCAGGAACTAGCCGACTTACTGCTGGTAGGCCGGACAGCCATCGCCAACTATGAATCGGGGATTGCCAATCCCGGACATAAAACATTGCTGGCGCTGGTAGGCATCTTCGACGTATCGCTCGACGAGTTGCTGTATCAGGATTTGAGTCAGCAAACAGGTCCGCGCCGCGACTATCAGCCCGTGGTGGTGACGGTAGACAGCAGCGGAAAAGAAAATATTGTTTTGGTGAACACGAAGGCAGCAGCGGGATATCCCACCCGCTATCTGGAGCCGGAATACTACAAGGAGTTACCGGCCTTCCAGTTGCCCGGCGCCGATTACCGCAACGGCACTTTCCGGTGCTTCGAAGTAGAAGGAGACAGTATGACCGACACCCTGCAAAGCGGTGATTTCGTTATCGGGCGCTTCTGCGACAACCACTATAAAGATGTACAGGAAGGCTATGTACATGTGGTAGTAACCGGCGAACAGGTGCTGGTAAAACGGGTCATCAACCGTGCGGAAAAAGAAGGAAAGCTGATACTACTCAGCGACAATGAAGTATATCCACCCATAGAAGCCGGGCTGGACGATGTAAAGGAAATATGGCGGGTGAAAAGCAAGTTGTCGAGTTACCTGCCGGTGAAACGCAATGACCTCGATAACCTCATCGGCGACCTCACCACCGAATTGCGCTTATTGAAGAAACGGGTAGATGAATTGTCCGGCGGACAAGCACATTAATAAATTATTATTATATGTATCAAATGGTAGTAAGGGATAAGCTATTCCAATTCCGATGTGCAGGGCACGGTGTGCAGCTGTATTGCCGGAGGAAAGCAACGCTGTCCCTACCGCCACAGCAACACAACCACTCTCCTCCTCTTTTTTAAGATACTGCGGCCTCCTCTTTTTCAGTACCCCTCACGGCGGTAGCGGACGGGGCTTGCCCAATGCGTAATGACTTTCCCGCTGTGCCGCAGTCCATGATGCATCCATTCCAACCAAGAACCAACAACCAATAACCAATAACTAATCACTAATCACTAACAACCAACAACTAACCCCATGCGCTCCGTAATTCATATGGACCTCGATACATTCTTCGTGTCGGTAGAACGCCTCAAAGACAGTCGGCTGAACGGCCAGCCCGTGCTGGTGGGTGGCAGCGGCGACCGCGGTGTAGTAGCTGCCTGCAGTTATGAAGCCCGTGCCTTCGGCATCCACTCGGCCATGCCCATGCGCACGGCCCGACAGCTTTGTCCGGAAGCCATCGTTGTGCGGGGCGACCACGAACACTACTCTTATTACTCCCATATGGTTACCGATATCATTGAAGAAGCTGTTCCCGCTTACGAAAAATCATCTATAGATGAATTTTATATAGATATGAGCGGCATGGATCGCTTCTTCGGCACCTGGCAATACGCCCGTGAGTTGCGGGAAAAAATTATACGGGAAACAGGACTACCCATCTCTATGGGATTGTCGGAGAATAAGACCGTATCGAAAGTAGCCACCGGTGAAGCCAAGCCCAACAACCACATCAAGGTAGACCATGGCACCGAGAAGCCCTTTCTGGCACCACTGGCCGTGCGCAAAATCCCGATGGTAGGAGAAAAGACAGCCGCCACCCTGCGACGGATGGGCATCATACAGATTGCCACCATTCAGGAAATGCCGCTGCGCGTGATGGAAAATATACTGGGAGAAAACGGCAACAGTATCTGGAAAAAAGCCAACGGACTCGATAGCTCACCGGTAGAACCCTACACCGAACGGAAGTCCATTTCCACCGAAGAAACTTTCGACCAGGATACCATAGATGTACAGCGCCTGAATAATATCATCGTTGCCATGACCGAAAAGCTGGCTTATCAGCTCCGCAAGGATGGGCGACTGGCTTCGATTGTAACCGTCAAGCTCCGCTACTCCGATTTCGAGACCCACACCCGGCAAATCCGCATACCCTATACCTCTGCCGATCATACGCTGATTCGCACCGCCAAGGAATTATTTGCGCGCCTGTATGACCGCAGGGTGTTGGTGCGCCTCCTGGGTGTGCGGCTCAGCGGACTGGTGTACGGGGGCTACCAGATCAATTTACTGGAAGACTCCGAATCCATCATCCGGCTGTACCAGGCCATGGACCTGCTGCGGCACAAACACGGCAAGCAGAGCATACAACGCGCCGCTGCACTCGGCCACCGGTTCCGGGAATTCAATCCCTTCAACGGGCGAGGAAGTTGAGTTGGACGTTGACTATGACATTGACTATGACATTGACTTTGA
>DDYY01000016.1:14874-21186 GCA_002346225.1 Bacteroidetes bacterium UBA3022
TGACGTTGACTATGACTATGACTATGACAATAACTAATCCCGATAGCTATCGGGACCCAACCCCGATAACTATCGGGGCAACATCAACCCCGATAACTATCGGGGCAACGTCCAAGTCAAAGTCAAAGTCAAAGTCAAAGTCAAAGTCAACGTCAACATCATAAATCCATGTTCCTCAACTGCCATACCTATTTCAGTCTCCGCTACGGCACGCTGTCGCCCGACAAGTTGCTGGAGCTGGCAGCGCAGTATGGGGTACAGCGGCTGGCCCTGACCGATATCAATACCACCTCGGCCATTCTGGAAGTAGTAAGAAAAGCAGCTGCCAGGCAAATCACGATCATTCCCGGCATTGAGTTCCGCAACGGACACCGGCATCTTTTTACCGGAATCGCACAGAACGAAAAAGGATTCGCTGCACTGAACCGCTTCCTCTCTCAACACCTCAACGACGGCACGCCCCTTCCTGAAATAGCCCCTGCCATTCCCGATACTTATATCATTTATCCCTATACGAACAAGCCGCATTTTCGCCTGCGGCAGAATGAGTACATCGGCATACGCGCCCATCAGCTGAACCGCCTGCACACCGACCATGCCCTTACCGGCAACCGACCCACCCGTGCGAAGCTGGTAGCATGGCAGCCTGTCACCTTCGGCTCTTCCAAAGATCTGAATGCTCACCGCATTCTGCGTGCCATCGATAACAACACCCTGCTAAGCAAACTGGACCCGCGCGAACTGGCCTCACCCGATGAAACTTTCCTCAGCTGGACCGAACAGCAGGACCGCTACCACGACCACCCTTATCTGCTGCTGCAGGCACGCGACCTGCTGGAGCAGTGCAGCTTCGGCTTCGAGTACCACACCAATAAGAACAAACTATACTTCACCGGGAGTGCACAGGGCGACGCCGACATGCTGATTGAAAAAACCTTCGAGGGTGTACACGAGCGATACGGCAAAGTCGACAAGACCATTCACGACCGCATCAATAAGGAACTGGACATTATCATTCAAAAAGGCTTTGTCTCCTATTTTCTTATCAACCGCGACATTGTAGCCTATGCCCGCAGCAAAGGGTACTTCACTATCGGACGTGGCAGTGGTGCCAACAGCCTCATTGCCTATTGCCTGCACATTACCGATGTAGACCCCATTGACCTCGACCTGTACTTCGAGCGCTTTATCAATCTATTCCGCGAAACACCGCCCGACTTCGACCTCGACTTCTCATGGACCGACCGCGATGATGTGACGCGCTATATTTTCGAGCGCTACGGACACGAACATACCGCCCTGCTGGCTACCTACTCCGAATTCAAGGAACGCGCTTTTATCCGCGAGGTAGCCAAGACTTTCGGACTACCCAAGGACGAGATTGACAGCCTCATCAAAGCGTATGGCGAAAAAGCAGACAAGGTACAAGGACAAATACCCGATAAATTCGCCCGCAGCATTTACAAGTACGGCGCCTACATCCATCACTTCCCCAACCTGCTGAGCATACATGCAAGCGGTATTTTAATATCTGAATTACCTATATATAATTACACGGCCACCTGGATGCCGCCAAAGGGATACCCTACTACCCAATTCGACATGTACGTTGCAGAAGATATCGGTCTGTACAAATTCGATATCCTCAGCCAGCGGGGTCTGGGACATATCAAAGACGCAGTGGCCATTATCCGGCAGAATAAGGGAGAGGAAGCAGACATCACGCAGGTGAGCCAATTCAAGACCGACCCTGTCATCAACGAGCGCCTGAGCACCGGTAATACCATTGGCTGTTTTTATATCGAGTCGCCTGCTATGCGCATGTTGCTGAAAAAGCTGCAGGTGAAG
Organism: Bacteroidetes bacterium UBA3022; assembly: GCA_002346225.1. GTDB lineage: Bacteria > Bacteroidota > Bacteroidia > Chitinophagales > BACL12 > UBA11426. Next base: position 16,723 of record DDYY01000016.1, read on the forward strand.
GATTACCTCACGCTGGTAGCCGCCAGTTCCATCATCCGCCCGGGAGTTGCGCGTTCGGGTATGATGCGCGAATACATTGTACGCCACCGTTTCCCGAAGGAAAGGGAAAAGATGCACCCGGTACTGGGAAAGATCATGCCCGATACCTATGGTGTTATGGTATACCAGGAAGATGTCATCAAGGTAGCCCACTACTTCGCAGGTCTTACCCTGAGTGAAGCCGATGTGTTGCGCCGCGGCATGAGTGGCAAGTACCGGTCGCGGGAGGAGTTCCAGCGCATACGCGATAAGTATTTTGAAAACTGCCGCGAAAAGCGGTACGATGATGCCCTTGTCAAAGACGTATGGCATCAGATAGAAAGCTTTGCCGGATACAGCTTCGCCAAAGGCCACTCAGCCTCCTACGCAGTAGAAAGCTACCAGAGTCTCTACCTCAAAACTTATTACCCCATTGAATTCATGGTAGGTGTCATCAACAATTTCGGAGGTTTTTACAGCACCGAACTGTATGTACACGAAGCCCGGATGAGCGGCGCCACCATAGCAGCGCCCTGTATCAACAAAAGTTACCGGCATACTGTAGTATATGACACTACCATCTACCTGGGATTCCAGCACATCCAGTCCCTGGAGCAACCCATCCCTGCCCGCATTACCGCTGCGCGCGAGCAGGGCGGTCCGTTTGAAAGCCTGGAAGACTTCCTGCAGCGCGTGGCCATATCCCTGGAGCAGCTGGAGATTCTCATCCTGGTCGATGCCTTCCGGAGTACAGGCGTTAGCAAACAGGAGTTGCTGGTAGCAGCCTACATGCAACTCCACAAGACCAAAAAAACAGCTCCGTCGCTGCAACTCTTTCCACCCGAAGAGCGCCCCGACTACCACTTTCCACAACTGCACCACAGCCGGCTGCAGGACGCCTGGGACCAGATTCAGCATCTGGGATTTCCACTGATCAGCCCCTTCGAAATGCTGCCCCCGGAGGTCCGGGAGCAATCCTTCCCGGCAGCCAAAGACCTGCCTGCCTTGAAGGGTAAAGCGGTAGAAGTACTGGGCTACTACGTGACGCGCAAGGTAACCTATACCATCAAAGGAGAGGTAATGTACTTCGGCACCTTTCTGGACCGCAACGGCGACTGGATAGATACCGTGCACTTCCCCGATGTTGCCCGACAGTACCGTTTCAGGGGAAAGGCCTGCTATCGCATACGAGGCAAGGTGACGGAAGAGTACGGCACCTATTCCATAGCCGTTTCAAATATGGAAATCGTTCACATGTTAACCATTCAGACCTAAGTTAAAGCGGAAAATGAATAGGACAGGAAAGCGCCTTGCATCAAAAACATCGAATCACGGCAATGCTCCGGACCCTTATAATTCCTACCTTTGCAGAACTTTTCAAATCAGCCCTTGTTGAATACCACAGTGCCAAAGAAGAACACACCTATCACCCCGGAATCAGATCCTGAAATTCCTTACCTGGAAGTCAGGGGTGCGCGTGAACACAACCTGCGCAACGTGGATGTCCGCATTCCACGCAACAGCCTGGTGGTGATTACGGGTGTAAGCGGCAGTGGCAAGAGCTCTCTGGCGTTTGATACCATTTATGCTGAAGGGCAACGCCGCTACATGGAAACCTTCAGCTCCTATGCCCAGCAGTTTGTAGGCAATATGGAGCGGCCCGATGTGGAAGAAATTAAAGGACTGAGTCCGGTTATTTCCATTGAGCAGAAAACTACCAACAAGAATCCCCGGTCTACCGTGGGTACCATTACGGAGATTTACGATTTCATGCGCCTGCTGTTTGCCAGGGCATCGGATGCCTACAGCTTTGAGACCGGGAAGAAAATGGTCCGCTTCTCCGAAGAGCAGATTATTGACAACATGGTAGAGCGCTTTAATGGCAGAAGGGTGGTGTTGCTGGCTCCGGTGGTAAGGGGACGTAAAGGACATTACCGGGAATTGTTCGAGCAAATCCGCAAACAAGGTTATTTAAAAGTGCGGGTAGACGGAGAAATTCTGGATCTGCTACCTAAAATGCAGGTGGACCGTTACAAGGTGCACGATATTGAAATAGTGGTAGACCGCTTTCGGGTAGATGAACACGATCGTTTCCGCATTACCAAAAGTGTGCAACAAGCCCTGAAAACCGGCAAGCAATTCATCATGGTGGAAGATGCCGACAGCGGTCAGTTGTATAACTACAGCAAGAAACTGATGTGCACGGATACCGGTATTTCCTATGAGGAACCCTCTCCGAACACTTTTTCCTTCAATTCTCCTTACGGGGCCTGTCCGCATTGCAAGGGACTCGGCATGGTCTACGAACCCGACCTTTCCCTCATCATCCCCGATAACCGCAAGACGATCAACAATGGCGGGATACTTCCGCTGGGAGAATACCGCGACAATACCTTGTTCAAGCAGGCCAGGGCCATCGCCAAGCATTTTAAGTTCACTTTATCTACTCCTATCAAAGACATCCCTGAAAAAGGATTGAATGTCATTTTATATGGTAATGAAGAAGGTAAGCCCTTGTGGAATGAACCCGATGCGCAGGACCTCTCCGGCGACCGCTGGTATACCCTGGAAGATGGCGGACTCACCCATTTATTAATGCGTTGCTTCAATGAATCCATCTCCGAAAATATGCGGCGCTGGGCCGAGGATTACATGGGCAAGAATGTGTGTGATGTGTGTGAGGGCAGCCGCCTCAAGAAGGAATCGCTGTACTTCCGTATCTACGAGCGCAATATTGCTGAGCTGGCGCAGATGGACATACAAGGCTTGACCAGGTGGTTCGATAGTGTAGAGGAAGGGATGGACGAACAGCAGCAGCGGATTGCCCGTGATGTATTGAAGGAAATCCGGGCACGGCTGGGATTCATCAATAATGTGGGACTGGGTTATCTGTCGCTCAATCGCACGACAAGAACCCTCTCCGGTGGAGAATCCCAGCGCATTCGATTAGCTACCCAGATTGGTTCCCAGCTCACCGGTATCACCTATATTCTGGATGAACCGTCTATCGGTCTGCATCAGCGCGATAATTTACAACTGATAGAAGCCCTGCAGGAGCTGAGAGATACCGGCAACTCCGTCCTGGTGGTAGAACACGATAAGGAGATGATGCTCCAGGCCGACTATATCATAGATCTGGGTCCCGGAGCAGGTATACATGGAGGCAAAGTAGTTGCTGAAGGCGACCCTACCACTTTTTTACAGCAACACTCCCAGACAGCTGCTTATCTGAGTAATGAGCGCAGGATAGAAGTACCGGAAAAAAGGAGACCAGGCAATGGACAACATCTCTTATTGACCGGTGCAACGGGTAACAACCTGCAGCAGGTTGATTTGAAATTACCACTGGGAACACTGATATGTGTAACAGGCGTGTCCGGTAGTGGCAAGTCGAGCCTCATCAACGGCACGCTCTACCCGGTTATGAAGCGGCATTATTACAGAAGCACTGCCAGTGCATTGCCCTATGTAAATCTTGCCGGTCTGGAACATATTGACAAAGTCATTGAAATCGATCAATCGCCCATTGGCAGAACACCGCGTTCCAACCCCGCCACCTATATCAATGTTTTTTCTGAAATCCGCAACCTGTTTACGCTGGTACCTGAATCTAAAATCAGGGGATACAAAGCCGGGCGTTTCTCCTTCAATGTAAAAGGCGGCAGGTGCGAGCACTGTGAAGGCGGAGGAGCCAGGGTTATAGAAATGAATTTCCTGCCCGATGTTGAAGTGGAATGCGAGGTATGCAGGGGCAAGCGCTATAACCGCGAGACACTGGAAATATATTACAAAGGCAAAAATATTGCTGATGTGCTCAACATGACAGTAGAACAAGCCGTTGAGTTCTTCGAGCACATTCCGAAAATTTACCGCAAGGTGAAAACACTGATGGATGTGGGACTGGGGTATGTCCACCTCGGGCAGTCCTCCACTACGCTATCGGGCGGAGAAGCCCAGCGCGTGAAGCTGGCAGAAGAGCTCAGCCGAAGGGATACCGGCAACACTTTCTATATTTTAGATGAGCCTACTACCGGTTTGCATTTTGAGGACATTCGGGTGCTGATGGAGGTCATCAACAATTTGGTGGACAAAGGCAACACCGTTTTGATTATCGAGCATAACCTCGATGTAATCAAGCAGGCAGATTACATTATTGACCTCGGTCCGGAAGGAGGACAAGGAGGAGGAAGGATTATCGCCGAAGGAACCCCGGAAGCAATAGTTAAAGTAGCTGAGAGCTACACCGGGAAGTATTTGAAGGAGGAAATATACTAATGGAAGTTAGCCCCGTATAACAACTGCTTGCTCGTTTCACTTCGCTGCATTTGTAGCACGGGGGGCAACCTACTGCTTAAAGAACCACTTGCGTATCAGTCCTACCTTGCGTTTGGGTTTGTTTTCCAGATATCCATCCGACCCATAGCCGTACCCATAGCCGTAGCCATA
>DDYY01000016.1:21462-21586 GCA_002346225.1 Bacteroidetes bacterium UBA3022
CCATAGCCGTAGCCATAACCATAACCATAGCCGTAACCGAATGTACCTAAGCTGGCTTTTTCTCCAACGTTATTGAGAATGATTTTCACATTGGCATCGGGGTGTAAGTACCCCCAAAAATCGG
>DDYY01000082.1:0-140 GCA_002346225.1 Bacteroidetes bacterium UBA3022
TTATTGTTTCTGTCGGGAATCGGTCCCCGCACTGCAGGTAGCGGTGAAATCCCGGGTTTAGCCCAGGACAAAAACGGTAATTTCACCACTTTCGATTTTGAAGCCCAGGTGCATTCGGTCTTTACCAATGTGAAAGCGGT
>DDYY01000082.1:417-11410 GCA_002346225.1 Bacteroidetes bacterium UBA3022
AGACATGGTGGATGTAACGGTGTTTCTGGTAAATATGCAGCGCGATTTCAACGCTTTCAACGCCATCTGGGCCTCGTATTTTCCTGAAAACGGACCTTGTAGGACGACAGTAAGCATTACGGCACTGCCGACACCGATTGCTATTGAATTGAAATGTACTGCATATATAGGCTGAAACAGCTGCAACCATAAAAGAACTAAGGATGTCCTTCCCTGTGTATACAACAGCTGTACATGTTGCCGATAAGATGCAACTTCCCCATCCGGCTTTGCTGATTATCTCTGGTCCCTGTGTCATCGAATCAGAGCAACTATGCCTCGATATAGCCGGTGCCATGAAAGATATTTGTTCCCGCCTCGGGCTGCAATATGTTTTTAAGGCATCTTTCGATAAGGCCAATCGTACCTCAGCTGATTCATTTCGAGGTGATGGTATGGAGCAGGGCTTAAAAATATTACAGAAGGTAAAAGACCAGATAGGCGTCCCTGTACTTACCGATATTCACTGGCCGGAACAGGCGGCCGTTGTGGCTGAAGTGGTGGATGTTTTGCAAATCCCGGCGTTTCTGTGTCGCCAGACCGACTTATTGCTGGCTGCAGGTGCCACGGGCAAAGCCGTGAATGTGAAGAAGGGACAGTTCATGGCTCCGGAGGATATGCAGTATGCGGCAGGTAAGGTGCGCGCTACCGGCAATAATAATGTGCTGCTGACGGAGCGCGGTGCGAGTTTTGGGTACAACAACCTGGTAGTGGATATGCGCAGCCTCCCCGTGATGCGGCAATACGCACCGGTAGTTTTCGATGTAACCCACAGCGTGCAAATGCCCGGCGCAGCGGGAGGTAAAAGTGGCGGTCGACGGGAGTTCGCTCCGTACCTGGCCAAAGCAGCCGCGGCGGTAGGGGTAGATGGCTTTTTTATAGAAACACATCCCAACCCCGAAGTAGCACTCAGCGATGGGCCTAATATGATTCCGCTGGCGCAAATGGAAGCCTTACTCGGACAACTCGCAACCTTACACGCATTGAACCATGGATAGAAAGCAAGCTCCTACCATTAAGGTAGTATTATCGGATGTAGATGGGGTGCTCACCGACGGGGGACTTTATTTTACTGAAAAGGGCGATCAGTTCAAGCGCTTCCACGTGCACGACGGCATGGGCTTTTTGCTGCTGAAAGAGCGAGGCTTTACCACAGGCATTATTACTTCAGAGAATCTGGAGTTGGTGCGTTTGCGTGCGCAGCGCATCCGGCCTGACTACCTGTATATGAACCTGGGTTTTGAAGGGAAGCTGGAAGCTGCCCGTGAAATAGCGGCAAAGGAAGGGTGTTCGCTGGATGAAATGGCCTACATAGGTGATGATGTCAATTGCATTCCTTTATTACAGGCAGTGGGGCAGGCCTTCTGTCCCTCCAATGCCGTAGAAGCAGTTAAAGCTGTATCGGGCATCCACGTGTTAACTGCCGCCGGAGGCCATGGAGCATTCCGTGAGATGGCAGAGCTGCTGTTGCGCAGCTGAAGGCCTGTATGATGAGAGCAACCCAGCTTAGTCGAGGGTGAGAAATATGGAATTATCAACCATCAGAGTAGTATTTCTATCCAATGCCCACCCGGCTACTAATTAAATTTGGCAGGCAAAGGTGACAGGCAAAGTAGCGGAATCCACCTGTTGAAAAGTTGGATATTCAATGGTGTAGGCTGTTTTATAGTAAAAATGGCTGCTTTTTGGCTGCTTAAATGGACAGTCTTTCATGTTAACTTAACATAGAAAAGCGCCCGTTTTATTGGTCAGCTAATTGCAAGTGAGTAGTTTTGCTACTCGAATGCTGGATACCCTCATTACATCCAAAACACGGGTTAAACTGTTGCTGAAGTTTTTCTCCAATAAAAATACGGCGTCGCATTTGCGCGGTCTCGCCAAGGAGATGGACGAAAGCACCAATGCCGTGCGCCTGGAGTTGAATAAACTCTCTGAAGCCGGCATTCTGGTGTCACAGGAAGAAGGCAATACCATCCAGTACAAGGCCAACGCACAACACCCCTTATTTCCCGAACTCAGCAGTCTGGTACGCAAATACCTCGGGCTCGACAAGGTGGTTGAGAACCTCGTCCAGCGCCTCGGCGATGTGCGATTAGCATTGGTTACAGGCGATTACGCCCGTGGCAGGGATTCAGGCACCATTAATCTGTTAGTGGTAGGCAATGTCGATATGGTACTCCTCGATTACCTGGTCAATAAAACCCAGGAAATGATTAGCAGAGAGATCGATGTCACAGTTGTCCACAATGAAGGTTTCGAAGAATGGCAAAAAAGCCATGACCTTTCAGTAGCCATTGTGGTTTGGGGGGAAGAGCGGCGCTGACCGCGTCATGTTGCTCCGATAGCAGGACAACATGCACTATACATAGCTACCACAGCCACTCGTCCAAAACACCAATATGGGACTGAGGAAGCGAAGCTGTAGGATGACGATGACATTGACGTTAACGTTAACCATGACCATGACGATGACTATGACTATGACGATGAAGGGTATGTTAAAAGGGATTTAGATTATTTATTTGTTTAAGTAATTTTTTCATTCACACGCTTTACCGCACAGCAAAAACAAATCGCTATGCGGGATTTTAGAAAATACGACGTTTATCATGATGCTATTGAATTTGCCATTAGCATTTACAAGACTACGGGTAGTTTCCCGGATGCAGAAAAATTCAATCTGGTGAGTCAATTGCAACGTGCAGCCGTATCCATATCTGCCAATGTAGCGGAAGGTGCAGGAAGGTCTACCTCAAAGGACTTTGCTCGATTTATTTCTCAAAGCCTTGGTTCTGCAAACGAATGTGAAACCTTGCTTGTCATTGCAAGCAGATTGAACCTTGTTGCAGACCTCGAACTGAATCACCTTATCGAAGACTTGCAAAGTATTCAAAAAAGACTAGCTGGCCTGCGAAAGACATTACTATCTAGCAATACCTCCAATAAATACCATTGATCTTCTCAACGTCAACCCCGATAGCTATCGGGGCAACGTCAATGTCAACATCAACGTCAATGTCAACGTCCATGTCAAAGTCAACGTCAAAGTCAACGCCAACCAAATGAAACTAACAATCGTAGGAACCGGATACGTCGGACTGGTAACAGGTACCTGCCTTGCAGATGTAGGTGTCGATGTCACCTGTGTCGATATCGATGAAAAGAAAATTCAAAGATTAAGGAATGGAGAAGTTCCCATTTATGAACCGGGGCTCGATCTCATTCTGAAGAATAATGTGGAAAAGGGAAGGCTCCACTTTTCCACATCCCTAAAGGACGTACTCAAGGGCGTAGAGGTAGTCATGATTGCCGTGGGCACGCCTCAAGGCGAGGATGGCAGTGCAGACCTGCAGTATGTATCTGCTGTGGCCGGTGAAATTGGCAGGTATATGGAAGATTACCATGTGGTAGTTACCAAAAGTACGGTACCTGTGGGCACACATAAAGTAGTTAGGAATGCCATTCAGCAGGAGTTGGATGCCAGGGGAGTAGATTTAACCTTCGATGTAGTATCCAATCCTGAATTCCTCAAAGAAGGAGCTGCGGTTGCTGACTTCCTGAAGCCCGACCGTATTGTTATAGGAACGGAAAGTGAAATGGCAAAGGAGATTATGCATAAGCTGTATCGTCCTTTTTTATTGAATGGTCACCCCATTATCGATATGGATCCTGCATCTTCAGAAATGACCAAATATGCCGCCAATGCCATGCTGGCCACCCGCATTAGTTTTATGAACGATGTAGCCAATCTGTGTGAACGCATGGGCGCCGATGTCAATAAAGTGCGCAAAGGCATTGGTGTCGATCCGCGCATAGGGTCCCAGTTTATCTATGCCGGTATCGGCTATGGGGGCTCCTGCTTCCCCAAAGACGTAAAAGCACTGCTCCGCATGGGGCAGGAAATGGACTATCCCATGGAAGTGCTGGAGGCAGTAGACCGCGTCAACAACAGACAAAAATCGCTGCTGGTTGAAAAAGTGATGAAGCATTTTGGCAGGGATTTGTCAGGATTAAAATTCGCTGTCTGGGGCTTATCGTTCAAACCCAAGACCGACGATATGCGGGAAGCTCCTTCTCTGCGCATCATCGACCAGCTGATAGCAGCAGGTGCAACAGTGTGTGCCTACGATCCCGTTGCTATGGAAGTAGCAGCGCCTATGTTGCCTGCCTCTACCCTACTTACTGGAACAGCAGAAGCAGCAGTGCAAAATGCGGATGCCTTGTTGTTGTTGACAGAATGGCCGGAGTTCAGAATGCCGGACTTTACCGCACTGAAAGCACAAATGGCACAGCCTGTTATCTTCGATGGTCGCAATATTTACGCAGCTGATGATATGCGTAAACTGGGCTATACCTATTATGGTATAGGGTTGGGAGAATAATATGAAAAAGTATAATGTCATACTTTCCGGTGGAGTGGGCACCAGGCTTTGGCCACTCTCCAGAGAAGCTTGCCCCAAGCAATTCCTGAAAATATTCAACGGGCGGTCTCTTTTCCAGGAAACGGTATTGCGCAATCAACCACATTGTGACGATGCCATCATGATTGGCAACCAGGCTACCCGTTCACTGTGGAATGAACAGCTCGCAGAAATGGGCTGTGCCATTGGGCAGGAAATAGTGGAATCCACTCCGCGCAATACGGCAGCTGCTATTGCTTTTGCTGCATTGTCTGTAGATAGGGACGACCTCTTGTTTATAACACCCTGTGACCACCAGATCGGTAATCCGGAAGAGTATGAAATAGCCGTGCAACGGGCATTTGAACTGGCTTTGGAAGATAAACTTGTTACTTTCGGTATACTACCGCGTTCCCCTCATACAGGGTATGGCTATATGCAGCATGAAGGAGAACAAGTGCTGGCATTCAGGGAAAAACCGGATGCAGAAACCGCCCGTTCATTCCTGAGTAAAGGCGGATATTTATGGAATAGCGGTATGTTCTGTTTCAGGGCTGGTAAATTCCTCGAAGCGCTGGGCGAATGGGAGCCGGAAATTCTGAGCAGCTCAAAGGTGGCATTGGAGAAATCCGTCTTAAATATAGTTGATAAAGAAGCCTCCCTCCACATTCCTTCCAAAAGTGTGGACTATGCGGTAATGGAAAAGAGTAAGGATATTGCTGTCGTTCCTTCATTGTTTGACTGGTCAGACCTGGGATCCTTCGTGGCACTGAAAGAGTATATGGAAGGGGCATCAGATAATGGATATCTTCAGAATGGCAACCTTGTTTTTAGTTCAAAGTTGAATGTTTCCATTCTTGGATTGCAGGATATCATTGTGGTAGATAATGAAGATGTACTACTTATAGCCAGCAAGGAGGGCGTGGATGCTATAAAGGAGGAATACGAAACCGTTACCCAACAAAAACCGGCTTGTAAATAATGGAACACGATAAACGACCCTGGGGTGAATATTTTGTGCTGGAAGATACAGCAACACATAAGGTTAAAAGAATAGAAGTATATCCCGGCGGCAGGCTTTCCTATCAATACCATGCCCATAGAAGTGAGGTTTGGACAATTGTCAGCGGAACTGCCAGGGTAATATTGAATGAAGAAGCTTTTAATCTGGCAAGTGGTGAGTATATCTATATCCCGCAAGGAGCAAGACACCGCATAGAGAACCCTTCCGATACAACACTGGTATTCATAGAAGTGCAGGTGGGGACTTATTTCGGTGAGGACGATATTGTAAGACTGGAAGACGATTATAACAGAAAATAACATATGGATTTAAAAAATAGTAAAATAGCGGTAATTGGTCTTGGCTATGTAGGACTGCCATTGGCGGTGGAATTTGGAAAAAAACGGCCTACTATTGGTTTTGATATCAATAGGTCAAGAGTTGAAGCACTGAAGGAAGGCGTGGATCATACTCTTGAAATAACAGCCGAGGATTTATTGGCTGCGAATCATCTGGAACTCACCAATGATTTAGCACCAGTCGGAGAAGCCAACGTCTTTATCATTACTGTACCAACTCCTGTAGATAAATCTAATAATCCTGACCTTGGTCCGGTATTGAAAGCCTCTGAAATGGTAGCCGGCTTGCTGAAGAAAGGCGATGTGGTTATTTATGAATCAACGGTATATCCGGGATGTACAGAAGAAGAATGTGTGCCGGTATTGGAGTCTTCATCTGGGTTAACATTCAATGAAGACTTCTATTGTGGGTATTCGCCCGAAAGAATCAATCCCGGTGATAAGACACATACACTCACCACCATTAAAAAGGTAACTTCCGGAAGTACACCTGAAGTAGGAAAGGCAATTGACGAGCTCTATGCATCGATCATTTCGGCAGGTACCCACCTGGCACCCAGCATTAAAGTAGCAGAGGCTGCCAAAGTCATAGAAAATGCTCAGCGCGATATCAATATAGCATTTGTCAATGAACTGGCTAAAATCTTCAACAGACTGGGTATTGATACCAATCAGGTATTAGAAGCCTCCAGTACAAAGTGGAACTTTCTTCCCTTTAAGCCCGGGCTGGTAGGCGGACACTGTATTGGCGTTGATCCCTACTACCTGGCACAAAAAGCACAACAGGTGGGCTACCATCCGGAGATTATTCTGGCAGGCCGCAGGTTGAATGACAGCATGGGTGCCTATGTAGTGGAAGAGGTAGTCAAGCTGATGGTGAAAAAGAGTATTCAGGTGGTGAATGCGAAGTGTCTGGTGCTGGGATTTACTTTTAAAGAGAATTGTCCGGATGTACGGAATACAAAAGTAATTGATATAGTAACCGAATTACGCAGCTATCATATTGAGCCAATAGTATATGATCCTTGGGCAAATCCAACTGAAGTAGTGCACGAATACGGAATAGAAGTAGTGAATGAACTTCCTGTAGGTCAGTTTGCGGCCGTTATTCTTGCGGTTGCTCACAAGGAGTTTGCAGATATAAATATTAAGGGTTTAATTAATGGAGGTGTGATTTATGATGTTAAAGGCGTTTTAGATAAAGATGTTTCTGACGCAAGATTGTAATCAATTTCAACAATATATCAAGAGTAATAAATGAATACAGAAGACTTCTTTGTTCATCCTACAGCTGTTATAGATAATCCATGCACAATAGGAAAGGGAACCAAAATTTGGCACTTTTCGCACGTGATGTCCAACTGTACTTTGGGCGAAAATTGCAATTTAGGCCAGAACGTGGTCATCTCGCCAGAAGTGGTGCTCGGTAACAATGTGAAGATTCAAAACAACGTGTCCATTTATACAGGAGTAACCTGTGAAGACGATGTTTTTCTCGGGCCCTCTTGTGTGTTCACCAATGTAATCAACCCGCGCAGTGCGATCAACCGCCGAGGTCAATACGCCAGAACAACGGTGAAGCAAGGAGCGAGTATTGGCGCCAATGCCACAATTGTTTGCGGACATGATATTGGTCGGTTTGCTTTTATCGGGGCGGGCGCTGTGGTAACCAAGAATGTACCAGATTACGCCTTGGTGGTGGGCAATCCGGCCCGACAAATGGGGTGGATGAGCGAGTATGGCCACCGACTAGAATTCGACCAAAACGGATGGGCCACCTGTCTGGAATCTGGAGATAAATACCGTTTGCAAGACGGATTAGTTTCAAAAGTAGCAGTAGACTAGCAATGTCAAGAATCATACAGTTTGCCGTAGTAGGCTGTGGTCACATCGGTAAGCGCCACGCCGAAATGATTAAGCGCAATGCAGAGTCAGAATTGGTCGCTCTGGTAGATATCAAGAAATCAGAAGAGTTGAATATTGACGTTTTTGGTGTTCCATTGTACCCATCTATTGACGAAATGCTCAAGAGCCACCCTGATGTGGAGGTGGTCAATATTGCTACTCCCAATGGACTGCATGCCGAACAGGCCCTGAAGTGCCTAGAAGCCCGCAAACATGTGGTCATTGAAAAGCCAATGGCACTACATAAACAGGATGCCGAAAAAGTAATTTTCAAAGCCCTGCAGGTCAATCGGCATGTATTTGCCGTAATGCAGAATCGCTACTCACCACCTTCCGTTTGGATCAAAGAATTGATTGAAGACCACCTGCTTGGAAAGATTTATATGGTGCAGGTGAATTGCTATTGGAACCGTGATGATCGCTACTATAAGAAGGGCAGCTGGCATGGCAAAGCCGATTTAGATGGCGGTACCCTCTTCACCCAGTTCAGTCATTTCATTGACATTATGTACTGGCTGTTTGGCGACATAGAAGACATTCAAGCGCGTTTTGCCGATTTCAATCACGAAAAGTCTACAGACTTTGAAGACAGTGGTCTGGTTTCTTTCCGTTTTGTGAATGGAGGCATGGGGTGTATCAATTACTCCACCTCTATTTGGAACCAAAACCTCGAAAGTAGCATGACCATCATTGCCGAAAAAGGCAGCGTGAAAATTGGTGGACAATACATGAATGAGGTAGAGGTTTGTCATATAGAAGGCTACACTATGCCAGAATTAGCCCCTACCAATCCTGGGAACGATTACGGGGCCTACAAGGGATCGGCAGCCAATCACCATTACATCATAGAGAACGTAGTGGACGTGCTGAACAACCGGGCTACCATCACCACCAATGCACTAGAGGGGCTGAAAGTGGTAGATATAATTGAACGCATTTATCAAGCCGCTGATCGGCAGGCAAAAAATTAGTCCTGTTAAACGAATAAGAATTAAATAATGAGGGTTTTAATCACTGGTGGCGCAGGTTTCATTGGATCAAACCTAGTTAAGTTTCTTCTTGGTCAAGAAAACGTTGACGAAGTCAGAGTAATGGATAATCTGGCAACAGGCTACCGAAAGAACTTGGCAGAATTTGAAACTAACCCAAAGTTTCGATTTTTAAATGGAGATATCCGCCTCGCGAAGGATTGCGAAGAAGCCGTTAAAGGTGTAACGCATATTTCTCATCAAGCTGCTTTAGGTTCCGTTCCTCGTTCTATAGAAGATCCATTTACATCACATGATGTGAATGTTAACGGTTTTATAAACATACTTGAAGCTGCTCGTAAGGAAGGTATTCAAACAATTGCATATGCATCATCTTCCGCCGTTTATGGTGATTCTGAACTTTCTCCGAAAAAGGAAGAAGTCACAGGCAAACTCCTCTCGCCCTATGCGGCAACTAAAATGGCGAATGAATTATACGCAGAAGTCTATTCCAAGAATTATAATATGACCTTAACGGGCTTTAGATATTTTAATGTTTTTGGTCCGAAACAAGATCCGACTGGTGCCTATGCTGCTGTGATCCCTATATTTATTTCTCATGCACTTAAAGGGCAGGCTCCGATCATTAATGGAGACGGTACAATAACTCGTGATTTTACTCCGGTATCTAATGTGGTGCTTGCCAATTGGTTAGCACTAACAAAGAATTGTTCTGAAGGCCATTATGTTTATAATGTTGCGTGCGGCGATTCTACAAGCCTATTGAACCTATGGGAGTTGATTTCTGAAATTGTAGGTAGCCCACGAGAGAATGTGATTTTTGGACCTGTCCGAAAGGGTGATATACTTTTCTCACTCGCAGATATTAAGGCGATAAAAGAAGACTTGGGTTACGAAGAAGACTCAGACTTGAAAAACGCCCTTAAATCTGCTGTAGATTACTACAAACAATCAATTCAATGAGCGTGAAAGTATTAGTTACTGGTATCGCTGGATTTGTAGGGATGCATGTGGCGAAATCTTTGAAGGAAAAAGGGTTTGAGGTAGTTGGAATTGATAATCTCAACGATTATTACGATGTTAACCTTAAAATCTCAAGATTGCATGATTTAGGACTTGTCTCATTTGAAAGCGATCATCATAAAGCTGAAATTGACAATCTTACCTTCTATAAAATAGATTTGTGCAATCGTGAAGCTATAGATGAACTTTTCAAAGTATACAATTTTAGCATTGTCATTAATCTAGCTGCTCAAGCTGGCGTAAGATTCTCAATTACTCATCCAAAATCATATATCGATTCAAATATTAATGGTTTTTTTAATATTCTGGATGCTTCAAAAGCCTTTAAAATTGACCATCTAATTTACGCTTCTAGCAGCTCAGTATATGGTAATTCGATTAATACGCCTTTTCGGGTTGAGCAACGCACCGACAATCCAATTTCGATGTACGCAGCAACAAAAAAGGCCAACGAATTAATGGCTGAAACATATAGCCATTTGCATGGCTTAAGTACAAGCGGTCTTCGTTTTTTTACTGTTTACGGACCTTATGGTAGACCAGATATGGCTTATTTCAGCTTCACAAAAAGCATTTTAGAAGGTAAGCCAATCAAACTCTTTAATGGTGGAGATTTACATCGAGATTTCACTTACATAGATGATATAGTTAATTCCATTGTAGCACTATGTGAAAAGGGGGCTGAAAAAAAAGGTGGCGCCTCACTTTACAACATTGGTCGTGGTGAACCTCAATTGATAAAGGAGTTTGTAACTACTTTGGAGGAATTAATTGGAAAAAAGGCGTTAGTCGAAGTTGTGGAAAAGCAACCAGGAGACGTGGATATAACCTATGCTGATATATCTTCATTGCAAAATTATCTTGGCATAAGGCCAGAGATAAGTTTGAAAGAAGGTTTGAGCTCTTTTTATAACTGGTACAAAAGGTACTACATATAGGTAATAGTTTGCGAGCAATTGCATTTAAGGGATTAAAGTGGTCTTCAATACAGCAATTGGGAGTTCAATTGCTCAACTACGCATCTGTAGTTGCTTTAGCCTTCTGGGTTGATCCTGAAGTTCATGGTTTCTTTGCCATTGCATCCCTAGCAGCAGGATTAGCAGGAGTACTTGGAGCTATGGGACTAGGTGAAATAATCATTAAAGATGTAGACGAAAACTTTCAAGATAAAGTGCCAGCATATTGGAGTTTAGTTTTATTGGTTGCAGGGTTACTTTATATTCTATCCTGTGGACTAAGTTTAATTGTAAGTACTGTAAGTACCCCTTTTTTCAG
>DDYY01000061.1:0-11359 GCA_002346225.1 Bacteroidetes bacterium UBA3022
CTCCACAGCTGCAGTCGGTGGTGTGGACTTGCTTTGATTTTGTGCACATGACTGCATGGCCATACCCATGCTGAGGAGTAGGATGGGGGTGAAAAAGAATGCCTTCATAATTTTCATGTTTAAATAGATACGTTCAAATAGAGGTTTTGGTTTGCCAAAAGCAAAAAATGTTCAACTTTGCGTCTATGGAACTCATTCTAAAAGTATCGGCCCAGCTACTGGTAAAAGGTGCGGGAACAGCATTACCATCGACTTACACTATACAACTCATGGATAAGGATCCGCTTAAGGATGACCTGTTGGGAAGCACCAGCACAGACCGCAATGGTAAGGTGTATTTTCAGGTAAATCCTAATGATTTCCAGACTGTAGATTCTTTTGCCGAAAAATTACCCGATCTCTACCTTTCCGTTTTGGAAGAAGGTAAGGAGATTTTTCGCACACCTGTTGCCAATGACGTGGATGTGCTACAGGACGGCCATTTCAATAGCAAGGACGGTGCTAGTATCCATTTAGGTACCTTTCTGGTGCCTGTTGCTGAAGAAGCTTAAATCAAATAACCTTGCCTTTCATGGCTGCTTGAATGGCCTTGTCCATTACCCGTTCGGCAAAGGGCCGGGTGAAGTCGTTTAGTTTTTCTATGCCTGCGTGAATAGTATCCTTGTCGGCATTTTCCAACAACTCCTGTAAGGCGGCAATCCGCTCTTTGGTTCCTGCTACCTCCTCCGCATTCAGCATCTCAGCATTCTTCTTTAGAAAGCGTTCCGCCGCATCCATAATATTCTGGGCTTCCACACGGGCTTCCACTATGGCACGCACCGACATGTCTTCCTTGGCATGTTGGATAGAATCCAGGAGCATCTTAGACATCTCCTCTTCCGTTAGGCCATACTGCGGTTGTACGTCAATGCTTTGCTCCACGCCACTGCGCAGTTCTTTGGCACGTACTTTCAAAATACCATCTGCATTGAGTAGAAAACTGATTTCTACTTTAGGTAAACCGGCAGGCATACCCGGAATACCACTCAACAGGAACTCTGCCAGCTTGCGGTTGTCGCTCACCAGGTCGCGCTCGCCCTGATAGACGGCGATTTTCAAATTCGACTGACCATCCACAGAGGTTGTATATTGTCTGCCAACAGATGTAGGGATTTTACTGTTGCGCGGAATGATTACATCCATCAATCCACCCATCGTTTCAATGCCCAGCGACAAGGGTGTGATGTCCAGCAAGAGCATGTCTTTCTGGTTACCCGCCAGAATATCTGCCTGAATAGCTGCTCCCAGCGCTACTACCTCATCGGGGTCTAGTTCGCGGTGGGCATCCTTTCCAAAAAAGGCGGTAACGGCTGCCTGCACTGCCGGGGTGCGGGTAGAACCGCCCACCAGAACAACCTCGTCCATATCCTCTGCCCGCAGACCTGCATCGTTCAGTGCCAGTCGGCAGGCTGCGATGGTTCTGTCAATGTATGGTGCAATGCACCGCTGGAAGGTCTCTTTGTTCAGTGATAATTCGATATCGCCAATTTTACCACTAAAAGTATCGGCTGTGCTCAGTTTCTTTTTGGCAGATTCAGCCAGGAGTCGCAATTCCTGCAACAAGGATTTATCGGCTGCATTAGCGAGCTGGTATTGTTCCATCCAGTGCTCTACGATGGCCCTGTCGAAGTCATCACCACCCAGATATGTATCGCCGTTAGTGGAGAGCACTTCAAAAACACCGTCTTCAATACGCAGAATCGAGATGTCAAAGGTGCCTCCACCTAAATCATACACAGCAATGGTTTGCGCATCGCCATCTTTGCGACCTAAGCCGTAAGCCAGACTTGCTGCTGTGGGTTCATTTACAATGCGCAACACATCCAGACCTGCCAGCTTACCGGCATCTCTCGTGGCCTGCCTTTGGGTGTCATTGAAATAAGCAGGAACAGTGATAACCGCCTTGCTTACCTTTTGGTGCAGGAATTGTTCAGCACGCGTTTTTAATTCTTTGAGTATCAGGGAAGAGAGTTCAATAGGAGAGTAGTAGGTGTCGTGGATGCGCACCTTTACCAGACCTTCCTTGTCTTCATCAATAATGCGGTAACCTATGTGTTGCTGCTCACCGGCCACATCCTTATACGACTTGCCCATCAATCGCTTCACCGAGAAAATGGTATGCTCCGGGTCGCTGATAAGAAAAGGTCTGGCAGCTTCACCCACTATTACGGTACCGTCTTTCCGGAAATGCAGGAGCGAAGGAACAATGCTGTGTCGGTGTTCGTCCTGCAATGCTTTTGGTGTTCCCGTGGTGCTGTCCACTATGGCCACCAGGCTGTTGGTGGTTCCCAGGTCAATGCCGATGATGACCTCTTCCTGCTGAATGCTTCCTTCTTTTATATTGATCCCAATCTGGGGCATAATAGGTTGATTTTGTTCGCAAAGTTACAAAGACCCAACAAGGTGGGGCGCCGAAGGGTTCATCTGGCGGCGTCTTTACGTTAATCTGCAATGCATTGGCCGTTTGCGGGAGTTGTTAACCACGTGGCATCATTTATTTTTAGGAGGAATGGTGCATCTTTGTAAGCGATGTATGCCTGGTTAATTCGACCCATCTTTTTTCTATTCCATGCCGAGCGCGCTCATTATCTGGCATTGAACCTGCTATCGCTGATGTTGAAAATTCCGGGAGGGAAAGCACACTGCCGCTTCTGGTACCGTCCCCGAAAAGCGGCTAAAGTGCAAGCTTTTGGTCTTACGTTTCCCAATGCGATTGGACTGGCAGCCGGATTCGATAAGAATGCGGCTTACATTGCATCGATGGCCTATCTGGGCTTCGGTCATATAGAAATTGGTACTGTAACGCCGCGACCACAACCCGGAAATCCGGCACCACGTCTTTTTCGGCTCCCCAAAGATAAAGCGCTGATCAACCGCATGGGCTTCAATAACGATGGTGTTGATGCTGCAGTAAGAAACCTGCGTCATCCTTCCGTGCAACAAGTGCGTTCCCAAATGAGTGTGATAATTGGCGGCAATATCGGCAAGAACAAGACCACACCCAACGCCACTGCATGGCAGGATTACGTTCAATGTTTCGAAAAATTATTCGACCATGTCGATTACTTTGTGGTGAATGTCAGCTCCCCCAACACACCTGGTCTTCGGGAGTTGCAGGAAAAAGAACCGCTGCTACAACTGTTGAATAAATTGCAGGATATCAATCGAGCCAAAGCTGAACCCAAGCCTTTGCTGCTGAAAATCGCCCCGGATCTTTCTCCCCGCGAGTTGGATGACGTCGCCGAAGTGGCTATTGCTGCCGGTTTATCAGGACTGATAGTCAGCAATACCACCCTGGACAGAAAACAACTGAAAACAGCAGCTAATGATTTGGAGGCTATTGGGGCAGGAGGCTTGTCGGGACGTCCTTTGATGACTCGCTCTACCAACGTACTGCGCTACATGCGGCAACGCTTACCGGCATCCATTGAAATAATGGGAGTGGGCGGTGTGATGCGTTCAGAAGACGTGGCAGCTAAACAGGAGGCAGGCGCCAAGCTGGTACAAGTATATACAGGATTTATATATGAAGGTCCTGCTTTTGTAAGGAAGTTGCTTGCTCAGTAATGCGATGATGAATCCAGCAATACATTACCGTTCTGGTTGTAAACTGCATACTGGAATCCCGGCTGAATGCAATATCCACCGTATTCTCCTGCTTTGTTGATAGCAATGAAGCCAACCTGAATTTCTTTGGATTTTTCTTTTCGTATCCGAATCATTCTTTGTACCGCATACTTGCAGGCATCGACAGGGCTGTACCCTTCCCGCATTTTCTCCACCACAAGATGAGAACCTGCTATGCGTATCACTTCTTCACCCGTACCGGTTGCAGTACAGGCACCTACCTCATTGTCAACATACAACCCGGCACCAATAATGGGAGAATCGCCTACGCGGCCCCGAATTTTGAATGCCATGCCGCTGGTACTGCAGGCACCGCTTAAATTACCTGCTGCATCCATGGCAATGATGCCAATCGTATCATGATTTTCAAAATTAATGATGGGTTGGTACTCTGAATGTACCAGCCACTCCTGGTAAGCTTTGGTGGCCTCCGGATTGACATAAGTATCGCGTTCAAATCCGTTTTCGAATGCCCATTGCTGGGCACCACTACCGGCCAGCATAACATGTGGTGTGGTTTCCATCAGTTTCCGGGCGACAGATACTGGGTTTTTGATTTGCTCCAAAAAACACACAGACCCACAGTTGTAGTCGTGGTCCATGATGCATGCATCCAGCGTAGTTTTCCCTTCACGGTCGGGCCAGCCTGCTAACCCTACGGAAGTAGAATGAAGATCATCTTCTGCCTTGCGTGCACCGGCTTCTACCGCATCTAATGCAGTGCCGCCAACACTGAGAATTTCCCAGGCACTTTTGTTGGTCTCCAGTCCGAAATTCCAGGTGGACAAAACAATCGGTCCGGCGGAGGAAGCAGGCGCCTGAGCTATCAATGGAGCCAAGCTCATGCCCGTAGCTGCGGTGAGTGAGGTCTTGATAAAATGTCTTCTGGATGTCATATTGAATCAAATATTATTTATTCGCACTAAAAATAGAGCGTTTAAGGCTTTTGAACAGCGCTTAAATTAGTAGTTTATTGTAATATTATACTTCCATGTATGCACACAGACTTTTATTATTCGGGTGGATTATTGGAAGTTGCGCCGGCTTGCAAGCGCAGACAGACCTGGTTCCCAATGGTGATTTCGAAAGTTTCAGCGCGTGTCCCATTGGTTTTTCATGCATTGAAGCATCAACCTTTACCTGGGTAGATAACTGGTTGAGACCGTCCGAAGCTACCTCCGATTATTTTCATGAATGTGCATCGGGTTTCAGCGAAGTAAGCATTCCCGAGAATTATTTTTTCACCTATCAATTTGCCCGTTCAGGAGCAGCATACGGAGGTTTCTATGCGTATCTCAATTTATTTCTATACAGGGAATATTTACAGGTGGAATTGACAGAACCGATGGAACCCGGAACTTGCTATTATGTAGAATTCTGGGTGGCACCTGCCGAACAGGCAGATTTTTTCGGAGATCCTTTTGCTATCGACGAAATAGGCATGTATATCTCTAATGGAAGGATAACAGTTGCTGATCCGTTCGACTATAGTCCGCTGGATGTGATTCCCCAAATAGTATCGCCGGATGGATTTTTCTTATCTGATACCCTGAACTGGATGAAAATTTCAGGCATCTATGTGGCGGAGGGTGGCGAGGACTGGATTACCATCGGTAACTTCAAGTCAGACGCCGACACAGAAACAGAAGGGGGAGGAATGGGTGAGGGTTTGGCTTACTATGGTTTAGATGATGTGAGTATCATTTCCCTGGAAGCCATAGATATTTTACCGGATACCATTTTGTGTGCAGGAGATATACTTACGCTTACTCCACCTGAGGGTGCGGACTTGTACATCTGGAATACGGGTGATACATCCGCCACACTGGAAGTTTTCGAAACAGGAACCTATATTGTAGAAATGCAATTCCCCTGCGGAAGCTTTTTTGATACAGCCGAAGTGGTATTTAGCATTGATGATGTGACATTGAGCTCCAGCACCATCGAAGTGTGCTACAATGCCTTTCCCTTTACCCTGGAGGGAAGTGACCTTTATGATGTTTTCAACTGGAGTACCGGTGCAACAACCGCTTCGATTGAGGCAGAAGAACCCGGCACCTACGTGCTATCAGCTTTTGGCGGCTGTGCCAGTTTTGTTGACACATTTATCATTGTATCCATTGAACAGGTGCCCAATGAAACATTACCCGACACGGTATTGATCTGCGAGGCCTTCGGAACTGCGGATATTTTTGCACCTCCGTTTTTTGAAAATTATCTGTGGAGTACTGGTGAAAACACACCTGCTATTACAGTGGGTGGAACTGGCTTCTTTACAGTAGACTATTCGAATAGCTGCGATGCATACAGCCATACTTACACGGTAATTACCGACCCTTATCTGGAACTGGAGTTAAACCTTCCGGAACAGGCACAGGTCTGTCCTTTTGGTAGTCCGGTTATAGTATTGAATGCAACTAACGGATTCCCATCCTACCAATGGAATATCGGCGCCGGCAGCGCAGCAATTGAGGTGACTGAGGCCGGCGTTTATACAGTGGAAGTGACCACCTACTGCCGAACACTCACCGACAGCACCATCGTAACAACTTGTGAAGTGATGTCCTTGCCGAATGCATTTAGTCCGAATAATGATGGCATCAATGATTTATTCTCTGTGATTTGCAATCCCTGTGATGGATTCACCGGGCTTTATCTATACAACCGTTGGGGCGAATTGGTATTTGAAACAAATGACCCTACTATTGGGTGGGATGGAATATTTAATGAAAAGGACGCAGAGGCGGGTGCTTATGTGTACTTGCTTACTTTTGAAAATGGAAGCGATACCCCGTCCATGGAGAAAGGAAGTTTTATCCTAATCAGGTAAGCATAAATATGACAATGACTTTGATTTATATGTTAATTCACAAAATAACTTCGGCCGGCTCCCCAAGCGCATTGTCAAAGTCAAAGTCATTGTTAAAGTTAATGTCAACGCCATCATCAGTATCCCTTGCATTGCTTACATCAATGTTTATTCTTCTACCTGTTAGCATACATGCACAAGTCAACCTCGTGCCGAATGGCGATATTGAATTGTATGATGCTTGTCCCGCGGGACTGTACGGTCTGGATTATTATCTGGAAACTACCGTTTTAAATTGGTTGGAAGCGACCGTGTCGTCCTCCGATTATTACCATCCTTGCGCCACCATTGCAAGTGGAATGACAGTTCCCAGTGGATATTTTTTTTCCTACCAGCAAGCGCATAGCGGCGATGGGTATTTGGGAATCTATCTAAAGAGTGTTGGTTCTGAATACCGCGAATATGTTACGGTAGAGTTGATAGCACCACTTGAAGCAGGCAGGTGCTATTATTTCGAGATGTATGTGGCGCCCAATGAAACCAACTCTTTCGGGTACGGTGCGCATGCAACCGACAAGGTGGGAGTGCATTTTTCTGAAAGTCGCATCGGGCCGCTGGATCCATTTTTCATAGGGGCCTTAACCGCTTATACGCCTCAGATAGAAAACCCCTCCGGATCTTATATCACCGATACACTCAACTGGACCAAAGTGTCCGGCATCTACCCGGCAATGGGTGGTGAGCAATGGATTACTATCGGTAATTTTTACAATGATGCAGAGACCGGTGTTATCGACTTTTTAGGGTATGGCGGTAGTCCACTGGTTTATGTAGCCATAGATGACGTGTTATTAGTGGATATAGATGATTATGTTTTAGCCACCGATACTAGCATATGCGTGGGTGAGACCGTTGTTTTGGCGGGCCTGGAAGGGGCAGATGCTTACCTCTGGAGTACAGGGGAAACCACTCCAACGCTGGAAGTCTCTTCCGATGGTGTCTGGTACCTTGAATCGGTTTTTCCCTGCGGAACTATTACCGATACCTTTACAGTAAGCGTCGAAACAGTTGCAGAAGAAACCTCTTTATCCAACCAGGAAATCTGCTACTACGATTTGCCCCTGACTTTATCCGCACCATTGCCCTATACTACTTATAACTGGAGCAATGGCGAAACGAGCAGCAGTATTGCCATCGATGAAGCGGGTACCTATGTCCTAACAGGTGGCCTCGATTGTGTGCTATATATCGATACATTTACTGTATCAGTGGTGGATGCCATTCCTGAAGCAATGCTTCTGGATACAGTGCAGTATTGCCCTTATTTCGGCCCGGCTGTTTTGACAGGGCCGGATGGATTCGATTCCTACAGCTGGAGCAATGGCTGGACAGGACAGGAGATTACAGTAAATAATGAAGGTGTTTATACTTTAACATATGAAAAGGATTGCGATGTGTATGAGCACGATTTTGTCACCGTTTATTTAGATGATTGTGATGAAGGATTATTTGAAATCTATCTGCCGAATGCCTTTTCACCGAATGGAGACGGTAGCAACGATACCTATGGACCCACCTGTGCTGTTTGCAGTTCCTTTATTTCCCTTGCCATTTACAATCGCTGGGGCGAGCAGGTTTTTTATACCGAACAAGTCAATTCCCGCTGGGATGGCACCTTTCTGGGAGCAGATGCAGAAGTGGGCAGCTACATTTATATAATGGAATACGCTGACCCCATTGGGAATAAACGCGTCTCGGGGACTATCTCCTTATTGCGCTGATATTACTGCATTTTCCAGGAGCGCGAATAGTTCACGTAAGCGGCATCGAGTAGTTCCAGCTGGACGCCAAGCCTTTCGCGAAAGTCAGTGAATGCGCCCCTTTGTTCTCCTGTCCATACAACCTCTGCCAGGGCTATCATACGGGGCAGGGCCATGTACTCCACTTGTTCGAAGTTGGGGATATATTCTGTCCAGACGTTTCCCTGTGCACCCAGTATGTATTTTCGTTGTGTTTCGGCTAATGCAGTGGGAATGGGTTCATAGGCGTACACTTCTTCCAGTGTGGTCATCCCTCCAATAGCAAGTGGTTCACTTTCGGGTGGCCCCTGGTAGTGATCGAAATAGCAATCGTTGTTGGGGCTCATCACCACCTGATGTCCGGCTTGTGCTGCTGCAATACCTCCATTTGTTCCCCGCCAGCTCATAACCATCGCATTAGGGGCCAGGCCTCCTTCCAGTATCTCATCCCAGCCAATGATTACCCTTCCATTTTGATTGACAAATTTTTCAATACGTTGTATGAAATAACTTTGAAGTTCTTCTTCATTGGCAAGGCCTTCTTTCCGCATCAATTGCTGGCAGTGGCTGCAAGCCTTCCATCTGGTTTTGGGAACCTCATCACCGCCTATATGGATAACAGGAGAGGGGAATATGGACATTATTTCTGTCAATACATTTTCCAGAAATGCGAATGTGGTTTCCGAAGGGCAAAAAACATCTTCATATACACCCCATGATTGTCCCACTTCAAATGGTCCTTCGGTGCATGCCAATGAAGGATAAGCCGCAATGGCTGCCATAGCGTGTCCGGGCATTTCTATTTCAGGCACCACATTTATATGTCTTTCGGTAGCGTATTCCACTACCTCCTGCATTTCTTTTTGGGTGTAGTAGCCACCATAGCGAATGGTATCCCATTGCTGATCGTTGTAATGTCCTACCATAGTGCCATTGCGCCAGCCTCCTACTTCTGTAAGTAAGGGATATTGCTGAATAGCTGCCCGCCAGCCCTGATCGTCGGTAAGGTGCCAGTGGAAAGAATTCATTTTAAAAAGGGCCATATAATCGAGATAGGATTTGATGTCAGCTACATCAAAAAAGTGGCGGCTTACATCGAGGTGCATACCTCTCCAGGAGAACTGCGGCGCATCTTCCACAGTGGCGCATGCAATCGTGAAACCGCTGTTTTTATCGCCTTCCATACCCTGAAGTAATGTCATCAGGCCATAAAAAATACCACCATCACCAGACGCGGTAATGATAATTTTTTCAGGTTCTATAACCATAGTATAACCACCCGGCGGAATGGTGGAAGTGCTATCGTAGTGTACTTCAATAAAAGGGCCTTTCCCAATAGGCTTAATCGCTGTTTTCAAAGGCAGTCCTTTCCATTGCAGACACATATCACGGAAGGCGATGGCATCTTTAAACGCCTCAAAATCATGTGCGAGCAGCAGGGTAGTAGGAGTAAAAGTAAATGAACCTGCTTGTAAAGTTATTTGGGTGGGTGCCGGTATAACAGACTCCAATCTGGATTGTGCCAGCATGCTACCTGAAACAGCGAGCAGAAAAAAGAAAATCACATTTCTCATAGGGCTAAGGTAACGAACAAGTTGTTAGTAGAATGAAGTAAAAGATATAACCATGTACCCATGCTATTCTCTCCAACAAACCTCCTTACCCAGCCCCAAACACATTCGTTTTATTCCCAGCAATGACGGGGTGATGTCCCCCCGGACGGGGGGGCAAGGGGGGTGATTGGATGTTCCATACATTCTCATATTGGATGTTCATGTTTTAAAACCCATCCCTTTCAACCTATCGCCTAAACAAGTCTTAAACACATTCAGTTAATACCAATCTTCGTAAGAAGAAGTCCCCCCGGACGGGGGGCAAAGGGGGGTGATTTGATGTTCCACTCTTACTCACATTGGATACGCTTGTTCCAGCACCTATCCCCTTCAACCAAGCCTCCTAAACCAACCCAAAACAAATTAAGTTAAAACCAATGGTTGTTGGGAAGAGTCCCCCCGGACTGGGGGGAAGGGGGGTGATTTGATGTTCCATACTGTCTCACTTTGGATGTTCATGTTTTAAAACCCATCCCTTTCAACCTATCGCCTAAACCAGTCCATCTTCGTAAGAAGAAGTCCCCCCGGACGGGGGGCAAGGAGAATTCTCGTGCCTATTCTTATTTCGCAGTAAGCTTATATGTTAGAAGTTTTAGGCACCCATATCATGTCCTCTGCATTTAGGCACCATATCAGACGGCGCTTTTCCAATTTTGTTTGGAAAACCCCGGTCCATTACTTAAACGAAGACCATATTACTTTAAACTATGTCAAAACCGATAACAAATAGCATTGATGTTCATACCTGCACCTACGGATGCAAAAATGACAACATCACCTGCCTGAATGGAATGGCCATCCAACTCACCGCGCTGCACCATGTCTATGAGCGTTGGCACCGTTGCCACACTGCTGTTGCCCAACTTATGGATGCTCATGGGCATGATAAACTCCGGAATATCTTTGCGGTCGTAGAGCTTATAAAATGCTTTAATGATGCCCTCATCCATCTTTTCATTGGCCTGATGGATGAACACTTTCTTCACTTCATCAATGGAAATGCCGCTCTTATCCAGACAATCTTTCATAGCAGCGGGAACGTGCTTCATAGCGTACTCATACACCTTACGCCCTAGCATTTTTATATATCGTACCCGTGGGTCGCTGTGGGGGAAATTGGATTTGCCCATGTATAAATAATAGGCTTCATCCATACAATGCGATTGAACGGAATAACCCAGAATGCCCGCTGCACCTTCTCTGTATTCCAATACGGAGGCACCGGCACCATCACTGAAAATCATGCTGTCGCGGTCGTAAGAATCCAAAACCCGCGATAAGGTTTCAGTGCCGATTACCAGCGCCTTCGATGCCATTCCTGATTTGAAATAGGCTTCGGCTTGTATGACGCCCTGCACCCATCCCGGACAGCCAAATAAGAGATCATAGGCTACACAATTCGGATTTTTAATACCCAGTTCGTGTTTTATCCTGCTGGCAAGAGCAGGAAGAATGTCCGTACAAGCAGGAGC
>DDYY01000061.1:11670-11913 GCA_002346225.1 Bacteroidetes bacterium UBA3022
TGGCAAGAGCAGGAAGAATGTCGGTCTGATTGGTATGCTTCATCACATTGCCAAAATTGTGGGCTACTATGATCTGGTCCAGCGTTTCTGGGTCAACACCACTGTCCTCAATTGCTATGCGCGCGGCAATGGCACCGATTTCCGATGCATTTAGCTCCGGTGCTGCATAACGTCGCTCCTCTATGCCCGTAATTTGCTGGAATTTGCGCGTAACCTCATCCGGCGGGGTATCAATTCTCTTGT
>DDYY01000072.1 GCA_002346225.1 Bacteroidetes bacterium UBA3022
ACGCGGCGGTCGCTGCGTTCCACCTGATCTAGCTTACAACTAAACCGTGCACCTATTTGAAGCAAATACATACCTACAACCTATAACTTACAACCTATTACCTAATACTTAAAACCTACAACCTATAACCGACTCCCCCCTGAACTTCCTGAGCCGCTCATTGTTATGCTTATACTTCCACAAAAAGGGATAATTTTGAGCCAACCAGAACCGACAACTTTGTCACAAGACCCTACATCAGCATCGCGCAAACAAGACCACATAGAGCTGGCTTTCGAAAGCGTGGTGCATGCTGCACAAAGTGATACGCGTTTCTATTACGAGCCGCTGCTGTCTGCCCACCCTGTAACCACAGCACATCCTGTTACCTTTTTGGGTAAAAAAATGGGATTGCCCCTGTGGGTAAGCAGTATGACGGGGGGTACCGAACTGGCAGGCGTTATCAATAAGAACCTGGCACGTGCCTGTGCGGAATTTGGCATGGGGATGGGTCTGGGCTCCTGCCGCAATCTGTTGTACAGCGATACCTACTTTGAAGATTTTAACCTGCGTCCCATCATCGGTCCCGATCTGCCGTTCTACGCCAATCTGGGTGTGGCTCAGGTGGAAGAATTGCTGGCAAAAGGAGAGGCTTCCCGCATCATCGATATGGTGGGCAAACTGGCTGCCGACGGTCTCATTGTGCATGTGAATCCCTTGCAGGAATGGCTGCAGCCCGAAGGCGACCGCTTTCAACAGGCACCTCTGGCTACGATTCAAGCATTGCTGGAAGCAGTAGATTTCCCGGTAATCGTGAAAGAGGTAGGGCAAGGCATGGGGCCCGAAAGCATCAAAGCACTGCTGCAACTGCCAATTGCCGCGCTGGACTTCGGCGCCCTGGGGGGTACCAATTTCGCCCGGCTGGAATTGCTGAGGGCGAACAAAAGCGAGCAGCAACTCTTTGACGCAGTGGCCCAAATCGGTCATACCGCAGGCGAAATGACGCAGTTTGTTAACGACATACTTTTACAGGAAAAGGAACGTATTCAGTGTCGCGAAGTGATTATCAGCGGTGGAATGCGCAATTTTCTGGACGGGTATTACTGGGTCAACCGGATACAGACTAATGCAGTGTATGCGCAGGGTTCGGGGTTCCTGGCACATGCCCGCGGCGAATACAGCGAGCTGCGTGCCTATGTCGAGGGACAGGCACGTGGATGGTCGCTGGCACAGGCTTTTTTAAAAGTAAAGTAACTTTGCATATACCTTCACTTAGCAACAAGTAGGAATGTCGACTATAAAAGGGTTTTCGAAACTATCAAGAACGGACAAAATTGCCTGGCTTGCCAAGCATTTCCTGACCAGCAATCCTTTGGATATAGCAAGGGAGTTTTCCAGCTTCATGCATACCAGCGCAGAAACACAGCGCTTGTTTGACGGCATCAGCGAGAACACCCTCACCAATTTTTATATGCCTTATGGTGTAGCGCCCAACTTTGTCATCAACGGACGCACTTATGTGGTGCCTATGGTGATCGAAGAAAGTTCCGTAGTGGCAGCGGCTGCATCCGGAGCCAAATTCTGGAGCGAGCGCGGCGGCTTCCATGCAGAAGTGGTGAGCACTAAAAAAGTGGGACACGTGCATTTCATCTGGTCGGGCGACAGTGAAAAGCTATTCGACTTTTTTGGGCAGGTGAAAGCCACCCTGATAGAAGGAGTGGAAGAAATGACTGCCAACATGCAATCGCGTGGCGGTGGGTTGCTCGATATTGAACTGGTAGATTGTACCCATCTGGAAGCCGACTACTACCAGCTGAAAGGAACGTTTGAGACCTGCGATGCCATGGGCGCCAATTTTATCAACAGCGTGCTCGAGGCATTTGCCCACATCCTGGAATCGGAAATCGCCGTGTACAAAGGATTCAGTGGCAGGGAGCGTCAGGTGGAAATTGTTATGAGTATCCTCAGCAATTACACCCCCGAATCGCTGGTGCGTGCCTGGGTGGAATGCCCCGTAGCCGACCTTGGAGCATTTGACGACAGCGGTCTGGATGCCGCTAAATTCGCCCGTCGGTTCAACACAGCTGTAAAGATTGCCAATGTGGATCCTTACCGCGCCACAACACACAATAAAGGAATCTTCAATGGCATTGACGCAGTGGTGCTGGCTACCGGCAACGACTTCCGCGCTATTGAAGCCTGCGGACATGCATATGCTGCACGCAATGGTGTTTACAGCAGCCTGACAAAAGCTTCGGTTAAGAAAGGTATGTTCCGCTTTGAAATAGAAATTCCACTGGCCGTAGGTACTGTAGGCGGACTCACCCGTCTGCACCCGCTGAGCAAGCGCTCGTTGGAGATGCTGGGCAACCCTTCCGCCAGGGAACTCATGAAGATCATGGCCTGTGTGGGGCTGGCACAAAACTTTGCCGCAGTCAAAGCACTGGTTACTTCCGGTATCCAGAAGGGGCATATGAAAATGCACCTCACCAATATTCTTAATCACTTCAACGCTACCGAAAAAGAAGAGGAACAAGCCCTGCAATACTTCGCCGACAAAACCGTGAGCTTTAGCGGTGTGCGCGAGTACCTCGGAAAAGTAAGGGGATAGTTGTAGGTCTTAAGTTATAAGTTATAAGTTGTAGGTTGTATGTTGTGGGTTTATTAGGGGCGTGTGCCTTACTTTGCTTATTGTAAAGATAATGTTGCTACATGGGCACTGGGCCCACCATAGGCGGGCAGGCTGTGCGCTGTAGCTCTCCCCCGTTCCTCGCTGTGGGCATTTTGTCGGCTTATGCCAATCCCGTGCTACAAATGCAGCGATGTTCAACAAGCTAGCAGTTGTTTTACGGGACTACCATCCCTCACGCATTTCATTGGCTTTACCTTGAAATCGATCAGAGTTAGCCAATACACTTTACCTATTACCTACAACCCAAAACATACCCCCAACTCACATCTCACTTCTCCCTTCTCACTTTCACATTGACGTTGACCTTGACGCGATTTAGCAGTTAGCCATTGGCTGTTGGCTTGTTGTCCCAATGGTTATCGAGATTGGCCAATACACTTTACCTATAACTTACAACCTAAAACCTGCAACTAATAGCCATTAACAAACAACCAATAACTATTAATAACAAATTGCAACACCTCTTTACAAAGAAAAAGCTATTATAAGCGTATACACTTTATTCTGATTAACTTTGGTAAACTATGGTAATCAATAGCGGGACATTCCATCTCCCCCATCAAACAGCTGTTCTATTCAATATTTCGATATCCGGTGCATTTAATAATCCCGATTCAAGCCTGCTCAGAGCAGAAGTAGAAAAATACCTGGAAAGCGAGTTTACGGAGATATATATTAATACATTACAAATAAGTGAAATAGACTTATCCGGCATCAATGAAATAATACATTGTCACCACATGCTGGAAAGTGCAGCTAAAAAGCTCATTCTGCTATACCGGAACGGTACAGAAATAGAAAAATGGATTGACAATACAGGCATTGCAAAATTCATAGCGACCGTCGGTATCAACGGTCAACTATGAATGGAATATTTTTCGGGCTACTATCAGTAGCAACAAACACTTATCTATAAAGCATATTTGTTACCGGCAATCAACTGAGCCGCAATGGTGCGACGGGCAGCAGTGGTATTGACTGGCGCATACTTGGTGAATCGCTTCAATCCCAGCAACATCATTCGCTGTTCATCGCCGGTTGCAAAACTCATAATAGCGGTTTTCCCCGATTTATTGACCCTATCCATCGCATCGGTGAACAACACCTGTAACATGGCATCCTGCACTCCATCATCCGATTTTTTGCCTAAAGCATCGAGCTTCATAACACGCAGCAATGCCGACTCTGCCATGAATAAATCAATGGTCATATCGGCTACGGCCATGAGGATTTCCTGTTCATCCTTCAGCTGCATCATCAGTTTCTGGACTGCCGCACCCGCAACCATTAATACAACCTTTTTCATGTTAGCGATGGCTTTCAGCTCGGCAGCATATGGTTCCGTACTTCCATCTCCCAATTCAGGTATGCCCATCAGCTCTTTCTGCACAGCCATGGCAGGGGTCATCATATCCAGCTGCCCTTTCATGGCGCGTTTCAGCATCATATCCACCGTAAGCAGTCGGTTGATTTCATTGGTGCCCTCAAATATCCTGTTAATGCGCGCATCGCGGTAAGCTCTTGCCAGTGGATACTCTTCACTGAATCCATACCCGCCATATATCTGCACGCCCTCATCTACTACGTAGTCCAGTGCTTCTGAACCCGCAACCTTCAACATAGCGCATTCAATGGCAAATTCCTCCGCAGCACCCAGACTGGCTTCAGCATTCGTCTTGCCGGCATCTATCATAGACTTTTTGGTTACATCTATATAGTTGCTCACCCGCCAGTTGGCAGATTCCAGTGCAAAAGTGCGGATGGCCATTTCCGATAGCTTGTACTGGATGGCACCGAATGAACTGATGGCTTTTCCGAACTGCTGCCTTTCATTCGCATAGCGGATGGCATTGTCCAGACTGCGCTTACATCCACCCATTGCTGCAGCACTGAGTTTATAGCGGCCAATATTTAATATATTGAATGCTATAATGTGTCCTTTCCCTATTTCACCCAGGATATTCTCTTTAGGAACTGCACATTGTTCAAAAAATACCTGGCAGGTAGAAGAACCTTTGATACCCATTTTATGTTCTTCTGCACCAATGGAAAGTCCGGGTGTGTTGCGGTCAATAATGAAAGCGGTGAAGTCTTTACCGTCAATCTTGGCAAACACAATAAACACATCTGCAAAACCTGCATTGGTAATCCACATCTTCTGTCCGTCGATGATGTAATGGGTTCCTTCAGCGTTTAATACCGCCTTTGTTTTCGCAGCCAGTGCATCAGATCCGCTTCCCGGCTCTGTCAGACAGTAGGAAGCTTTCAGTTGTCCGGATGCCAGCCCGGGCAGGTATTTCTCCTTTTGCGCTTCCGTACCAAAATACAAAATGGGCAGGGTACCGATGCCTGTGTGTGCCGAGTACGCTACCGAATAGGAATGCGCCGCACCGATGATTTCCGTTACCACCGTTCCGGTATTAAAATCCTTGGCAAATCCGCCGTATGCTTCAGGAATAGACACCCCCAAAAGTCCCAGTTCCCCAGCCTGCTCCAGCAGTCGCGGCACCAGGCCTTCTTCCTGTGCGTCAATTGCATCCAGCCGGGTGAACACCTCGTTATCGACGAACTCCAGCGCCATCTGCCGGATCATCAATTGCTCTTCGTTCAATTCCTCCGGAATAAAAACATCTTCGGGTTTGGTTTGACTAATGAGGAAAGCCCCTCCTTTGGTATTGTTCATATTTTGTTTAGTTATTTGTTGCTAGTTATTTGTTTTAAGTTGTAGGTTTTAAGTCTTATGTTTTGCTAATGGTATTTGTAGAATGATCTATAGCCTTAATGAAACTGTATACTCTTTTTCTCAGGATGTTAATCTTATGTTGCAGCTCTTTACTGACGTCCTCCTCTATGAAATCCATCATTTCAGATATGCCTAATTGCGTCTCTAATTCGTTGGACGAAGAAATGGAGATGGTAAGAAAACGCTTAAATTCCAGCAGACTATTTCGCCCGGCACCTTCTGCTATATTGGAAGGTATGCTGACTGCAGCTCTTCGCATCTGTTGAACCAGTCCAAACTTTTCAGCTTCAGGATAGGCAGATGTTATGATGTAAATTTCCTTTACCAATTCCATACTTTCCTGCCATATATGGAGTTCTTTAAAGTTTTGCATAACTTATAATTGAGGGTTAAGCGCTTTATATAAACAATGTAACTTACTATCGACCGACTGCATACAACCTATAACCTACCACCTACAACCTGCAACCAACTTAAATCCTCTCATACACTCCCGCTATTCCCTGTCCGCCGCCCACGCAGGCGGTCACCATACCGTATTTCTTATCCAGGCGCTTCAGGTCATTCATGATCTGTACGGTGAGTTTGGTGCCGGTACATCCCAGTGGATGACCTAAAGCTACACCGCCGCCATTGATGTTGACTTTCTCCGGATCCAGACCTGCCTCACGAATGACTGCCAGTGCCTGACAAGCGAAGGCTTCGTTCAATTCTATCAGGTCGATATCATTCAATGTCAAACCTGCCTGTTGTAATGCTTTCGGAATCGCCGCTACAGGACCGATGCCCATGATGCGCGGTTCAACTCCCACAGAAGCACAGCTCACCATGCGGGCAATAGGTTGCAGATTCAATTCCTTCACCATCCTTTCACTCATCACTACTACAAACGCAGCGCCATCGGAGGTCTGAGAAGCATTACCTGCGGTTACAACACCTCTGGCAGCAAATACCGGCTTGAGTTTCGCCAGGGCTTCCCTGTTGGTATCCCTGCGGGGGCCGTCGTCGGTGTCAACGGTATAGGAACGCTCTGCGCGTTTACCCTGCTCATTCACATACACCTCTCTTACTTCTACCGGAGCAATACCACTGCTGAAATACCCCTGGTCGATGGCATTGATGGCTTTTTGATGGGAATGAAAAGCAAACTCATCGGCATCCTCACGTGATACTTTGAATTCCTTTGCCACATTCTCGGCAGTCAATCCCATGCCTATATAATAATCGGGATGTGTTTTTGCTGTTTCGTAGTTCAGCACTGTACGCCACCCTACGGTAGGTACCAGGCTCATCGATTCTACACCACCTGCAATGATACAATCGGCCATTCCCGACCGGATTTTAGCAGTAGCGATGGCAATGGTTTCCACCCCGCTGGCACAATAACGGTTGACCGTCACACCTGCAGTAGTCACCGGAAATGCACGCACGGAAATCATTCTTCCGATTTGTAAACCCTGCTCTGCTTCGGGTACTGCATTACCGACAATCAAATCCTCCACTCTCGATGGATCGAGTTGCGGCAGGGTCGCCATCAACTGACCCAGCAAGTCCACTGCCAGATCATCGGGTCGTACAAAACGCAATGATCCTCTCGGAGCTTTTCCAACCGGTGTTCTTAATCCTGCTACGATATATGCTTCTTGCATGATAATTTTTTATATTAATTTCTTAATGGCTTTCCTGTTTTCAAAATGTGCTGCATACGCTCGAGTGTTTTGCGCTCGCCCAGCAGGGATAGAAATCCTTCCCGCTCCAGATCAAGGAGGTATTGCTCGCTGACCTCTGTTGGGGAGGACAAGTCACCTCCGCTGATTACATAGGCTACTTTCTTGGCTACCAGTTCATCGTATTCACTGATATAACCTGCCATGCGCATGGAAGCGATACCGGTATAGAAAGAACCGAGGGCAGTACGTCCCAGAACTTTAATATCCTTGCGCTCTTTAGGTTGGGTATACCCTTCCTCTGCCAGCTGCAATACTGCCGCCTTCGCGGTCGCAATCAATCTGCTTCCGTTGATGACCTCTTTATCTATTCCCTCGCGCAACAGACCAAGTTCAAATGCTTCTCTCGCGGAGGTAGCAACCTTCGCCATGGCAATGTTGAGCGACATCTCCTGCAAGGTGGGCAATTCAATATCACCTTTAAAGTATTTGTCGCTGGCGCGCAATGCCAGTTCCTTGGTTCCTCCACCGGCCGGCAATAAGCCAGCGCCCACTTCTACCAGACCGATATATGTTTCTGCAGCGGCCACCGCCACATCGGCATGCATGGTCATCTCGCAGCCACCACCCAGGGTTAAACCATGCGGCGCAACGGCTACCGGGATGGAAGAAAAACGCACTCTGGCAACTGACTGCTGGAACATACGGATGGCCATATCCAACTCATCGAACTCCTGCTCCACCGCCAGCATCAGCATCATGGCAATATTGGCACCGGCACTGAAATTGGCAGCATCGTTACCGATTACCAAACCCCTGAAATCCTTTTCGGCAATCTCGATAGAACTATTCACCGCCTGCAGGATTTCCGCACCGATTACATTCATCTTGGTATGGAATTCCAGGTTCAGGATACCATCGCCGATATCGTGCAAAGTGGCACCGGCATTCTGAAACACCGGCTTAGCACTGTGGTAATTGTCGAGGATAATAAAGGCTTCTCCTCCGGGAACAGGCAGGTATTTTCCTGCGGTTATATCATAATATTTTCTGATGCCGTCTTCTATGGTATAGAAACTTTCGCATCCGTTGTTAAGCATGGTCTTTACCCAGGCAGCAGGCGCATGACCGGCAGCTTCCATGGCTGCAACGGTTGCCTGAACACCCAGTGCATCCCAGGCTTCGAAGGGACCGAGCTCCCAGCCAAAACCCGCCCGCATGGCATCATCAATGCGGTACAATTCATCGGCAATTTCGGGAATACGATTGGATACATATTGATTTACCCTATAGGTAATGGCACGGTAAAAATCACCCGCCTTATCCTTACCTGCGTGCAACACCTTTAACCGCTCTTTCAAATCATCTACTTGCCTGGCAGCGCCTATGGTTGCAAATTGAGGTTTAGTTTGTGGCTGGTATTCCATAGTCTGCAGGTTCAGACTGAGAATAGTCCGGTTGCCGGCAGCATCCTTTTCCTTTTTAAAGAAACCCTGACCCGTTTTATCGCCCAGCCATTTGCGGTCCATCATCTGTTGAACATAGTCGGGAATTTTGAATATATCGCGCGCTTCATCTGTTGTGCAAGCAGCATAAGTGTTGGATGCCACCTTCACCATGGTATCGAGTCCTACCACATCTGTCGTGCGGAAAGTAGCTGATTTCGGCCGACCGGAAACAGGACCGGTGAGTGCATCTACTTCATCAATATTCATTTCCAGCTCTTCCATCACTTTCAGGACACTCATGATGCTGAAGACACCTATTCTGTTCGCAATAAACGCAGGCGTGTCTTTGCAAAGCACCGTTTGTTTGCCCAGGAACCTGTCGCCATAATCCATGAGAAAGTCGGTAACGCTGCTGTCCGTATCGGGTGTGGGAATAATTTCCAGTAAGCGCAGGTAGCGCGGCGGATTGAAAAAGTGGGTGCCGCAAAAATGACGGCGGAAATCTTCGCTCCTGCCGGCAGCGATTTCATGAATGGGAATACCGGATGTGTTGGAAGTGATAAGTGTTCCCGGACGGCGGAAGCTTTCTACTTTTTCCATGAGAGAACGCTTGATGTCGAGTTGTTCAATAACCACTTCAATAATCCAGTCGGCGGATTGAATCTTACCGAGGTCATCATCGAAATTACCGGTAGT
>DDYY01000088.1 GCA_002346225.1 Bacteroidetes bacterium UBA3022
TGCTAAGAAAGCTGCTCCTAAGGCAACAACACCGGACAGCCCCAGCAACTAAGGATGTCATGCTGCTGCATTCTCCCAGGTGGGAGATGCACATTAATAATCTTCATCAAGGAGTCTCACCGACTCCTTTTTTTTTGCTTCAGATTTTTGTCAATTACTTTGAACAAGGCATTAACTATGCCTATCCTTGATTATATTTGAATCATTAGCGAACAAATAAATACCATCTCAATGAAAAAATTATTTACAACTATCATTGCTTTCAGCACTGTGGCAATGGGGTTTGCACAGGCACCGGTGACAGGGAATGCGCAAGCACCAGCACCAAAGCCCAACCAGGAAGTTATCGATCTTGAAATGCCGGCATTCTATAAATACAACAGTGCCAACCTACCGGCCAGTGCATGGGAAACAAGATCCGGTAGAGGAGCTGTTGAATTCATTCCTATTGGTACCGCCTATAATCTGTATACCATTTTGCTGGATGGACAAAACCAGGTTTCCTATCATCCAGACATTAATAGCGTTTCATTTATCCACCGCCAGAACAATGGGACTACAGGTGGTTCTGGTGGATTATCTTTCGATGTTTCTACCGATGGTGGTGCTACCTGGAACACTAATTACATTTTAACTCCCGAATACAATGCGGGAACTTCAGCAGTTACAGGTAACCGATATCCGAGTGCAGCCATTTACAATCCGGCAGGCAACACAGATCCTTCTGCTGCTTTTATTGTTGGAAATGGACCCGCTCTTGACCCACTTTCAGGTGCCGCTTCCTGGGGATATACATTCCGCGTTTCAGCAAATCTGGATGGCTCTAATGTGGATGAGGTGTACTACCAGACTCCCGGAGCACCTTATGACTTCCATCCTTACAGCATTAACTCCTATGAGTCCGGTAGCATGTGGTCACTATCTACCACCTACAACAATACAGGTGATCCTACGCAGGAATTTATTTCGTACGAAAACTTCTATGTCAATGAAATTACCTACAATGCAGGTACCATGACATTCGACTATGCCACCACTGACCTCACTCCTGATTTCTATGAATATGTGAATGCAGATGGCGTTGTGGAAAACATGGCCGGGCAAGGTTGGAGCGTGGAATTCGATCCAACAGGAACCACCGGATATATCACTTTCTTAGCCGGTGCAGACGGTGCTTCACCACTGGTACCAAAGCCTTACCTGTACAAGACAACAGATGGCGGGGCGACATGGAGCATTCTTCCCGACTTTGACTTTGGTACACTGACAACCTTTCAGGATTGGACCATTCCAACCTGGGATGGAGAGATCATACCGTATTTCACCAGCCACGATGCGGTGGTCGATGCAGACGGAACCTTACATCTCTTCGCAGAGTGTCTGGGAAGGTCTACTACTAACACCACACCTGATTCTCTCTTCTTTATCTGGACAGGTCTTACCACCTTCATGCACCTGACTACAACAGATGGTACCGACTGGACAGCCGAACTGATTGGATTCAGTCAACTACCAAGTGCAACCATTGGTACTGTGGGAATTCCTTTCCGTATGCAGGCCAGTGTAACGCCAGATGGAGAAAAAGTATTCTTCTCTCGCACAGCGTCGGATTCTACAATCTTCTCTGACCACTCTGCACCTGACTTATATGTGATTGGTTATGATATTGCTTCCGGTGAATACACCAACGAAGTGAATGTGTCAGCAGGCACTGACTTTGAATACTCCATGTATTATGCAACCATGGCACCGTATGCCATGGATAACGATGCCGGAGAATATGAGCTGCCTATCGTATTCGCAGTTCCCGGTCCTGATGATTTGTCGCCACCACAATTCTATTATGTAAAAGGCGTCACCTTCACAGATGCCGACTTTGGTGCAGAACCTGCTGCAGTTGCGAACTTTACATTTTCCGTGGGTACTGGCGGATTGGTTAGCTTTAGCAACACATCCTCCAACGCCACCAGTTATTCCTGGGATTTTGGTGACGGATCCGGCATCAGCCCGCTGGAAAATCCTACTTACACGTACACCGCCAATGGTCTCTACAACGTATGTCTGACAGCCTCCAATGCAACCAGTAGTGATGAAAACTGTAAAGATGTCAACGTAACCAACGTAGGTGGTGCTATTGAAAATGCACAACTGTCTGCCGCGTTGAACATTTTCCCAACACCGGCCAACAGTGTATTGCAAGTAACATTGGACAATAACTCTTTTGGCAACATGAGTGTTTCCGTCCATAATTTACTAGGTGAAGCTGTCATTGAGCCGATCATGCTGAATGGCACCGCCATGAGCCTGGACGTTAATAGTCTTCCTGCAGGACAATATCTCCTCAGACTGACTGGAGAAGCTGGCAGTGTAAGCCGTCAGTTTAGCATTATACGCTAGTTCAACTGTTAACTTTTTGAAAAACCGGGTAAATCGCCCGGTTTTTTTTGTTTTTGGTTGATAAAAAACCTTTTCACTGCATTATAATTTTTTAAGATTTACTACCTTTACGTTATAACAGTTTAACAAAAACTAAAACATTAATTATGAGAAGATTGCTTACATGTATCTTAAGTGTTGGTGTTGCAGCTACGGCATTCGGCCAGGCTCCTACACTCAGCACTCAGGCAAAAGAAGTGCTTCCAACTGCCCGTACAATCGTGGATTTGGAACAGCCTGCCTTTTTCAAGTACCACCCAGCCAACCTGGCGCCTTCTGCTTTAGAAGCTCGTTCAGGTCGTGGAGCGGTAGAATTTATTCCTATCGGAACTGCTTATAACATCTACACCGTTCTGTTGGATGGTCAAAACCAGGTGTCATACAGTCCTGATATCAACAGTGTTGCCTTCGTACACAGACACAACAGCGGTACTCCCGGTGGTTCTGGTGGATTATCCTTCGATGTATCTACCGATGGTGGTGCTACATGGTCAACCAACGTAGCGTTAACTCCTACCTTCAATGGTGGTGGTGCTGCGGACATTACCGGTAACCGTTACCCAAGTGGTGCTATCTACAACCCTGCCGGCAACACAGACCCTGCCAACGCTTATTACCTGGCACACGGTCCTTCATTAGCTGTTGCTACAGGTTCCTGGGGTGCTACCCACCGTCTTTCTGCTAAGTTCGACGGATCCAACGTAAGTGAAGAGTACTACTCTACTGACGGTCTTTGGAACGATTACTTCCCTTATGCTATCACACAGTCTGGTAACGGTAACATGTGGGATGCTAAAGCGGACCTCGATTTCGTAAATCTTGAAGTAAGTGAGTTCGTTTTCAACGCGGGTACCAACTCCTTTGACCAAACTGTAACTACAGTTACTCCTGATTTCGCAGCACTTACTGACGGCACTACCGGTTCAGGTGGTGACTGGCAAGTGAATTTCGATCCTTCCGGTGATATCGGATATGCATTCTGGACAGGTGCTTTGGAAACTGATCCTGTTAAAACTATCGCACCTGCTATCCTGAAAACCACTGATGGTGGTGCCACTTGGGCATACCTTCCTGGTTTCGACTGGTCTTCATTGACTGCTATTCAGGAAAACATTGCTTTTGCTGACGCTGGTTCAGGTGATCCTATTCCTTACTTTGCAGCATTGGATGCAACAGTTGACGGTGACGGAACACTCCACATCTTCGCTGAAGCTTACAGCAAATTCTCCAGCAACTATCTGGATTCATTGTATTTCATTTATGCTGACTACACTGTATTTATGCACTTCCAGGTTTCTGATGGAACTGACTGGACTGCTGATGCATTTGGCTTCAGCCTCCTGCCTGTAGGTGTATTCGGTGCAGTAGATATTCCTTACCGCATGCAGATCAGCAGTACTCCTGATGGACAAAAAGTATTCTTCAGCTGGACTTTCTCTGACTCTACTATCTTCACTGACCACTCTGCACCTGACTTATATGTGCGTGGTTATGATGTAGCTTCAGGTGAGTATACCAACCCTGTAAACATTACAGCTGGTACAGATTTCGAATACTCTGCATTCTATGCTACAATGGCTCCTGTTTCTATGGATAACGGTGCCGGTGAGTATGAACTGCCTATCGTATTTGCACTTCCTGGTGCTGATGACCTGTCTCCTCCTCAATTCTACTATGTTAAAGGTATCACCTTTACAGACGCAGACTTCGGTGGAGAACCTGCAGCTGTCGCTAACTTTACCTTCTCTGTGGGAACAGCAGGTTTAGTAAGCTTTAGCAACACCTCTTCCAATGCTACTACTTATGCATGGGACTTTGGTGATGGTTCAGGAACCAGCCCGTTGGAAAACCCAACATATACTTATACTGCCAATGGCACTTACAGTGTATGTTTGACTGCTTCTAACGCTACCAGCAGCGATGAAACTTGTAAAGATGTGAACGTAACCAACATTGGTGGTGCAATCGAAGATGCAGTTCTTGATGCTGCTCTTAACATCTTCCCAACTCCTGCAAGCAATGTAATCAACATTACATTGAACAGCACTAGCTTCGACAACATCAGCGTTGAATTCTTCAACCTGTTGGGTGAAGTTGCTATGGCTCCTGTTTACCTCAACGGTACATCAGCTACTGTAGATGTAAGCAACCTTGCTGAAGGTAACTATATCGTTAAATTGAACAGCGACAAAGGTGTGGCAGTACGCCAGATCACTATCGTTAAATAAGTTTAACCATTCTATTATGAGGCCCGACAGTATTACTGTCGGGCTTTTTTTTATGCCTATACATCTAGCGCTTGCACCTCCTACTAGCCACCTGATTACCCACTAATAGAGTACCGACTGCATCCTGTAAATGATTGAATGCTTGCAGATGATGTCGCTGTTCCTGCACATCAAGCTATGAAAAGTCCAGTACCATTTGGAATGAGCCGGTTTTTATTTAAGGAATAGTCTAATTGAATGCCAAGCTGAGATCCCGGGATTTAGCCTTCCGTAACACCGAGAGAATCTACGAAGCCCATCATGGTTACAGATATAGGAAGAAAGAAAGGCAACTCAAAAGCAGATGTTGTAGCCTCCTGCAGTAGCGCCGATGCCTTCTATTAAAGCCATCGAGACATATACCACCTGCATTTCCCTTCTTCTATTGGCAAACCTTCTCCACGGTGCCAGGAATACTGGTTTTTTAGCAATTGCCCTACCTGATTTTAAGGAGTATCCTACCATCCAGACAGGAGTGTATCATGGAGAATAAGCCCCAAATACATACCCAAGTTATTGAGTCTGGTGATGCCATAAAAAAAGGCATCCTGGTTAGGGATGCCTTATTAGGATAATGGGGCTGCAGCTTATAACATAGATGCAATCACCAATGATACAACAGACATTAATTTGATCAAAATGTTCAATGAAGGACCGGAAGTATCTTTGAACGGATCACCCACAGTATCTCCTACAACCGCTGCTTTGTGGGGTTCAGAGCCTTTGTAGTACATTTTACCGTCGATTTCTACACCTTCTTCAAACATTTTTTTGGCGTTATCCCATGCGCCACCGGCATTAGACTGGAATATAGCCATCAGCACACCACACACGGTGACACCGGCCAGCAATCCACCCAACATCTCGGCGCCGCCCAGGAAGCCCACCAATACAGGTGAAACCACTGCTACCAGACCAGGAAGGACCATCTCTCTGATAGACGCTTTGGTGGAGATAGCAACACATTTGCCATATTCAGCCTTACCGTTAGCAGCCTCAAATGTAGCCCGGTCATCAGATGACCAGTCGGCCATTTCTTTTCCCTCGTTGTTACGCATTACCTGGAGTGCTTTAGTCAATTCAGGAATATCTCTGAACTGCCTGCGTACCTCCTGAATCATATCCATAGCCGCACGCCCTACTGCGCCCATCGCCATGGAAGAAAAAAGGAATGGCAGCATACCACCAATGAGTAATCCTGCCATAATCAATGGCTTGGAAATATCAATCGTTGAAATTCCGGCAGTCTGCATGAATGCTGCGAACAACGCCAGTGCAGTCAAAGCAGCAGAACCGATAGCGAAACCTTTTCCAATCGC
Source organism: Bacteroidetes bacterium UBA3022 (assembly GCA_002346225.1). Classification (GTDB taxonomy): domain Bacteria; phylum Bacteroidota; class Bacteroidia; order Chitinophagales; family BACL12; genus UBA11426. The sequence continues at coordinate 6,023 of DDYY01000088.1, forward strand.
TGCAGTGGTGTTACCGACCGCATCGAGTTTATCTGTACGTTTCCGAACTTCTTTAGGTAATTCCGCCATCTCAGCAATACCACCGGCGTTATCAGATATCGGACCGTAGGCATCTACTGCCAGCTGAATACCGGTATTGGATAACATACCAACCGCAGCAATGGCAATACCATACAAGCCTGCGAAATGGAAGGCACCGATAATGGCCACTGAAAGAATCAAAATGGGAATAGCGGTAGATTGCATTCCAACACCCAGACCGGCAATAATATTCGTTGCAGAACCTGTCAATGACTGGCTGGCAATATTTTTAACAGGACGAGTGCCTGTTCCTGTATAGAACTCAGTGATATAGCCAATTCCCAGACCGGCAAAAAGTCCCATGATTACTGCAAGGAAGACTCCGGAACTGCTAAATGTAGTACCATCAAAAGTCCATTCAGCAGGTAACATCCATTTTACCAGGAACCAGGTAGCGATGAGCATTACCAGGGAGGAAATCAATTCACCTGCGTTCAGCGCTTTCTGCGGGTTACCACCTTCTTTAACACGAACGAAAAAGGTACCCATGATAGAGGTAAGAATACCTGTAGCCGCCAGCACCAGGGGTAATAATACTCCGGAAAGACCATTGAAATTATCCGACCACGCTTCTCCTGCAATAGTTGCACCGCCTAAAAGCGCTGCACCGAGAACCATGGTACCGATGATAGATCCCACATAAGATTCAAATAAATCGGCACCCATACCGGCCACATCACCCACATTATCTCCAACGTTATCGGCAATGGTAGCAGGGTTCAAAGGGTGATCTTCAGGAATACCAGCCTCTACCTTGCCTACAAGGTCAGCTCCTACGTCTGCAGCTTTGGTGTAAATACCACCACCAACCCGAGCAAATAAAGCGATGGAAGATGCTCCAAAAGAGAAGCCTGTTATAATTGTAATGACCAGATTAACATCTGCAACCGTTTCCATTCCCAGCAGATTTCCATAAATCAGCAAGAGACCGCCCAGTCCTAATACACCCAGTCCCACAACTCCGAGCCCCATAACAGAGCCACCGGTGAAGGCTACTTCGAGTGCTTTACCCAGGCTGGTACGCGCCGCATTGGTGGTACGAACATTCGCCTTAGTGGCAACGCGCATACCAATGTAACCCGCAAGTGCAGAGCAAAAAGCCCCTACAATGAAGGAAACACCTACTAAAGGAGATGAATTTGCTTCATTGGCACCGGCAAAGCCCAATAAAATGGCTACCAATACAACAAAAATGGCAAGTACCTTATACTCTGCCTTCAAAAACGCCATTGCGCCTTCACTGATATTTTTGGCAATCAGCGCCATCTTTTCACCGCCTACTTCCTGAGCTGATACCCACCTGGAGCGAATATAGGTGAACAACAGGGCCACCAGACCCAGCAGCGGTACTACGATTAAAATCGATTGAACGTCCATTGTCTTTTATTTTGGGATTTTCGAGGGGCAAAAGTAGGAATTTGAAGGCAGATTATTTCACAAAGTTTTAGCACAAATCATTTAGTGCAGATTAAAAGGTCCTCTTATCTTTAGCCACAAATCCATAGTTTGAAACCAGCACTGTTGTTGTTAAGCTTGTTTTCCGCAATTGGCGTTTATAGCCAGGTAGGTTCCAATACCGCAGGGAGTCGCTCTCAGGGACTGGGAAATGCAAGTTTAACCCTATCAGATGCTTTCAGCGCCGGAAACAACCCCGCCGGCATGGCTGGCCTCGAGGCAGCTAGTATAGGTGTATCATCCATGAGTTTTTACGGGTTTTCAGATCTCACCAATACCTGGTTGGCCGCCGCAATTCCCACCAACTCGGGAACATTTGGTACTTCACTGCAGTATTTGGGCGATGCCACATTTAACCAGGCAAAACTGGGACTGGCCTACGGCCGCCGGCTGGGCGAACAGGTTCAGATAGGTGTGCAAATCGATTATTGCCAGACACGTGTCAATGAAATAGGTACCGGAAATGCATTTACTTTCGATGCCGGACTGCAATTCGAGCCCATCGACGGACTCACGACGGCTGCAAGGGTATTCAACCCGGTAAGAGCCAGCGCAGGCGAAGGCTTTGCTGAAGAAAGGCTTCCGACATTATTCGCCATCGGTGCAGCTTACGAACCTTCCGAAGGGATGCTATTGCTGGCAGAAGCAGAGCAGTCGCTCGACAACGAGCTGAATTTAAAGATGGGAATCGAGGTGCCTTTGGTAGAGGAGCTGGTACTCAGAGGCGGCTACATGAGTATGCCTTCCATGTTTACCTTTGGAGCCGGCGTCCGCCTGAAAGCGCTTCATATTGATCTGGCAGCTCAGTTTCATCAACAACTGGGTATTTCCCCTTCTCTTGGCATCAATTATACTTTTCAATGAACAGGTACCTCTGTTTGCTCCTGCTGGTAGGCATCTCACAGAAGGTAATGAGCCAGACCCCTCCTGTGAACGAACCCAATGATGCAACAGATTTAATTGAAATCCTGGTGGAAGATCAGGAGGATGGAGATTTTGGTTTCGACACCTTCCTGGAGCAATGGGAGCTATTTATTGAGGAACCCCTGGACCTCAATCATACCAGCTATGAAGTGCTGAGATCCAGTGGTCTTTTTTCTGAGGTACAAATTCGGGAACTCATCCGACATCGGGAATTAACCGGAAATCTCGTGGAAATTTATGAACTGCAAACACTGGGAAGTTATTCGCTGAATGACATACGCAGATTGCAGCCATTTATCACTACCAAGCAGGATGCTGGCTCGCTGGGAGCCAATTTACTTACCCAACACACGACCGGCAGGTATACACTATTTATGCGTTCCACACAGGTACTGGAACAACAGCGCGGTTATCAAATCAATGATCCTACGCTCACCAATCCCTACCTGGGAAACAACCAGCGTTGGTATACACGTTTTCGCTATACGTTCAAAAATGAACTCAGCTATGGATTCACCGCTGAGAAAGACCCGGGCGAACCCTTTGGCGGCGAGACGCAACCAACTGGCTTCGACTACTGGAGTGCGCATTATTTTAAAAGAAGTGACGGTTGGCTTCGTGCCATCGCTTTGGGTGATTATGAAGTGAGGTTTGGACAGGGACTGATTCTTTGGAGTGGATTCGGATTGGGTAAAAGCATATACCCCATCAATGTGAAGCGAACGGGTAATAGCTTGTCACCCTACAGCTCTGTGAATGAAAACAGGTTCTTCAGAGGAGCGGGAGCTGTGCTTGGCAGTGGTAATTTCGAACTGACACTTTTCGGAAGCTATAACCGCGTAGATGGTAATATTACCTTGACGGGTGTTGGCGACTCCCTGGGCATCGATGATCCGGTTGCAGGCGATGTGGTGCTGGAAATCAGCTCGCTGCAGCAATCAGGCCTGCACAGGACCCAAAGCGAGTTGACCGATAAAGATGCAGTAAGCTTCATAACTACAGGAGGACAATTAGCTTACAACAGTAAAAGTTTAAGTCTCGCCCTTTCAGGTGTCGCCTACCAGATTGGTGCTGATCTGAATGAAGATCTATCACCCTACGAGCTGTACGATTTCACAGGCAATCGCCTCATCAATGGAAGTTTTTCCTATACCTACTTCTATAAGAATGCTTTGTTGTACGGCGAAACAGCCATGAGTGACAACGGCAAGGCAGGCACCTTAAACGGCTTGATTATTCCCATCGATAGAAAAATTGATCTCGCTATTGTACAACGCTATTTTGACCCCGGTTTTCAGACCCTTTTTAGTGAAACATTTTCAGAAAATACTTTGCCCCGAAATGAAAGTGGGTGGTATGCCGGTATAGAGGTGACCCCGGTGAAAGCCTGGAAAATAAACGGCTATATAGATGTCTATAAAAGTCCGTGGCTGGAATTCAATGCTGATGCACCTTCATATGGAGTAGATTACCTGGGTACCATTACGTACAAACCCAACCGCAACTTTGAAACCTATTTCCGTGTCCGCCATGAGATAAGCGACCAAAATGCCAATGCAACCCTGCAGGGAGAAATACCACATGATATTATAGTGCAGGAAGCACGCACCCGTATTCGGTGGAACTTAAGCTACAAGGTAACCAGAGAAATTACGCTTCGCAACAGGGTTGAATACAGCCGTTTTGATGAAGGTATGCCCCAACTTGAAAATGGTTATCTATTGTACCAGGATATCACCTACAAACCCTGGGAAAAACCCTGGTCTATCGCCACAAGGTACACGATATTCAATACAGATTCCTATGACACAAGAATATATACGTACGAAAGTGATTTATTATACGCCTACAGCATTGCCAACCTCAGTGGAACCGGTCAACGATATTACTTACTTTTGCAATACTCCCCTACCCGATGGATGGATACCTGGGTAAAAGTCGTTCAAACACGTTATACCGACAGGGATGAAATTGGAACAGGAAATGAACAGATAACCGGAAACACAAGATCTGAGCTTAGGTTGCAGATCCGATTTAAATGGTAAATAATTCAATGAATGTTTTTGTTTTATGTACTGGAAGGTCCGGCTCTATGACCTTTGCCAAAGCTTGCGAAGCTATCACCAACTATACCAGTGCACATGAGTCAAGGATAAAACTTTTAGGCGAGGAACGTGTAGCATATCCCTTGCAACATATCGAAATCGACAACAGGCTAATCTGGTTTGCAGGAGCTTTGGACAAGAAATACGGAACTAATGCATTTTATGTCCACCTGCAGCGCGACGCCAATGCCGTGGCCCATAGTTTCAACAAAAGATGGAATAACAATTTCAGCATCATCAAAGCCTATGCGGAAACAATGCTTTTTCAGCGGCTGGAAGAGCTAATGCCACAAGACCGACTTGCAATTTGTCGGGATTATGTAGACACAGTGAATGCGAATATTACAAGCTTTCTCAGCAACAAACCCCAAAAGATGACCATCCACCTGGAGCAGATAGAAGCGCAGTTTCCCGTTTTCTGGGAATCGATTCAGGCCGAAGGCAATCTGGAAGCCGCTTTAGCGACATTCCAACAGAAGCACAACAGCGACAGCAGCAATACAGCAGTGCAAAGCCAAAGCCTGCTTCGGGATTGGTACAAAAAACTTTCTAAAAGGTAATTGCCCTTACTTTTTAACCACCAATGTATTGGCAATCTTATCGTGTAAGGACTGTCGCTTTCGGTCAAAGAAGGCGATAATATATCCTAAGAAAAAGATGAGCGTCGACAATATCTTGGCAAAAAAACGCACCGTGGTCACACCCAGTCCGGCCTTACCATAGTCTTTTCTGCGAACCCTGATACCGGTTGCCAGCTTGCCGGGAGAACCGCCGGCAACAGATTCCATCAACGCAAACCACAGCCAGGGAATTACTAAAAATCCGATTGCCCCCTGCACAGGGAAGTTTTTCGAAAACCTTCTGATATAGATATCCCGGTGGGGATCCAGCGCTATCGGTTCGAAATAAGCGAAGAACTGGTATTTATCCATCAGGGTAGGCGGTTTATCGTCGCCTGAAGAACTCAGTGAGGGAGATGATTTTCCCATGGAAATAAACAGGAAGGCAACTATCAGTGTTCCCATCAACAGAAAGTCTATAACAAAAGCTAAAAACCTTACCGGGATGGAAGCTGTTGGTGTATTATGTTTCATGTTGTGTTGTTTTCAGTAATTGAATCAGATTCTCTGCAAAGTTAACACAAGCTATCATAAAGATACCAACATGGTAGTAGCAGACACTTTGAAATAATTTCAACGCCAACCGCCGTTTGCGTATTTTTGCAAGCCTTCGGGAAGAATCATCCATATGCAACACATCCGTAATTTCTGCATTATCGCCCATATTGATCATGGGAAAAGCACCCTGGCAGACAGACTGCTCGAAACTACCCACTCCATCGGGGAACGGGAACAACAGGACCAGGTGCTGGACGACATGGATATTGAAAGGGAAAGAGGTATTACCATTAAGAGCCATGCCATCCAGATGAATTATGTTTCGGGAGGCAAGGATTATGTATTCAATCTGATTGATACCCCCGGCCACGTAGACTTTTCATACGAAGTTTCAAGGTCTATCGCATCTTGTGAAGGCGCCTTGCTGCTGGTAGATTGCACCCAGGGTATTCAGGCCCAGACTATTTCCAACCTGTATCTTGCTATAGAAAACGATCTCGAGATCATTCCGATTGTGAACAAGGTGGATATGGATGGCGCCATGATTGAAGAGACAAAAGACCAGATTGTAGACCTGCTGGGATGCAAGCGCGAAGAAATCATTAAAGCCAGCGGTAAAACAGGTATTGGCGTTGACACTATATTACAGGCTATTGTCGATAGAATACCTGCCCCCAGCGGAGATGCGGACGCCCCCCTTCAGGCACTTATTTTTGACTCCGTATTCAACTCCTACAGAGGGGTGGTAGCCTATTTCAGAATCTATAACGGTACCCTTAAGAAAGGCGACAAGGTTCGGTTTGTGCATACCAAGAAACAATACGTGGCAGATGAAGTAGGTATTCTGCGCATGACCTACGAGCCTAAAGAAGAAATGCGGGCCGGCGACGTGGGCTATATTATCACAGGCATAAAGCAGGCCAAAGAGATAAAAGTGGGTGATACCATTACCCATGCCGGCAACGAAAATGTTTTTGTCAAAGGCTTTCAGGATGTCAAACCGATGGTCTTTGCAGGCATATACCCTATTGACAATGACGATTATGAAGACTTGAGAGAAAGTCTGGAAAAGCTACAGCTCAATGATGCCTCATTAGTGTTCGAACCTGAAAGCTCCATAGCACTGGGCTTTGGATTTCGGTGTGGATTTCTCGGGCTTTTGCATCTGGAAATTGTACAGGAGCGACTGGAAAGGGAGTTCGATCAATCGGTCATTATCACGGTCCCCAACGTTTCGTATAACTGCTATACCACCAGTGGTAAAACAATCGTGGTGCACAACCCCTCCGACCTTCCCGACCCTTCTTACATAGACCGGGTGGAGGAACCGTATATCCGTTCGCAGATTATCACCAAGCCGGACTATATCGGTGTTATCATGAAACTCTGTATGGAAAAACGAGGTACCCTGAAGAACCAGGTATACCTTACTACTACCCGGGTGGAAATGGTTTTTGAAATGCCACTGGCAGAGATCGTGTTTGATTTCTACGATAAATTGAAGTCTGTATCCAGAGGATATGCCTCTTTCGATTATGAGATTGTGGATTTCCGCCCCAGTGATTTGGTGAGGATGGATGTAAAGCTGAATGGTGAAAACGTAGATGCCTTTTCAGCACTTATTCACCGCAGCAAGGCTTATGATTTAGGAAGCAAGCTTTGCAGAAAACTCAAAGAATTACTGCCTCGTCAGCAATTCATGATTGCCATACAGGCTGCCATTGGAGCTAAGATTATAGCACGTGAAACCATCAGTGCCATGCGAAAGGATGTTACTGCAAAATGCTACGGTGGTGATATCTCCAGGAAACGCAAACTCTTGGAAAAGCAAAAGAAAGGGAAGAAGAAAATGCGGCAAATCGGAAACGTAGAGGTTCCGCAAACTGCATTTATGGCTGTATTAAAACTCAATGAAGACTAACTCCAATACCATGCACGAACAACCGCTTATTCTCGATGGCAAGGCACTTTCTGCACAGATCAGAGAAGAGTTGGCTCAGGATGTAGCCGCCTTCATAGCTGCCGGAGGCAAACAACCGCATCTGGCTGCCATTCTGGTGGGTGATGACGGCGCCAGCCAAACCTACGTGAAGAGCAAGGTAAAAGGCTGCGAACAAACAGGCATGCGCTCCACTTTATTGCGCTTCCCTTCTGATACAACCGAAGCGGCTTTGCTGAATACTATTCATGAATTGAACAACGATGCTGACATAGACGGTTTCATCGTTCAATTGCCGCTCCCTAAACATATAGATGAATTAAAAGTCACGCTGGCAATTGACCCTGCCAAAGATGTGGATGGCTTTCACCCTGAAAACGCGGGCAGGATTCAACTGGGTTTACCTGCTTTTGTTTCCGCCACCCCAATGGGTATCATGACCATGCTGGAACGCTATGGTATTGCAACAAGTGGCAAGCATTGCGTGGTAGTAGGCAGAAGCAATATTGTTGGCACACCCATCAGTATCTTGTTGTCCCGCAATGCGGAACCGGGTAATTGTACGGTCACCTTATGTCATAGTCGTACGGACAATATCAGCGCATTTTGCAGAGAAGCAGATATCATTGTAGCAGCGGTGGGTCGACCTCACTTCATTAAAGCGGACATGGTCAAACGCGGTGCCGTAGTAATTGATGTAGGCATTACCAGAGTAGACGCTGATAATGAAAAAGGCTATGTCATCCAGGGCGATGTCGACTACGATAATGTAGCTCCACTGTGCAGCGCTATTACGCCTGTACCGGGAGGCGTTGGTGTCATGACGGTAACTAGCCTCCTGATTAACACCCTTCAAGCGGCGAAAAATAAATTGAAATAATCAATATGTCTTCTTCTCTCCTGCCGGTAATGGAGCAGTTCTACACCATTCAGGGGGAAGGTGCGCACAGTGGTAAGCCGGCCTACTTTATTCGGCTGGGCGGATGTGATGTAGGTTGCGTTTGGTGCGACGTGAAGGAGAGCTGGGATGCTGATAAACACCCTTCTGTTTCAGTTGCTACTATTATGGAGCGCATGGGCGATATTCCGGCCCAACTGGTGGTTATTACCGGTGGTGAGCCATTGATGTATGATGTTTCGGAGCTCACGCAGACACTCCAGAAAAACGGATATGCCGCACACCTGGAAACTTCCGGAGCCTATCCTCTCACAGGCAGCTGGGATTGGATTTGCTGCTCCCCAAAAAAATTCAAAGCACCCTTACCGGAAGTGCTTTCCGTAGCGAATGAACTCAAGGTGGTGATTTATAATAAGCATGATTTTGAATGGGCGCTGCAATTCGTTCCGGATGTACCGAAGCACTGCAGGTTATTCCTGCAGCCCGAATGGAGTCGGTCGGAGGTAATGATGCCATTGATTGTTGATTTTGTAAGGCAACATCCCTCCTGGGAAGTATCGCTGCAAACCCATAAATACCTGAACATACCATAAAAAAAGCCCCCGGTTATCCGGGGGCTTTTCTTTTCTGCCATTACCCTTATTCTACAATAATGGGGTTAACAGTTATTTCATCTCCGTTGATTAACTGCACGAGGTAAGTACCTGGTTGCAGATCAAGAGAAATCTCCTCTACAGTGATATCTTCCATCACACTGATGGTGTTAGCATATACAATTTGTCCTAATGTATTAACAATCTGTAATTGCACATCAGCATTGGTATAGCCGTTCAGTTGTACCCTGAAGGTTCCGCTAGAAGGGTTAGGATACACGCTCATTCCGGCATCAGACATTCCCAATCTCAAAGGAGTAGTAAAGTCTACAGCAGTTGATGGTGCAGAAATATCGCCGAGTGTTTCAAAGCATACTGATTTCACGCGGAAGGTATAGCTATGTCCGGGAGTAAGAGACCCAAAAGTGTAGCTGGTTACATTCAGCTGGCGGGTAGCTCTGACACCTGTTGTGTTATTGCGAATAGCCAACACATACTGGTCTGCTCCTTCTACAGGACTCCAGGAAAGTGTTGCAGAAGTTGCAGTGAGCACATCCAGGGTAACATCATCAGGAGCGGAACATACTTCTACTGCGGTACATGCCAGATAGGCAATGATATTGGCGCGCAGGTTAGCTGCTTCTGTTAATGGTGAATGGAAGTTATTGGTTGTCATACCACCGAAGATGGCAATACCGTCACCAAAGCTTTTTTCTGCCAATACGATATTGGAAGTAGCGAACTCATCCCAGATAAGGTTAGTAAGACCTGTACCTGTAACACGGGCATGGCCGAAAGATCCACCGGTCCAGTTGGTTCCAACCGGAGTGAACGGACCTGCAAAAATGGGGTGTCCCGGATCAGCAGCTTCGGCGTTGTTGGTAAAGTAAGAGTACACCAAGTTCGTACCGTCAAAACCAAAGCTCATACCATCGCCTTCGTTAGGTGCTGCGTTTAACAACAGGTGTCCACCTGCGGCTACCCAGCTTTCGATGGTGCCAATATTGTCGGTAAGGAATGCCTCCAATTCGTTGGCATGGGAATCAGAGCCTTCGAGGAATACAAAACAATTTTCAGAGCTGAAAACGATACCCGGATCAACCTCTTCAAATTTACCTGCTGTCCATCCATCCACACCAAATACCGAATTCATGGCATCTATGTTGGAAGGGGAACCCCATGGTTCACCAAAAGGTATATTCGAATTGATATACCATGCACCTGTGCCTGTAACAGGGCCGAGATTACATACGGTTTTATTGAAGGTATTATCCCCCTCAAATTCATCTGAATCCCATTCAACCCAGGCCTGAACATCAAAACAACCATAGTCAGAAAAAGTCCAGCCTTCTGCAAATGTGAAGTCAGCTGTTTCGCCAGCCAGGAGTGTTCC
>DDYY01000012.1:0-2071 GCA_002346225.1 Bacteroidetes bacterium UBA3022
TCCCGCAGGTGCGGGACTCTAACCAGCTGAGCTATGGAGGAAAATAAACCCGTTTGAACTTTGTGGGTAAAAACGGACTGCAAATGTAGTTCTACAACCAATTTTATCCAATATTTGCGGTAAATTTTTTCAAATGAGTTTATTAGTGGTAGGTACAGTAGCGTTTGACGCCATAGAAACGCCTTTTCAGAAGACAGAAAAAATCATTGGCGGCTCGGGTACCTACATTGGTTTGTCAGCCTCCTTTTTCTATAAGCCCATTCATCTGGTTTCCATTGTAGGTAGTGATTTTCCAACAGAAACACTTCAATACTTCAACAGAAAGGGAATTGACACCGAAGGTGTAGAAGTAAAAAAGGGTAAAAAATCCTTTTTCTGGTCCGGCAAGTACCACATGGATATGAACTCGCGCGATACCCTGGTTACCGATTTAAATGTGCTGGCAGAATTTGATCCCGTGCTTCCCGAAAAGTACTCCAACCCTGAGTTTGTCATGCTGGGCAATATCGATCCCCATCTGCAGATAAAGGTTATCCAACAACTGCGCAAGCGTCCGAAGCTGATAGCTATGGATACCATGAACTTCTGGATGGATCAGACACCGGAAGCATTGAAGGAAGTTCTGACAATGGTTGATTTGTTAATTGTCAATGACGAGGAAGCAAGACAATTATCTGGTGAGTATTCCCTCATAAAGGCAGCAAGGGTCATTCAAAAAATGGGACCCAAGCAAATTGTCATCAAAAAAGGTGAACACGGTGCCCTTTTGTTTCAGGGTGCAACCGTATTTTTTGCCCCTGCACTGCCACTCGAAGAGGTCTTCGATCCCACCGGAGCAGGTGATGTATTCGCAGGTGGCTTCATGGGTTACCTGAGTTCTACCAATAACCGCTCGTTTACCAATATGAAAAGAGCCGTAGTATACGGTTCTGCAATGGCTTCTTTTTGTGTGGAGAAATTTGGGCCACAGCGACTGACAGAAATCAGAAGACCGACCATTCAAAAACGCGTAAGCGAATTCGTCGATCTGGCGAAGTTCAATATTTAACCTGCCAGACGACCTACCGCTTTAAACCGCTCCAGTACCGAGGCTGTATGCGGTGCGTCGGCTACCTCTTTGGTTAAATCCTGCCCCGACCAGTGCTCATAGTGGGTACCCCGGAACCACAACCTGCTTTCCGATACATCGTATATAATATTTTCATATGCAATCCAAACTTCAGGTTTATCCTGGCCGTTGCGCAATGCCAGTTGCTGTCTGGTATACAAAGGCAACTCGTTTAGATCCATACATGCAGGGCATTCTGTAACAAGGTAATTTCCATGCCACTGCTTTCATAAAAGCGACAGGCCTCTCTGTTCTGCATCTGACCGGTTACCTCTATTGTCTTGCATCCATTTTTTATCCCCCATTGTTCAGCGGCAGAGAGCAACAAGGTTCCAAGTCCCTGACGGCGATAGATATGCAATACCGCAAATAAACCAATCTTAACCATCTGATTTTTCTTGCTAAGTGTAATCATGCCAGCCGGAGTATTCCCATCTGAAACTACCAGCACAACATCTGCTATTTCTCCTGCCACTGCTTTCTTTATCCATTCAGTGTACATTCTTTCAAATGTATTGGTAGGTAATTTACTGTCCATCCGGAACCGGGAATAAATACCACTCTGCAGCGCCAGCGTAACCAGAGGTTCGTAATCCTCTCCCATCGGATATTCCAATAAGTGGAAGGGTGTATGCAATATCTCTGTAGTAGGTAATATATCTTTCCGGAAATCGACGCGCGTTGCAGGTATTCTCGCTCCTTTGGCAATCAACATGCGTTCTTCCAAAGCTCCTGGTGTGCAAAAAGCATACGCAAACCGAATGCCTTGCTGCTCCATTTCCACCCAGGCTGCCTCCAGCTGTTCCGCGCTGAAGGGCATGGAAATAAGTGCTATATCAAAGCCAAAAAATGAACTGTCCCATTCCAGTTTCTTCCAAATATTATTGTTGTTGGCACTACGCATAGGCTATTCTTACTAATACATCCTAAATTTACTGCTAATAGCACAGTATTAACCATCGC
>DDYY01000012.1:2390-13391 GCA_002346225.1 Bacteroidetes bacterium UBA3022
GTTGACGGGCTTTCCTTTGAAGTACAGCCGGGAGAATTTTTCGGTTTACTGGGTCCTAATGGTGCCGGAAAGTCTACCACTATTCATATGATCAGCGGCATTATGCCGCCCGATGATGGCAGTATCTACATTGGCAGCGATAACCTTTACAACAACACCAGTTCTCTGAAACACCAAATGGGTGTAGTGCCGCAGGAGATTGCATTGTACGACAATCTGTCTGCCCTGCAAAACCTCATCTTCTGGGGCGGTCTCTATGTCCATGATGCCCAACGTCTTAAAGCAAGAGCAGAAGCATTGCTGGAATGGGTGGGCCTTTCCGACAGGAAGAAAGACCTGGTGCAACATTACTCAGGTGGTATGAAAAGGAGGGTGAATATTGCCGCAGCCTTAATGCATGACCCGCAGCTCATTCTGATGGATGAGCCCACTGTTGGCATTGACCCGCAAAGCAGGAATAAAATCTATGAGATGTTAACGGAGTTGCACCGTCAGGGCAAGACCATTATCTACACCACGCATTACATGAACGAAGCGGAACAAATGTGCGACCGTATCGGGATAATGGACCATGGTAAATTACTGGCCATCGGTTCCCTCGATTCCCTGCGCAATGCACATGCCGGTGATACTTCCATTGCCATACGCCTGCAGCAAAGCATCCTGCCGGACAATCTTCCTAAAAACATGTCGCTACATTACGATACCGACCTGCTGGAACTGACACTAACCAGCGAAAATCCTCATAAGGATTTGGGTGATATCATCCACCACCTGCATTTACTGGAAGTGGCCATTGATTCGATACAATTTCACCGCGCAGACCTGGAAACCATATTTCTTAACCTGACAGGAAGAACCCTCCGTGATTAATCATCTACTATGTGGAAGTTAGCATCCAAAGATTTATATTTATTTTTTTACGATAAGAAAGCGCTGGCTCTGACCTTATTGTTGCCCATTGGTTTGATTACATTATTTGCATTCGCCTTCGGCGGTGCCGGTGGTGAAAAGAATGAGCCTTCTCCCATCACCTTGCAATTCACAGATGAAGACCAGTCGCCGGCATCTAAAGCACTTCTTGCCTCCCTCGACAGCATCCCCGGTATCCGGCTCGAGGAGGTAGCTGATCAGGTGGGGACGAATCAGATAAAGAAGGGGTCCCGTATCGCCCAGCTGTACATAGGCAATGGTTTTGACAAGGAACTGGGCACAGGCGGCGCGCTGCCGGTGGCCCTTCGCTATGACCAGTCGAGGGAAATGGAAGTGAGTATTCTGCGCAGTCTCATTATTGGCAGAATTGGAAAAATGCAAGGTAGCAGGCAAGCTGACACAGGTGTTGACCGCATTATCGCTCAAAGCTTCCCCAATATGCCTGCAGCCATGGTCGATACCATCAAGCGACAGATGCAGGCCACCGGTGCGACTGAAACGCATATCTCCATGAGCAGTGTTGTAGGAGAAGAGCAAAGCAACTGGGGCCTCATTCAGGCAGTTGCCGGCACAGCCATCATGATGTTGTTGTTCAGCGTTTCCGCCATCGGCGCCTCCATCATTGAGGAAAAGGAACAAGGCGTATTGAAACGGTTGCTGCAGAGTCCCTTATCACCGACCTCCATATTGTCCGGCAAACTATTGTCGGCGGGGATTATTGCAGTTTTTCAATTGGTCATCATGTTCCTGTTTGCCTGGCTGGCATTTGGTCTGGACCTGACCATCAACCCCATAGGAACTGTATTGATGATACTATTTACAGCCGTTACCTGCGCCAGCTTTGGTGTATTGCTGGCATCTATTGTATCCAGTAAACGCCAGGCAGATTCTCTGGGTACCATTCTGGTGCTATCTATGTCTGGAATTGGCGGCAGTATGATCCCGCTGTATATCATGCCTGCCTTTATGCAGGACATTGCGGTAGTATCGGTGAACTACTGGAGTATTCAGGGCTTTTACGATATCTACTGGAGAGGATTGGGATTGACTGCGCTGTGGGATAACCTCCTTGTATTGCTGGGCTTTTCGGTTGTGCTCCTGACGCTTGCGTTCTACTTTTTCAGAAAGAACATTTTGAAGTTCGACTAATCGTTGTCGGTGCGCTTAACATCGTACTCCGGAAGGGCAAACAGAAAACCGAATGCCTTTCCATTTTCCTTGTGTATGTTTTTATGATGAATTTTGTGCGCGCGAATAATGCGCTGCATGTATCTGCTTTTGGGGCGTATCTTATGGTTCATCCTGCGGTGGACGAGGATGTCGTGAAAGAAGAAATAAGACATTCCATAAGCCGAAATGCCTGTTCCGATCCAAAACACCCAGTTGTAAGCAGGTGAGCCCAGCCACATGAGCCAGATAGCAGGCGCTGCAAATATCACAGCGTAAAAATCATTCAGTTCAAAACGACCTTTGTGTGGTTCGTGGTGCGACTTATGCAGAAACCAGCCCCAGCCGTGCATGACGTACTTGTGCATGAACCAGGCAAAACCCTCCATAAAGGCGAAAGCTCCGACAAAGGATATGATATTGATTACGATGTTCATGAAGTACAAAATTACAGAATAGGAAGCCGGTTCATGTTCAGGGTGTATATACTCCTAACAAATTCGAATTGAAATATGTTTGCAACCAGAGTACTAACTTTCTTCCATTGGAAACGCGTATGCGTGTTTCCATAACCTTCTCTGCGGGAGTGGTTTTAATTTTCTGAAACAGTTTCAAATAATAAGTATAAGCCAGGTACACCCCAAAGCGCGATTTTTTGGGCAATTGGATAATACCTTCATAGGCTGCCTTGAAATCAGCTGCAATTTCAGCTTCTATCTGCAGCTTTTCTTCCTGGCAGAAATTTTCGAAATTGACATTTGGAAAATACACCCTGCCTTTATCCTGAAAGTCATCGCGGAGGTCGCGCAGGAAATTTACTTTCTGAAAAGCGGCACCCAGACTTCTGGCTGAAGGCACCAGTTTGTCGTAGGTCGCATTGTCGCCATCGCAGAAAACGCGCAAACACATCAGTCCCACCACTTCTGCTGACCCATAAATGTATTCTTCGTAATGTTCCTGCTTGTAATTGGTAAAGCTGAGATCCATCTCCATGCTATGCAGGAAAGCATCTATCAGTTTTCGCTCAATCTGGTATTTGTGCACCGTCAATTGAAACGCATGAAGTATAGGATTCAGTGAAATGCCCTCTTCAATGGCTCTGTAGGTATCCTCCCTAAAACGATTCAGCAACATCTGCTTGTCGTACTGGTGGAAGGTGTCCACTATCTCATCAGCAAAACGCACAAATCCGTAAATGCCGAAGATAGCATCTCTAAAATCGGGATGCAGTGCTTTAATGCCCAGGGTAAAGGACGTGCTGTACATCTCCGTAACCTTTCGGCTACAGACGAAGGAGGAGTCGTGGAACAGTTCAATCATACAGTGGTGTTAGGCTTAAAAACCATTTAAATTACAAATTGTTCACGTTTATGCGTCATAATCAAGCGCTTACAGCTTTCATCAATTCTCCTGCCGCGACATTTCCCGAAATGATACTGGGCGGCACACCTGGCCCCGGAACTGTAAGTTGTCCGGCATAAAAAAGATTGGACAGCTTATTATTGCGCATTCTCGGTTTGAATACTGCGGTTTGAAACAAAGTATTGGCCAGACCATAGGCATTTCCCTTAAAGGAGTTGTACCTCCCCACAAAGTCGGAGTAGGCAAAATCATGTTTTACCACTACTCTGTCGCGAATGGAATGACCGCAATGTGCTTCCAGCCTATCCATGATTTGCTGGTAATATTTTTCCTTTAATGCCGGTGTCTCCTTCAATCCCGGAGCCACAGGTATCAGGATGAACATATTCTCATGCCCCTCAGGTGCCACCGTAGCGTCAGTTTTGGATGGCACACAAGTATAGAACAGCGGATCTTCCGGCCACCGCGGATGGGTATAAATTTCATCTGCAAACTGTTCGAAGGAACGGTCGAAGAATAAATTGTGGTGCAACAAGTTATCGAGTTGTCCTTCCATTCCCAGGTAAAAAATCAGGCTTGAAGGGGCGAATGTCTTCTTGCCCCAGTAGGGTTCGTTGTAATTGCGGACATCTTCTGAAAGCAATTGCTGTTCCACATGATGATAATCTGCGGCAGCCACGACGCCATCACAATGTATCAGTTCATCTCCTACCCGAACGCCGGTCACCTTGCCATTGCTGTTTTCAATACGGGTGGCAGCAGCGTGGAAACGAAAGTCGACACCCATGGACCTTGCGACCGACACCATTCCATCAACAATTTTACCCATTCCACCTTGCGGGTACCATGTTCCCAGCACTAAATCGGCATAGTTGAGGATGGAATATAAGGCGGGAGTATTGGAGGGAAGTGCGCCTAAGAAGTAGACAGGAAACTCCAGTAGTTTCCGCAATTTATCGTCTTTAAACTTGGAGCGGACTTCCTTTTGAAGGGAAGTAAAGAGCTGAATTTTAAATAAAGATGTCAGCAATCGGCGGTCGGCAAACTCCATTACAGAATGACAGGGTCTGAATACCAAATCCTGCATGCCCACCTTGTACTTGTAGGCTGCGTCATCCAGAAAAACCTTGAGTTTGGGGCTACTACCCGGTTCGATACTTTCGAAAAGCGCGTGTAAGTCATCCAGACTGGCCGGTATATCGGTAGTGGTCTCTGCGTCGAATATTACACGGTACCCGGGATCCAGTCGCTGTAGCTGGTATTGTTGGTCTACCGATGAACCATACCGCTCAAAAAACCACTCGAAGACATCAGGCATCCAGTACCAACTGGGTCCCATATCGAAGGTGAAACCTTTATCGCGGAATACACTGGCTCTTCCTCCTGCACTTTCATTCTTCTCTACAACGGTAACCTGGTGGCCTTGGTGCGCGAGTTCGCAGGCAGCCGAAAGACCGCTGAAACCGGAACCAATTACCACAAAATGCTTTTTGCTGCTCATTTCATTTCTTAAGAAAAAGGAAAACAGAAGACGTTTTGTATTGTTCAGGCTTCATCCAGCAACTCCATTACTGTGCGGAAAGCTACCACCTTGTTGCCAAACTTCTCCGAATGTTCTTTTTGCAGTGCCGGTGCGCTCAGTCGCTGATAGGTTAAAAACTGGTCTATATCAGCGGCATTGTACTGCACCACAAAAGTTATCCCATCCAACTCGCCATCATCCAGTAATCGAGATAATCGGTGACCCGCAAAGTATCCGGTGGCCAATACATCGGGGATATGCACCTTGCGCATCCATTGCAACCATTCATCAGCAATTTCGGTATCTACCTTCAGGGTTACATTATAGATGTACATGCAGCAGCAATTATTTCCTGCAAAATAAGCAAAAAACCTGCATCAATTTATGGCATCACCCCGTAAGCGGCGGTAATGCTTTCTGGCCTGTGCTGCAAATATGGAATCTTTGTACTGCAGAATGATTTGCTCATAGCAAAGCTGGGCTTGCTCCGGATTGTTCAACTGTTGTTCATACAACTGACCCAGCGCGAACAGGGCATCGTCTGCCAATAAACCAAATGCCTGGTTTTCGCGAATGTATTCCAGCGCTGCGACAGCATCTTCGGTGCGCTGCATCTTCATGGCAATCTGAAAGCGCAGAAAATAATTATCGTCGAGCAGGGGATGTCCGGGATAGGCTTTCTCTAACTCCTTTAATCTTTTCAGCGCGGCTTCCCCCCTGTTCTGAAAATACAATAGTTCTGCATCTGCATACATTTCCATGGGCTCCGCCACCGAGTCCAGTCCGAGGTTACTGGTAATGAATATAGATAATTTCAATGCGTCATTGGCTACCAGTTCTGACGTAGCTGCTTTCAGCACATCCAATTGACCCTGCGCCAGGGAAAAGTCGCCTTTGAAATAAGCAAGGCGTGCATTGCGGAATCGCGCATCTTCTCCCAGCGGGTCATCTTTCATCGCCTTATCGACCTGGGAATAAATGAGGGTAGATTCCCAGACATCACCTGCTATCAGGTACAGATCACCCAGCACGAGTTTAACCTCGGCCAGTTGAGCCGGATTGAGACGTTGCCAGGTTATCACCTGCTCCAGCCGGGCGATAGCACTGTCTACCATGTAGAGGTAAAAAGCATCCAGCTTCGCCAGCTCACTGTTGATGTAAGCTGCGCGATAATCTGCACGATTATAGTCGTTGAGGAATTGCAGGTAATCAGCTTTGAGGGAAAGCAGATCCTCCCTTGTATATATATTGGTTTCCGTAATCTTTGAACGCCGGCAATTCAGCAGGCCATTGCGGGCCACATAATAATAAGGAGCGCCGCTTCCTTTATCTACCACATAGTTATAGCAGCTGATGGCAGCATCGTAATCTTTTTCATCCTGTGCAATTTCGGCCAGCTCTATCACCCGCTCCCCGTCTTCCCTGAACCGCTTATCCAGTGCCTTGACCTGAAGGAATGCACTGGCAAAGTCCTTTTGCTGGACAAAGTCCCAGACCAGCAAATCTATCAGAATAGGATCATTATTGTTCTGAATCCGGGCATAGATGATTTCCTGCAACATCATATGCGCATTATCATCGGTAAGCATGCGTTCGAGGCCATTGCACACATTATTGAATCTTCCAGGTAGTTCCAGCAGGTGTTCCACATACGTTTCCATGGAACGCCGGTACTGGCTGGTGCGGTAGTAAAGATTAGCCAGTTCGTAGTTATAAGAGTAACCCTTGACTTCCTGTGCTCCTTTTTCATAGGTCTGAATGGCAAAGTCGGCTTCATCAATCAGGAGAAATGCATTGGCCAGCTGCACATACTGCGATTTATCTTTTCCTAATCCACGCACAGCTTCCTCATAGGTGGCTACTGCTTTCGCATCATCGTTTTGCTGGCGGTAACTTCTGCCCAGGTCTACGAGGTAAGTTGGATTATCGGGGAATTTCCGCATCTGCTTGCGCACCAGCTTTTCCAGTTCCTTGTAATCGGCGCTGTTCAACAATGCGTTATAGTAGTACTTATAATAGGTGTTGGCATTCCCGTTCTGGTCGTACAAGGTCTTCCAGATATCGATGGCCTTGTCGTAGTCACCATTCATCTCGTATTCCTTGGCCAGCTGTACCTGCTCGGTAGTAGTCTGAGCCAGCAAACTTTGGCCGGAAAAAATGCAGGTGATGAGTAGTATAAGGATCCTGAACCTCATGTAGGAAAGATAACGTTTTCGTCTGTCAAAACTTGTCTTTTTGCCCTCCCTACTTGACTGAAATGTTTATAGCAAGGCAGCCCTAACCAAAAGTCGGTCGGATGGTGCAAAAAAAAAGCCCCTCGAACAAGGGGCTTTTGGTTGATTTTAGAGCTTATTGCAGTTTGAAGTAAACCGGTAAAGTGTACCACACTTTCACATTTTTACCTCTTTGCTTACCCGGTTTCCATTTAGGCATGTCCTTCACTACACGAAGTGCTTCCTCATCACATCCTCCGCCGATTCCGCGGGCAACAGTTGCCTGAGATACGCTACCATCTTCGTTGATAACGAATTTGATGTAGACTTTACCTTCAATACCGTTGTCTTTGGCTACTGCAGGATACTTGATGTTTTTCGCGAGGAACTCGTAGAGCGCTTTATCGCCACCCGGAAATTCAGGCATTTGTTCCACTACGACGAAGATTTCCGGTTCTTTTGGTTCTTCTTTGATGACAGGAGCTGCGGGCACGTAAGCAGGTGATTCAATCACATCTTCGATATCGAGTTCCTGGTCAAAAAGATCGGGTTGATCCTCAATCTCAATGTCGTCTTCCACTTCAATCACTTCTGGTGGTGGAGGTGGAGGTGGTGGAGGTGGTTTAGCCTGATTGGTCTGAGGAATCTCTTCAATCTCTTCCTCAATCACTTCGGAAGACATCAAGGAAGAGGTGTCATCCTCTTTCGGTGCGTAGGCAAAAGCCAGTAAAACAATGGCTAATGCTACAGTCAGGCCAACTTCCATGAACAAATTACGCTGGTTGTTCACATCTGCCTTCTCGTATTTCTTAATGAATAACGACTTGTCTTCCGGCGTACCGGCGTATTCTTTCACTATATCCTCCGGCTTGCGCAGGCGATAGATGATTAAAAACGCCACTACAGGAACGACCAGCAAGGCCAGAACAACTAAAAATGTTACAGATCCCATAAGTTGACTTTTAATAGGGTTTAAAAATAAAAATTATTCCTGTTACTCCCAGCAGACATCCTATAAAGTTTGCCAGCAGGTCGTAAACATCAAAGGTTCTGCTTGGTAGCAACTGCCCTTGTACTAATTCGATGCACCAACCGAACAAAATGCATAAAATAAGTCCGAAAATTATTGCCTTTTTCCAATGTGTGCCTTCATCCCTGCGCTGAACGAACGTATTGATAACGGTAATACTCAGCACAGCGTATACGAAAGCATGCGCTAACTTATCGGCTTCCCATATGGACAGGGATGGCAAGTCTTCTCCCGGAATAAATGACAGGAACATGATAATTCCCGCCCATATGACCGCCAGCCACAACCAGGGGATATTGCGTTTATGCTTAGCTTGCGACGAGTTCATTGTAAGCAGCCGCATCCATCAGGCTATCAACTTCTGAGGAATCTGACATTTCAATGCGTATCATCCAACCCTTTTCGTAAGGGTCCTGGTTGATCAGTTCAGGGGTACCGTCCAGCTCGCTGTTCACTTCAATCACTTTGCCGCTCACCGGCATAAACAGGTCAGAAACAGTCTTTACTGCTTCCACAGTACCAAAAGTTTCTTCTTTGGCCAAGGTGTCGCCATCGCTGGTAATATCCAGATAAACGATGTCGCCCAATTCATGCTGCGCAAAATCAGTAATACCAACGGTTGCAATGTTGCCCTCTACCCTTACCCATTCATGGTCTTTGGTATAGCGCAGTGTTTCAGGAATATTCATTGTAATTCTTTTGCCCAAAAATAAATGATTTTTTGATGCAAACGACTATTATTCAGCCAGACTCATCCGCACTTTTACGCCGGCATTGGTAGTAGTAATGGGAAATGCGGTAGAAATTTTGGGAATGGTCTGCTGGCGATTGAAATACAACTGGACGTTGAAGCGGTCATTGACCAGATAGTCAATGGTTGGCGCTATCTGAATAATGGTAAGCCCGCCCGTTGGTTCATTCAGGTCCTGATCGAGGCGGAAGTTGGTGGTGATATCATCGCGGAACGACATATCGAACCGGAAGGTAACATCATTCTCCAGGGTTGGTTTCTTACCGCCAAATCGGATAGGCAGTATCAAGCCTGCAACCGTATATCCCAACCCGATAGTAAATTCCGTAGAGCGAATTTCAGTAAGCTGAAAATCGATAAAACTCATACTCAGCGTTCGAGTTTTTCTGAAATCGAACTTGGTACTAAGACTGCTCACAAACGTGGCATCTACGCCAAAAACGGGTGAAAACTGCTCGGAGAGGATGACATTCGGAATGGAAAATTGCGAGAAGAAGTTACCACTCAGCGTATCAACTACATTGGCATACAAATAGTAATTTCCATAATAATTAAGGTTGGTGATATAGCTGTTCACCGCCAGCGTAGAAGTGTAGGCGCTGTTCAGGGTTACATTGCTGAACAGTTTTTTCATTGCCGGAATCTTGGTCAATCCGGTATAAGTGAGGCGCCAGTTGGGCTTAGGTGTTTGTTCGAATATGTTGAGTGGTATGGTATTGGCATCGATATCGCGGTAGGCGGCAATAAAGGCCGGCACCAGTACATCCTGCGAGTAAGGGCCATAACCATCGAAATAATTGGCAAGGAAGGTGGAATCCTGGAAATCGAAGAAATTACCTTCTGAGTAGATATTTTCATTTCCAAACCGCTCCGAAATCACAAGTCTGTTTTCTTCGAACTGGCGGAAGGTAGCTGTAACTTCTGTTGTATTGAGCTTATCGAAAATGGTTCCCAATATGCTGTAGCTCATGGTCAGGCTTCCGTTATCCATGGGGTTGAGGTGCTCAAAATCAGGCATACCCAGGGTCCCTGTGTTGCGGAAGAACTCGCTGTGGTTTTCACTGTAGTTCTTATTCATATTGATATCCAGTCGCAAATCGGGCAGCGGTTCAAAATTGGCGCGAATGTCGAGGTTCTCTGAATAGTTCTGAAGGAAAGTACTGTTGAAGGTAAGCGCACTGGAAATCCAGCCGTTGTCAGCAGCATCGTCCAGCCACTGTCGGGTAGGTTGAACACCAAGAATAAAATCCCAACCCGGTGAAGGGCCATTATTAAAATTCATACCAATCAACTGTGGCGATTGCATGAAACCGGGCAAAGTGGTACTGTAGTTTTCAGAGTAATTGATGGTAATGCGTTTCATGGATATCAGTAGTCGCACCAGTATTTCTCCTGTGGGACCCACCGTTATTTCCTTTTTCTTTTCATCCCCCTCTTCTTCTTCCTTGCTGCTGCCTTGCTTCATTTCATCCTGATCGCCACGGGGTCGCTCTTCGCGCTTACTGAAGGAAGCCGTGTTGTACTTTTTGAGGAAATCTGACTTATTGTACAGGTTTCGGAAGTTCAGTTCTCCATTGATTGTTTTCCCCTGTGTATTCGTGAGGATATGCCCCAGCGAGTCTGCCAGCCCGAAACTTCCTGCAGTCCATCCATAGGTTGTATTATAGGAGGTGCGTAAACTGGTCCAGCTGAGCACCGGAATTTTATTGAGCGGAACGTTGTAGTTGACATTCACACTGTGCCGGTAATTGATGGTCCGTCCGAAATCGCGGATATTGTTCCACAGCGAATCCTTTTCCTCAGGCGTATCTATTTTACCAAACGGCTCATCTATCCGTGCATTGGTAGTCGCAGAGAAATCAATCTTCATAGCCGAGAATGGTTCCAGTTTCAAACCGTAAAACCTGTCCCAGTTGAAGAACTTATTGAAGGTAGGTTGAATCAATCCATCGCCATAAACATCGCGTTGCAGGGTCTCTCCAAACTGGCGGTTCATTTCTGTCCTGAAACTATACGAAGTAGG
>DDYY01000046.1 GCA_002346225.1 Bacteroidetes bacterium UBA3022
GCGCCTGAAGGCTTCTGAGTACTTGCGGATTGCGATCGCTCTGCAGCCATACGCGGTCAATAAAATCGCCTCCGGGAAGGTGCAAATCGCTCTTGCTGATGGTTTTGCACTCGTGGCCCAAAAGGTATTCGGCTTTATCGCCAAGCAAACTGGAAATATTACTGATTGACATACTTGTTAGTTTTAAATGATGTGGTTCAGGTACGGTGGCAAATATAAGAAAGCACTTGCAAATATTTTTTTTTCCGCTCGCCTTCGAACAGCTTACATGCCCCATGTATCCGACCCTCAAAGCTACCTGTACCCGCAATGAAGAACACCTCTCCGTCACAATAAGAATTAGAACGGCGGTCATGGGTGCTCCTTCGTTGCCTCAGCCCTGCTTTCCGTTGCAATCTTTTTTGCGCCGCTCACAACGGCCGGACACCAAAAAAGGATTTCCACTGCAATCAGGCGTAGCAATCCACCGCCTCTTTCCTGCTGGGCATGGGCAGATGGTGGAGGTACTTTTAATTGTTAGTGGATGAAGACGTTACCAACTGCAGACCAAGACTATGAGACGGTTGGTGGGGACACCAACCGCGGACACCTCACTTCTCACCACTCACTTCTCCCCACTCACATCTCACTTCTCACATTTCACTTCTCACCTTCCCCCCTGTCCTGCAACGAAGCTGCTGACCTGCCTTCACCGCCCTGACTGTAACGGCAGCCCGCAGCCCGCGCTACGGATACCGTGCAGCGCAGCAAGCGTGTAGCCGTTGTGCGGGCGAGGACTCCCGATAGCTATCGGGAGAGCACCATGGGAATGTAAAAAAAAAGCCGACACAAGGCCGGCTCTTTTTTTTATAAGCTGATATATATTAATCAATAATATCCAACTCACTCATAATATGAGAGCAGTTGGCAAACTTATCGACAATGAACAATACATAGCGGATATCAACGCTGATGGTGCGGTTCATCTCGGGATCAAATACGTAATCGCCGGGAGTACCTTCGTAATTACCATCGAATGCAATTCCTATTAGATCGCCCTTCTTATTCATTACAGGACTTCCGCTGTTGCCGCCTGTGATGTCATTATCGGAAAGGAAACACACGGGTACATCTCCTGTATCGTCGGCATAGCGACCGTAGTCATTGGCATTGTAGAGCTGGTACAATTTATCAGGCACCACAAACTCTTCATCGCTGTTATCGCGTTTTTCCATGATACCCTCCATGTAGGTTTGCCAGTGGTACTGAATGGCATCCTTAGGGCTGTAATCCCAGATTTTACCATAAGTAAGGCGCATGGAGAAATTGGCATCGGGATACATCGGCTTGTTGGCGTTCATTTGCATGGTAGCTGCCGTATACTGGCGGTTGAGCTGGCTGATAACACCCCTGCCTGTACGAAAATCGCCCAGCAGTGCCATGGCTTCCTCATTGAGGCCTGTGTAGTAGCGGTACAATTCATCGCGCTGCAGTTTCTTCAGACTGGGCTTGGCGAGGAAAGCATCCAGCGCTTCCTGATCGCGGAAAATAGAATTCGCGATAGCAGCATCTGCCCAGATGCGAATCTTCTCTTCGGCAGTGCTGCCCTCTGCTGATGCCAGTATGGCTTTTAGTGCTATAGGCTGCTGTGCTTCCGGCAGATTGTTGTTCATCACCAACAACATGGATACAACCATGTCGCGCTCCATATTGCCGTACATGTTCGGATAGGCTTCTTCACCGGCTGCACGAATGGCATCTATAACGGCCTGCTTTTCTTCAGCATCTGCTTTCTTGTCGGCCAGCAGCGGTTCCAGTCCCTGCAGCTCAAGTGCGAGTCCGCCGTAGGAAGGCAGCAGGGTAGCATATCTTTTATAATAAAATTCGCGGTTGATTTTGCTCATTCCGGCATAGGCTTCTTCATAGTCTGACATCAGATTGCCATAGGCTTCCTGTGTGGTCTTATCCTGTTTCGCGAGCCAGTTGGCAAATGCTTTTTCTTCTGCTTGTTTGATAGCCACTGCATCCATAACACGGGTCATGCCTTCAATTTGTCCGGTGTACAGTTTTAAACCGTTCATCAGACTGGCGTAATCCGGAGAGAGTTTCAGGCGCACCGCTTCATCTTTGTCCATTTCCTTTTTCATGGCAGTGGTGGCAGCTGCAAACATATCTATCTGCGCAGGGTTGGTCTGTTCAATCACTTCCTGCATGGCATAGCTGGTGAGGTACCTGTTGGTAGAACCGGGGAAACCCATAATCATAGCCGGATCGCCTTCCTGCAAACCGGAGATGTCGATTTTCAGGTGTCGCGCCGGCGTGTAAGGCACATTCGATTCGCTGTAGTCAGCAGGTTCGTTATCGGCATTGGCATAGACTCTGAAAATGCTGAAATCGCCGGTGTGGCGCGGCCATTCCCAGTTGTCGGTATCGCCACCGTATTTACCAATAGACTGCGGTGGTGTTCCTACCAGGCGCACATCGGTGTAGCGTTTTCTGTAGAAGATAAAATACTGGTTACCGTTGTACATGCTTTTGATTTGCACGTTCAGTCCGGTAGCTTCTTCTTCCCGCTGTACGATGCGGTCAATGATTCCGCGGATGGCACCACCTCTGGCAGCTTCGTCCATTCCTTCCACTGCAGGCAGGATGGAGTCGGTAATATTATTGGCTTTTACCAAAAGCTCCGCGTACAGCCCTTCAATGGGAATTTCTTCCTTATAGGAGGATGCCCAGAAGCCATCGTCGAGGTGATTGTTTTCCGGTGTACTGACACCGGCAATGGCATCGTAACCACAGTGGTGGTTGGTAAAAACCAGACCGTTGGGCGATACGAATTCACCGGTACAAAAACCACCGAAAACCATAACGGCATCTTTCAGGGAAGCCGAGTTCAGACTGTAGATGTCATCGGCGGTCAGTTCGAAACCAATTTTTCGCATTTCTGCGATATTCATCTGCGTAATGGCAGATACCAGCCACATGCCCTCATCGGGAAGTGGCAGAGGAGTTGAGGCTCTTAATCCGGACACACTTACGCAAGCGGCCAGTAAAAAGACCTTCCATTTCTTCAGCAACATGATTCTGTTGTTTAATTTGATTTAATGAATTTCTGTGCCCAAAGATAAGCAGGGAACACAACTAAATACGGATAATGGGGTGGGGAAAGGCTTATTGTTCCTTCATGAAACGCTTTGTCACCAGATTTCTGCCCTGTGACTGTGCGGTAAGGAAGTACACTCCCGGTTGCAGCTGGCTTAAGTCCACTTTGATAGAGCCGGCATTTCTGTCGACTGTGAAACCCATTACTTCCCTGCCAACGAGGTTGAGCACGGCTACGCGTTCCACTTCAGCGGAGTAGCTGATGGTAGCTTCAGAGCGCACGGGATTGGGATAAATCACGAGTTGCGTATCGCTGAACACCAATGATGTTGCGGTCTCTTCTGTGGATTCCATATGCCAGGCGGCATGTACAGAAGAAAGCAAAAACAAACAGACGATGACAGTGTAGAGTTGTTTCAAATACGCTTATTTAGGTGTAAAGATATTTGCTTTTACTCCCGCAACAAAAAAATGTTGCGCACATCTCCTTGTTTAACAGCCTTTAACGGTCGTCAGTACAGGTCATCTTCCTCTTCGGTGTCCAGATTATCCATGCCGGCACTGTCGAACATGCTGGAAAAAAGGTCTTTGAAAACCACACCGGTGGTGAGCAGCTGCTTGTTCAGTTGCGAATATTCGGCCAGTCCGTGCAGTACAAACTCCATAAGGAAGTACTGTTCGTCGGCAGGTATTTGCGGAAACTGCTTTTTCACCAGTCGTTGTAACCCCGGCACTGCTTCTAGGGCTTTACGGTAGGCTTTTTCCGACAGGTCATTGAGCATATCGACGGAATTGCCTTCATTGAACCAGTTTACCAGATCGAAGTAGATTGAAGTATCGGCAGCAGCGGTATCGGTCTTTCCACCTTTTTTGATTTTCTTTTTGGCAGCATCAGGCTCGGGGAAGTAATCGGTAAAGAGCCTGCGCACTGATTTGCCGATAAGGTTAAGGGCGACAATGAAAGGCCCTTCCTGCTCGCCTTCGTATACGAGTTCCACCTTTCCGGTGATGGCGGGAATGACGCCCCAGAAATCGGACATGCGCACGTAGGTCAGGTCTTCTCCATTGCGCAGGGCACGTCGTTCGGCGGCACTTACCAGGTTTTCAAGCGCAGTAATGGTCATCCGGGCAGACACACCACTTTTCTGGTCAACATACTCGCTGTTGCGTGCTTCGAATGCCAGTGCTTCAATCAGGTCGCGAGCCAGTTCATTCACCTTCACCAGAGCTGCCTGCTCCGGATGGAGGTCGGCTTCCTGGTCTGTGATTTTGCGGGCGGTGGCCATGTCCTTGGGATAGTGCGTGAGTATCTGGCTTTCTATCCTGTCTTTCAGTGGCGTGATGATGGCGCCGCGGTTGGTATAGTCTTCCGGGTTGGCAGTAAACACAAACTGGATGTCGAGGGGCATGCGCACCCTGAAACCGCGAATCTGGATATCACCCTCCTGCAACATATTAAATAAAGCTACCTGTATTCTTGCCTGTAAATCGGGCAATTCATTGATGACAAAAATACCCCGGTGAGAGCGTGGTATCAATCCGAAATGGATGACCCTTTCATCGGAGTAAGGCAACTTCAGGGTGGCAGCGCGAATAGGATCCACATCCCCGATAAGGTCGGCGACCGACACATCGGGAGTGGCCAGTTTTTCGGTAAAGCGTTCTTCTCGTGGCACCCACGCAATAGGAGTAGCGTCGCCTTTTTCTGCAATCAGGTCCTTGGCATACCGGCTGATGGGCGCCATCGGATCATCGGATAAATCACTTCCGGCAACGATGGGCATATAGGGATCGAGCAGCTCTACCATCCTGCGGGCAATTCTTGTTTTTGCCTGTCCTCTCAATCCGAGCAGAATGATATTGTGTCGAGAAAGGATGGCTCTTTCGAGATCGGGAAGCACGGTGTGTTCAAATCCGTATATGCCTTCAAACACCGGTTCGCCGCTCTTTATCTTTTTTACCAGATTCCGCCTGAGTTCTTCCTTCACCGACACCGGCTTGTAGCCGCTTTTTTTCAATTCTCCCAGAGTGGAAATAGCTGTCACTTGCTTATTCGATTTTGCCATGTAAATTGGTATATTTATTTTATTTATCTAACATTTCTGCGCCTGTTGCGCTCATAATCTTCAAAAATGTATTCGCCCAGCCCTTTGAGACTGGTGTAAAAAGCCTTGCCCTGATTCACCTGGGTAAACTCTTCCACGAAGCGCTGCAGGTAGGGGTCGCGGGCAATCATGAAGGTGGTGATTTTGATACCCAGCTTGCGGCAATGCGCGGCGAGGTTCAGGGTCTTGTTGACGATAATCCGGTCGAGACCAAAGCTGTTCTTGTAATGCTTGCCATTGCGCATGATACAGGTGGGCTTGCCATCGGTAATCATAAAAATCTGCTTATTGGGATTCTTGCGCCTGCGCAGTAAATCCATAGCCAGTTCCAGACCCGCAACGGTGTTGGTATGAAAAGGACCCACTTCCAGATAAGGGAGGTCTTTGATTTCAATGGGCCATGCATCGTTGCCGAAGGCGAGGATATCCAGTGTGTCCTTGGGAAAGCGGGTAGTGATCATTTCACTGAGGGCCATAGCCACTTTCTTGGCAGGTGTGATGCGGTCCTCTCCATATAATATCATAGAGTGCGACACATCTATCATCAGTGCCGTGGAAGTCTGTGCTTTGTATTCTTTTTCCACCACCACCAGATCGTCTTCCATCAATGTGAAGTCGCCGATACCGTGATTGATGTATGCGTTCTTAATGGAATCGCCGAAATCTATTTGGTCGGCGGTATCTCCGTATTGAAAACTCCGCCTGTCGGCACTGTTTTCATCTCCTGTTCCGGAAAATTTGGTGCGGTGATCGCCTTTCTGAGCTTTCTTCAGTTTGCCGAAAATCTGCTCGAGGGAAGACTGGCGAATGCTTTGTTCCATTTTGGCGGTAAGTACAAATCCACCCGGCCCCTGGGGCTCATCTTTTTGCAGATAGCCTTTGTCCTGTAAATCCTGGATAAAATCGCCCATACCATATTCATCGGTGGTGATCTGGTACTGCCTGTCGAGCTGATTAAGCCAGTCGAGCGCTTCAGTAACATCACCATTGGTATATACCAGCAACTCCTGGAATAATTCGAACAACGTATCAAATACAGATTTGTCGGGTGGTAAGTATTGTGAAAATCTAAATCCTGTCATATTCCTTCTTTCATTAAGCCCCTGTAAATTTCGCACCCATCCTTCCATTGCCGAAGTGTAATATGGTGTCTCCTATTACATGTTCATTGTTGGTGAAACTGTTAAATGCTGCCCTAAGTTCAGCTAATTCTTAAAAAGTATTTGTTATTTCGGACGACCAAAGTGTAAATATGAAGCGAATAATACTCAGCAGCCTGCTTTTCCTGACAGTTAGCATTGCTCCGGCACAGTCCTACGATTCTTTGATGTTCCGCAGCATATACGATGAAGTTTTGATGAACGGTGAATGTTATGAATGGCTGCGCAGCTTGTGCAAGGACGTAGGACATCGCCTGAGTGGTTCACCCCAAGCCGACCTTGCCGTGCGTTGGGGTCAGGCTGTTATGGAAGAAGCCGGCTTTGATTCTGTGTGGCTGCAACCAGTTATGGTACCAAAATGGGTTCGGGGACAGAAAGAATATGCTGAGATTATGGGTGTTGGTAAGGTGGATGTCCTGGCTTTGGGAGGTTCTATTGCCACTCCTACTGATGGTATATTGGCCGAAGTGGTCTATGTGAATGATTTCACTGAGCTGGAAAAACTGGGTCGTACGGCGATTCAGGGTAAAATCGTATTCTATAATGAGTTTTTCGATCCCCGTAATATCCGCACTTTCGAATCCTACGGTCAATGTGTAGAGTACAGGTGGAAAGGTGCGAGTGAAGCCGCGAAATACGGAGCTTTGGCAGTATTGGTAAGAAGTGTCACTCCTGCCCTCGATGATTTCCCTCACACCGGCAGCATGCGCTACTTCGAAGATGCCCCCAAAATCCCCGCTGTAGCTATCAGTACGGTAGATGCCGAATTATTGAAAGAAAGTATCGAAGCTGGCAATAAGATGTTTAAGCTTGTCATATTTTCACAAATACTCGAAGAAGTACCCTCTTTTAATGTGATCGGCCAGTTGACCGGAACAGACTATCCGGAGGAGGTCATAGTAGTGGGCGGTCACCTGGACAGCTGGGATGTGGGAGAAGGAGCACATGACGACGGAGCAGGCTGTGTACAGAGCATGGAGGTATTGCGGAGCATTCGCGCTGCCGCCGGACAACCCAAAAGAACCATCCGTTGCGTGCTGTTTATGAATGAAGAAAATGGCAACCGGGGTGGTCATGCCTATGCCGACTGGGCTGCCATAAGCGGTGAGCGGCATATCATGGCATTTGAAAGCGATGCCGGGGGCTTTTCTCCCCGTGGATTCAGCATGGACGCGTCCGACGCTGCCGTTGCGCACTTTCAGCAATTGCGAAAATGGCTGCTTCCCTATGGAATTCACCATATCGAGAAGGGATATGGAGGCACCGATATCAACCCATTAAAGTCACAGGAGACTATACTTTTAGGACTAAATCCCGATTCCCAACGCTATATGGATTATCACCATACAGAGAATGACACATTCGATAAGGTGAATAAAAGAGAGCTGGAGCTGGGCGCAGCCACGATGGCAAGTGTTATCTGGTGGGTTAGCGAATACGGAATTCCGGCTCAGATAAGGTAATTTTTACTTGTCACAACACTTGCATTATTGCAAGCTATTTTCCTGCATTTAGCTTCTTTTTGGCAAAAAGATGTATTTTCTTTGGATGTAACAAAATTGCATTACAATGAAAAGAATCTTCAGCCTTATCGCAACCGTGGTGATCGCAGGATCACTGACTGCTCAGATTCAAGTTGAACCCCGCATCAGCTTAGTTGCTGCCATGGGCGACTACAATCTCAATTACGATAAAGCCTTCCTTTTTAGAGGTGCTGCCGCTGCCGCGACTGGATTCGGCATGGGTGCCGATGTAACACATCCTATTGGTCTGATTGAAAACATGGATGTTTTTGGCTCTATGGACATCTTCTACAATGGATTAGCAAAAGATCTGAAAGCCGATTTACAGGCTGATGCACCGGATGCAGCTATTAATTATAACAGTTATGTGAATATACCGCTGATGGCCGGTATCAAATACTACTATGTCATTCCGGATATCTACCTGAAAACCTATGTAAAAGGTGGTATTGGGTTGAATACCCTTTTCATCAGCGATCTGGGTTTTGAGCAACCCGACCTCAGTCAAACTTTCAGCTTCAAGCCCTCTGTAGCCGGAGCAGCCACCTTTGGTTTGGGCGTGATACTGGCTGAAAAATATACGGTTGGCTTCGAGTTCATGCACCTGGGTAACCATACGCCCAAGGGTGAAATGGAAGAAATTAAACAAGAGAGCCTGAAAGGTTTCGATATCTCCGATACCTTCCAGCCAGAAGAGTTACCGGTGAGAACGTTCCGTTTAACCGCCGGATTTCTACTTTTTTAGTCACTCTGCGCATCTATAAAGTTATTAAAGACAGCCTGTGTGCATAACAGGCTGTCTTTTTTGTTTTTATTCGTTTCCTTTGACAAATAAACCAAATCAAATACTATG
>DDYY01000040.1 GCA_002346225.1 Bacteroidetes bacterium UBA3022
GCTATAGCCGGCTGTGTGCTGTCTTTCAGGGACGGAGATAACCAAACAGGTGTGCTATTGATAGTGGTTGCTCTGATTGCGGCTTTCTACCTGTATACGGGTATTCGCAATAAAAAAGGATTTGGTAATATTTAATACAATATCTGCATCCCCACAGCGTCAGCAGAACTGAAAAGTTTATTTACTGTTTCAACCTGTACGATGCTGACTAGAATGTTATTCTTTTTATTCCTGATAGTAGGAACCGACCTGTATGCTTTCCGTGCTTACGAACTGCTGGCCGGAGGAAGCTCCTGGTTTACCTGGGTATATTTCGGAATCACCGCACTGTCATTCAGCGCTTTGCTGTTGTTCTTCCTTTTCCCTTTGCGGGAAAGATTAGGTCTATCGCGACAAGGTGCAGCCAGCGTGGCATTCATGGGATTCAGTCCCAAACTCTTTACTGCCTTATTACTCGTTCCTGCCGATATCATCCAGCTGCTGCTAAAAGTAGCCGGCATAATAGGTGGTTGGTTCGGTGTATCCTTTACCCTTGCATCGGGCATTCCGGTCTGGTATAGTTGGATTGCTGTGGGATTCGGTCTGCTGATTACCCTGGCTTTTGTATACGGGGCTTTGTTCAATGTATACCGTTATGCCACCAGGAAAGTCCAGTTGCGCCTGATGAAGTTGCCTGCAGATTTCTCAGGACTTCGCGTAGTGCAAATCAGTGATATACATTCGGGCAGCCTGTCAGATGCGGCGGCTGTGCAAAAAGCGGTTGATTCTATCAATGCACTCGAGCCCGACCTTATCTTCTTTACAGGAGATCTGGTAAACAATATTGCCGATGAAGTCCTGATGCTACAGCCTGTCTTCCGACAACTCAAAGCGCGACATGGGGTGTTTTCCATTTTAGGCAACCATGATTACGGCGACTATTACTACTGGCCCAATGCCGCTGCTAAAGCTGCCAATCTGAAACAATTAAAAGATATCCATAGGGAAATGGGCTGGCGCCTACTGCTCAACGAGCATGTGGTGATACAGCACGCGGGTCTTGATATTGCGATTGCCGGCGTTGAAAACTGGAGTGCCAGTGACCGCTTCCCCAAATACGGAAATCTCGATGTGGCTCTGGAAGGATTGTCAGAGGGGACTCCCATATTGCTCTTATCCCATGACCCTTCTCATTGGAAGGCCCAGGTTATCCATCATCCTGTACACATCGACGCCACCTTCAGCGGTCACACGCATGGCATGCAATTCGGCATAGAATGGGGCAAATTCCGCTGGAGTCCGGTGCAGTATGTCTACCGCCAATGGGCAGGCATGTACGAGCATGCCGGCAAGTACCTGTATGTCAACAGGGGCTTTGGGGTGATTGGTTATCCCGGACGTGTAGGCATCCTTCCCGAGATTACGGTTTTTGATTTCAAGGGCAATAGCTAACTTAACGCTATGAAGCTGGAGGATATAAAGCATGAGGAAGCAAAATTGCGGAGCGCCTACAGCTCTTTTTTAGAGCAGCTGGAAGGTTTTGACAATCATCGGCTGTATACACCTATGGAGCCGGATAAATGGAATGCGGTGCAAACCCTTGCACATGTGAACAAGGCTACGTTGCTGTCTCTTTCCTATGCATTGAAGAAGCTGGACGGCACTAAAGAACTGACCACCACCCGATTATCGAATAAAATCAAACAATTCCTATTGTTGCGTGCATTGCGTTCGGATAAAAAATACAAAGCCCCTGCGGCTGTGGCAGAATTTGCTTCTGATATTCCAATAGTTGAATTGCGCAATGAAGTTGAAAGCATTTTTCGGGAGCTGGATACATTAAAAGCCCTATGGTCGGAGGAACTCCTGGGCAAGGCTGTTTACCGGCATCCGATTGCGGGACCGCTGGACCTGCGCGGGTTTTATAGTTTTCTGCTAGAACATCTCCTGCACCACCGACGGCAGGTGGAACATTTCCTGCGTAAGGCTGTTTAAATTCGGTTGTTTACCTTTACAGCCTCAAATCACCTATGGTTATTTTTATTTTTCTGGTATTGCACTGGTATCTTTCCCTTTTCAGCCAGACATTCTTCCTACACCGGTATGCGGCGCACAGCATGTTTTCCATGAGCAAGACATGGGAGCGCGTTTTCTATATTTTCACGTGGATTACACAGGGCAGCTCTTATCTGTCACCCTACGCCTATGGCATTTTACACCGGCTGCACCATGCGCATACGGATACTGCAGAAGATCCTCATTCTCCCAGCTATGAAAAAGGCCTATTTGCCCTGATGTTCAAGACCTGGAAGATTTATACCGCCATTGACAACGATCAGTACCCGGTGGAAGAAAAATTCAAAATCGGATTACCGCAATGGCGCAGTTTTGACCGGTTTGCGGGCAGCAACCTGGTGCGGCTGTTCTGGGTGGCTGTTTATGTGCTCATCTACTGGCAATTCGCTACGGCCTGGTGGATGTGGTTGCTGGTGCCTGTACATTGCCTGATGGGACCTATTCACGGTGCTATTATCAACTACTTCGCACATAAATACGGATACCGCAATTTCGAGATGGAAGATACTTCCAAGAACTTCCTTCCGGTAGATATTCTGATGATGGGCGAAAGCTATCACAACAACCACCACAAGTTCATTTCCCGCCCCAACTTCGGTTTCCGCTGGTTTGAACTGGACCCTACCTATCCGGTCATCAAAGTGCTGAGCTTGCTCCGGATAATCAGATTGTCAGGAAACGCGCACTGAAGCACGATAGCCATTGGTTCAGCGTTTTAAGTAACGCGAGTATCTTCGTTGACAAATCAGGAACCTATCCGTTTCCCAGCGACCACCATATTATGCTTTTTTCTGACACTGTTCGCTGTGCCTGTTCTGGGACAGGATTCCCGTGAACAGGAAAAAACCATTGCGTTAGCTGCCGATTCGCTGGTGGTTGATAGTCTCAGTATCGTCCCCGGGACCCTGCGTATTACGCTGTGGCGCAAGGGAATGGCGGAATTGGCTGACAGTACCATGTACTCCGTTGATTATTTTACCGCCACTGTGTACTGGAAGCTATCCCCACGGCCCGATTCTGTCACCTTGCAGTACCGCACTTTTCCCTATGATTTTGGTCGCACCTATTTTCATAAAGACCCTGCAGCACTTGAACAGGCAGACCTTAACCTTACTCCCTACGAAGTACCGGCAGCTCCTACCTACGATTTTTCGGAACTGGAGCAACTGCAATATAACGGCAGTCTGGTACGCGGAATATCTTTTGGCAACAACCAGGATGTGGTGGTGAACTCCAGCTTCAACCTGCAAATGAGCGGGAAGCTGCAGAACGACGTTGAAATCAGTGCCGCCATTACCGATAACAACATTCCCATTCAACCCGAAGGCAATACCCAGCAATTGCAGGAGTTCGACAGGGTTTTCATTCGCCTGGCAAAAGACGAACATGCCCTCACCGTCGGTGACTACGACTTGCTTCGACCACAGTCCTACTTTATCAATTACTATAAGCGCGCGCAGGGAGCCTCCTATACGGGCACTTATCAGCTGGGCAATGCAGGCAGCCTGAAATCGTCGGTACATGCCGCAGTTGCACGCGGGGTGTACATGCGGCAGTTCCTGAATGTCATAGAAGGCAACCAGGGACCTTACAAGTTGCGCGGTAACAATGGGGAGACATTCATCATTATCCTGGCCGGAACAGAACGCGTTTGGCTGGATGGGGTATTGCTGACCCGCGGTGCGGAAAACGACTACATCATCGATTACAATGCAGGCGAGATTACGTTCACACCGAAACAACTGGTCAATAAGGACAAGCGGATACAGGTAGAATTTGAGTATGCCGACAACAGCTACTTTCGCTCCATCATTGCGCAGAATAACACATTTACATCCGCGGATGAAAAATGGAAAGTGCGCCTTAACGTCTACAGCGAGCAGGACAGCCGCAACCAACCCCTCGATCAGGAACTGGACAGCCTTTCCATTGCCCGGCTGCGCAGTGTGGGCGATTCGGTGCAGCAGGCATTCATTCCCGGCTTTGATACACTGAGCTATGACCCCGACCGCATCATGTACCGACTAACCGACAGCCTGGGATTCGATACGGTCTTTGTCTATAGCACGGACCCGGAGTCTGCCGGCTATGTACTTACTTTCACCGAGCTCGGTGCCAACAAAGGGAATTATGTGCTTTCTTCCAACCTGGCCAACGGACGTATTTATAAATGGGTGCAACCGCTGGGTGGCGTACCCCAGGGCACGGCTGAGCCAGTGTTACTGTTAAAGACACCTATTAGCAGACAATTGATAACTGCCGGTGTAGATTATGCCATCAACCAGCAACAAACGGTGGGTATGGAGGTGGCCTTTAGCAATAATGACATCAACACCTTCTCTGACATCGACAATGCCGATAATGATGGATTAGGTTTACAAGGTCATTATGCCAGCAATAAAAAATTCGAGAACGGATGGACACTCAGCTCGCAGACAACCTACGAATTCATATCTGAAACTTTTAAATTTATTGAACGATACCGGCCTGTAGAATTCAACCGCGACTGGAATATTTTAAGCACAGAGCCCAGCAATGAACACTACGGGCAAACCGCCTGGAGCCTGCGGGGTAAGGAACACTGGAGTCTCGATGCCAGCTCTTCCGTTTTTGTGCGGGAAGCGCTGTACCGCGGATTTCGCCAGGGCCTCAATTATCGGCTGAACAACAATGCCTGGCGCATACAAACAGGCGGCAGCTGGGTATCTGCAGCAACGGACAGCACCCGCTCCGACTTTATCCGACCTGATATCACCATTGCCAAAAAAATTCAGCAGTGGAAAGGAACGGAAGCCGGTATTCGCTACTGGAGTGAACACAACTACACCCGTAAAGATGACTCACTGGTTACAAGCAGCTTCTTTTTCGATGAATACATTGCATTTATCAAAACTTCTGATACCGCTGTCAATCAGTTATCATCAGAATGGATACTGCGCAACGACGGCTTGCCGAATGCCGGAATAATGAATTTAGCCAATCAGGGATTTACCTGGAATCTCTCCGGAGCCCTCAATAAAAACGCATCGAACAGGCTGAGTTGGTTGCTGACTTACAGAACCCTGGAGGTGCGCGACACTTCGCTGAGCTTATTGCAGAATGAGAATTCTTTGCTGGGGCGCCTGCAACACACCTATGTAGCCAGCAAGGGATGGCTCACCAGCGATATATTCCTGGAAGTCGGTACGGGACAAGAACCCCGGAGGGAATTCACTTTCGTAGAGGTGGAACCCGGACAGGGCACCCATACCTGGTTCGACTACAACAACAACGGCATACAGGAGTTGAATGAATTTGAAATAGCGGTCTTCGCCGATCAGGCTACTTTTATTCAGGTGTTTATTCCGACGGATGAATACATACAGGCTAATGTTTCCCAATTCAATTATGTGCTGGGCTTGAATCCGAAAGCCGTCTGGTTCGACCGAAAAGGATTGCGCAGCGGATTAAGCAGGTTCTCTAGTTTGTCGACCCTTCAACTGAACCGCAAGGTGCTGGATGATGGCACGCTGCTTACCTATTTACCCCTGGGAGAGGTGGCCGATTCTCAGCTCGTGAGTTCGAACATCTACTGGCAGAATACCATTTATTTCAACCGGGCTGAACCCATCTTTGGCGCTGATTACACATATCTCTCAACCATTGGGAGAATCGTTCTGGTGAATGGTCCCGAAACCCGCGACAAGAGTGAGCATAGGCTGACCCTTCGGTACAAAATTGCCGACCCTTTGATTGTCAATCTGATTGGCACACTGGGCAACAAGGGACTGGCTTCAGATGCATTCACCGACCGCACCTACCAAACCCCCTACAGCATCTGGGAGCCTCGTTTAACTTACATCAAAGACGCTACCTTCCGCATCAGTCTTTCGTATGTGAACCGTGCAGCAAACAATAGCGAAGGAGCAGAAAGTCTGCAAAGCCAGAGTGCAGTGCTCGACTTTCGCTACAATGTTCCCGGCAACAGTACCATTGGCAGCAGGTTTTCCTATACCCAGGTAGCGTTTGAAGGTCAGGAAGATTCGCCGGTGGGCTTTGCCATGCTGGAAGGGCTGCAAAACGGCAACAACATATTGTGGAATATCAACTTTGACAAACGACTCTCCCAGGTATTGCAAATGACCATTAGCTATGATGGAAGAAAGACCGGAAGTGCAGCTATTGTCCACATTGGAAGAGTGCAGATGCGGGCTTTGTTCTAAAAAAAAGAAGGTCCTGAGACCTTCTTCTTACGCTTAACCCTTATTTGCCAAAAGGGTAATGCAAATGTAATGGCTTTCTGCATAGAATATAAGCATCTTACATTTCAAATAATAGGATTTGTGACAAGGCAGTACTTGATTCCCGGAGGCGGTAATTAAAGTTATCTATTATATTGCAGTCAAAATACGTTTATGTCTTATCCTTTTCAGATTCAGAGTTACGAAGCCTATCAAACTGCCTACAAAAAAAGCGTGGATGACCCGGAAGGATTCTGGTCGGAAGTAGCCAATCACTTTTTATGGCGCAAGCGCTGGGATAAGGTGCTGGAATGGAATTTCAAAGATCCCAAGGTGGAATGGTTCAAGGGCGCCAAACTTAATATTACAGAAAACTGCATCGACCGGCACCTGGGTATGCTGGGCAATAAACCTGCTATCATCTGGGAGTCGAATGATCCGGAAGAACACCATCGCATTCTCACCTACCGCGACCTTCATTTTAAGGTGGTTCAATTTGCGAATGTGTTAAAGAACAATGGCGTCAAAAAGGGCGACAGGGTTTGTATTTACATGGGCATGGTGCCTGAGCTGGCCATTGCAGTACTGGCATGTGCCCGTATAAGCGCCACACATTCTGTAATATTCGGAGGGTTTTCAGCACAAAGCATTGCCGACCGGCTGATAGATGCCCAGGCAGCATTTATCATCACCTGCGACGGTGCCTTTCGCGGCGGTAAGCAGATTCCCCTCAAAGAGGTTATTGATGATGCACTGGTGCAATGTCCTTTCGTTCAGCGCGTGATAGTACTGACCCGGACACGTACACCTATATCTATGATTAAAGGTCGTGATGTGTGGTGGGAAGATGAGATACTTAAAGTAGAAACACAGGGCAACCCCGATTGTCCGGCCGAAGAGATGGATGCCGAAGACCCCTTGTTCATTCTGTACACCTCCGGCTCTACCGGTAAACCCAAAGGAGTAGTGCATACGGTGGCAGGTTATATGGTATGGACATGTTACACATTTGTAAATGTATTTCAATACCAACCGGGCGACATCCATTTCTGCACAGCCGATATTGGCTGGATTACCGGACACAGCTATATCGTTTATGGCCCCTTGTGTGCCGGGGCTACTACATTGATGTTTGAAGGCATTCCCACCTGGCCTGATGCGGGACGATTCTGGGAAATAACAGATACCTATAAAGCCAATATATTGTATACGGCACCAACCGCTATCCGCAGTCTGATGAGTTTCGGGTTGGGACCATTGCAGGGCAAACACCTCCATTCACTCAAGGTATTGGGTACTGTTGGTGAGCCTATCAATGTGGAAGCCTGGAACTGGTACAATGAGGAAGTTGGAAAAGAAAAATGCCCGGTAGTGGATACCTGGTGGCAAACTGAAAC
>DDYY01000002.1:0-3795 GCA_002346225.1 Bacteroidetes bacterium UBA3022
GAAATAGGGAGTATTACATTTTCAGTAAAAAACAACACCAATAATCATTCCTTAAGAAGTAAGGTAATAAAGTTGAAGCTATGGAACGAATTCGTCAGGTTATGCAACAAATGATCACTGTTTCAGATGAGGAACTCAACAACTTCCTTAGTCAGGCGTTCACGAAAACGTTTAAGCGTCAGGAAATTGTTAGCCGGCCTCAGGTTGTTCCGAATGAAATATTCTTTATGAATAAAGGATTAATAAGGGTGGTAATAGCGGATAATGCAGGACAAGAGCATACTATACATTTTGCTTTGGAAGATCAGTTTATTTCTGATTACTCCAATTTCATGTTACAACAACCATCCTTTTACACATTGCAGGCATTGGAAGAAACAGAAGTTATTGTTCTGCCACGAACAGCAATTGACTGGGGATATAAAAACCTACAAGAAGGTGAAAAAATGGGGCGACTGATTGCCGAATACTATTTCATATATCAGGACAATCGCATTAAAAACACGTATTCAAGAACCCCAAAAGAGCGTTACGACAATATTGCCGCTGTTTTCCCTAACATACACAATCGGGTACCCCAACATATGATAGCTTCCTATTTAGGTATAACATCAGTCCATTTAAGCCGGTTAAAAAAAGCTTCCCGAT
The DNA here is from genome assembly GCA_002346225.1 of Bacteroidetes bacterium UBA3022. Classification (GTDB taxonomy): domain Bacteria; phylum Bacteroidota; class Bacteroidia; order Chitinophagales; family BACL12; genus UBA11426. The sequence goes on from DDYY01000002.1 coordinate 649, forward strand.
AGCTTTTATTGAAAAGTCTAAACATTTGTTATCGTTTAACACTTTCTGCCAATGCGAAATTTGCAGTGCAAGGAAATTCGCAGCGTTTAAGAACCTTCCATCGAATTGTTGCATTTACTGCTGCCACATTTTTGTGCTGCAAAAAGGTAAATCCCGGAATTTGTTGGATAGTACGGCAACCTGCGGAATGACAATGCAAATTAACAATATACAAAAGTTTCTCATCCATGCAATTATCCAACAAAGAGAAAAAAAGGCTTATAACCCGGTATGGGGAATGGGCTATCGTTACAGGCGCATCATCCGGGATTGGCCTGGAAATAGCCACACAGTTAGCCAGTGCCGGCTTTAACCTCGTGATAGTTTCCAGGCAACAGGAAAAATTACAGGCTGTAAAAATGCAATTAACAGCACAAGCCGGAATTCAGATTAGAGTGGTAGTGGCAGATGTTGCGCAAAGCGCTGGAATAGATTCCATTATCCGGGCATCAACAGGTCTTAATGCAGGGCTCCTGGTGCTTTCGGCAGGCTACGGTACATCTGGAAACTTCACCGATAGTTCACTGCATGCAGAAATTAATATGCTTGAAGTAAACTGCAATGCAATACTTTCTTTAACCCATTACTTCAGCGGGCAATTTGTGCGGCAAAAACGCGGTGGGATAATTCTTATGAGCTCCATGGTGGCCTTTCAGGGTACACCCTATTCTGCCAATTATGCCGCCACAAAAGCATATGTGCAAACACTGGCTGAAGGCATTGCTGTTGAGCTCAAACAGCATAATGTTGACGTGCTGGCAGCAGCTCCTGGTCCCGTTGAAAGCGGATTCAGCGCAAGAGCCAATATGAAAATGTCCATGTCCCTAAAGCCGGAACAAGTGGGTGTTCCTATCTTGCAGGCTTTAGGCCGGAAAACTACAGTTCTGCCGGGTAATCTGACAAAGCTCCTCGTCTATGCACTACGCACCGTTCCCAGATGGGGGAAAGTCAGCATTATGGAAAAGGTGATGGGAGGAATGACAGAACACCAGAGGAGAATTGCACCTATGGCCAATCGGGAACTATAAACAACATGCAATGTCCGGAGAAAATTTCCGGTGCTGCATGCTTTCGCAGCGGAATACATCTAAAATTACCCACGCCTTCCTGATGGCATACTTTAAAAGAAGTACCTTGCTGCATTGAACGCCGTGTAAACCGGAAACCACAAAACTGTTATCGGTCAGGCAAACCTTAAAATATTTACTTTCGCCTCATAAGAAAATTTATGCTTACAGCTATCCACCCCAAACTCCCCATGCGGAACAAAGCAATTACCATCGCTTTCTATACCAGCATAGGATTTACTGTTTTCGGAAATACAGAATACGAGGGCTACATCATGATGGAAAGAGACGGACTGCAAATCCATTTCTTTGCATTCCCGGACCTGAACCCTGCAGAAAACTACGGACAAATCTATCTCCGCACCGGCCATATAAATGCTCTTTATCAGTCTTTCCTCGATCAACAAATACCCATTCACCCCAATGGCGGGCTTCAGGTTAAACCCTGGGGACAAAAAGAGTTTGCACTGCTCGACCCCGATAACAACCTGCTTACTTTCGGCCAGGATGTCTGAATACGAATTGGAATTTCCCGCATTTTATTCCACAGCCATTTAGCATTGGCCTGTTTTCAATTCTTCTGTGCTCACAATTGCTTGCTAAAACCAAAGCATCTTAAGCATGAATATTTACATATATTAACGCTATTCTTATTATCAGTGATATATAGTATTCTCGGAATTTCTCGGGCATACCTTACCATCGAGACGCCGGACAGCAATATACAAAATGCCTTTCATAAAATTAAACAATAACAACCTCTTCCACCCCGACTCATTCGGCGATGCCTCCAACCTGCGGGAAGCCCTGCTCCGCGTGGTAGCACCATCCTGATAGCGTCCGGTGGAAGCTGCTATTTTCATCTGCGTGCAGGAGCATGGAGAATCCCACCCTGCCCTGTGTATAACCCATATGCTGCGCAATAGTCCTTTTCTATCTTTGCCTTATCTATGAAAGGTAAGGCTCCCGTCCGCAGAAAATCAACCCATTACCTGAACGCCATACTGGTTACGTCACTGGCGTTGCTGTTGATCGGATTAGTGGGCATCACCTGGCTGTCGTTCAAGCAGGAGGAAGCCCGTCTCAAAGAGCGTATCCGCATATCTGCCTTCCTGAACGACGATGCGCGTCCCGCCGATGTGGACCTGCTGCAGAAAAAACTGGCAGCTGTACCTATGGTCAAGCATACCGAATACATCAGCAAGGAACGCGCTGCCGAAATCGTGAAGGAGAAATTTGAAGAAGACATCTCTGATTTCCTGGGAGAATACAACCCCCTGCCGGCATCCATAGAAATCTACCTCAATGCCGAACAGGTGAACGCCGATACCATCAGCCTTTTCCGTCAGGAACTGGAAGTTTATCCCGAAGTGAAGTTTACGAAGGTAGATGAACAGCTGGTGAGCTCCGTAACCTCGGGCTTTCGCACTGCAGGATACGTGATGATTGCGTTGTGTATTCTGTTTGTCATCATATCAGTGCTGATTATCGATAAAACCATCCGCCTGAGCATGTACTCCAACCGCTTTGTTATCCGGTCGATGCAGCTGGTAGGTGCCACCCGCAGTTTCATTACCCGTCCTTATGTGCAGCGGAGTATCCTGAATGGATTGCTCAGCGCTTTGTTCACCATCGGGGTGCTGGCGGCAGCCGTTTACGGCATACATACAAAATTTGGTTACTGGGACTTAAAAGATGTTATGTTGCTGCGCGGTTTTGGGATTTTAGCCTTAATTTTGACCACCATCGGAATCATCATGACCTGGTGGAGTACGCGGAGAGCGGTTCACAAATACGTGCGGATGCAGCTCGATCAACTTTATTGAAAGTCTATGAAGGATAATACAACGCTGGAAGGCAATAAAGATACACACGCTCAAGATCACATTCCCCTGGGGCGTCAGAACTACCTGCTGATGCTTGCAGGGATTGTGGTCATTATCATCGGTTTCGTACTGATGAGCGGTGGCCGCTACACCGACCCCGATGTATTCAACGCCGATGAACTATTCAGCACCCGCCGCATCACCATCGCTCCTAT
>DDYY01000002.1:4087-18155 GCA_002346225.1 Bacteroidetes bacterium UBA3022
ATTACCGAATTCCTGCCCGTTTCCAGCACCGGACATATGATCATCGCTTCGTCCCTCATGGGCATAGCGGAAGATCCATTCACCAAATCATTTACCATCGCCATTCAGCTGGGTGCCATCCTTTCGGTGGTAGTGTTGTACTGGAAACGCTTTTTCAAATCGTTCAACTTCTACCTGAAACTGCTGGCCGGATTTATTCCCGCCATGATACTTGGTCTGCTACTGGGCGATGTGATTGACGCCCTGCTCGAAAATGTACTCGTGGTGGCCATCTCCCTGGTAGCAGGTGGGATTGTACTCCTCTTCATCGATAAAATATTCGGTGCCGATACCGGCGACGACCAGAAGGAACCCGGCTTCCGGCAGGCATTCATCATCGGTGTGTTCCAGTGCCTCGCATTGGTGCCCGGCGTATCGCGCTCGGCAGCTACCATTATCGGCGGACTCACCCAAAAGCTGACGCGGAAAGCCGCTGCGGAATTTTCATTCTTCCTGGCAGTGCCCACCATGTTCGCTGCTACCATCTACAAACTTTATCAGTTCTACGACGACGGCAATAGCTTCGGCAGTGCGGAAATTCCGCCCCTGGTCATCGGCAATGTGCTGGCTTTCATCATAGCCATCATCGCCATGCGCTCGTTTGTAGCTTATCTCACCAAATATGGATTCAAGGTCTTCGGCTGGTACCGCATCGCCATCGGAACGGTTATCATCGTTATGCTGGCACTGGGCTTCGACCTGCAGATTGTATAATGTACACTCCCGAGGAATACCTGGAAGGGCGCCTGCTGCTAATTGACAAACCCCGCCTGTGGACATCCCACGATGTGGTGAACAAGGTGCGCTATCACCTGACACGCTACTGTAAGGTGAAAAAGATAAAAGTAGGACATGCCGGAACGCTCGATCCCCTGGCCACCGGATTGCTGATACTCGCTACGGGTAAAATGACCAAACAACTGCAGTCACTGATTGACGCAGGAAAAACCTATACCGGTACTATCAAACTAGGGGCGATAACCCCATCGTACGACGGCGAGACCACCGAACAACAGCCGATGCCTTTTGAACACATAGATGCAACAACCATACGAAACTGTATAGCCGGATTTGCCGGTGAACAACAGCAGATACCACCGGTACATTCTGCCATCAAAAAAGATGGTGCTCCCCTCTACATTAAAGCCCGCGAAGGAACGGAAATTGTTCCCGATGCCCGTCATATTACCATTTATGAAATCCATGCTACTTCCATAGAGCTGCCCTTTGTATCGCTGGAAGTAGCCTGCAGCAAAGGCACTTATATCCGTTCACTAGCACATGACATAGGACAGCGCCTGGGCTGCGGTGCTTACCTGTATGCCCTGCAACGCACCGTTATCGGTCAGTACAAGCTGGAAGATGCCGTGTCCGTGGATGCCTTTCTCGAGAGCATAGGCCGGGGACCCTCCGGTGACTTTCCACCTAAACCCGCTGATCATCAGTAAATTTGTCGCCGGATGAAAGTGTACCGCCATCTGAACCAACTGGAACCCTTCCGCAACGCCGTAGTAACCATCGGCACTTTCGATGGTGTGCACAAGGGACATCAGACCATCATCCGCGCTATCATAGATAAGGCTAAAAGCCTGGGTGGCGAAAGCGTCATCATCACCTTCCACCCGCATCCCCGCCATATCATAGACCCCGACCAGCGACTGGCACAGCTGACCTCCATTGAAGAGAAGCTGCAATTGCTGGAAATGCTGGGTGTTGACCATGTGGTAGTGGTGCCCTTCTCCAGAGAGTTTTCAGAGATGAGCGCCGAAGCATATATTGAAGATTTCTTAATAGGAAAATTCCGACCGGCCTGCATTGTTATCGGATACGACCATCGCTTTGGCAACAACCGTAATGGTGATATACACATGCTGAAAGCACATGCTGCCAGCCATGGTATTGAAGTAGATGAAATCACTGAACAGGTCATCAACGATATCACCATCAGCTCCACTAAAATCAGGAAGTTTCTGCTGGCGGGGAAAATTGAACCTGCCAATGAATTACTGGGCTATCCCTACAGCTTCCGCGGACTAGTTGTGAAAGGCGACGCCATCGGCAGGGAACTGGGTTACCCCACTGCCAATCTCATGCCCGACCATCGCAATAAACTCGTGCCGGGCAACGGCATCTTCGCGGTAAGGGTGCAGGTGCCGCATAACAACCACTGGCTGCCGGGTATGATGAGCATAGGTGAACGCCCCACTTTCGATGGAAAAGACAAGCGCATAGAAGTACATATTTTCGATTACTCCGGCGACCTCTACGGCGAGATGTTGCGTGTGGAAATGGTAGCCTTTACGCGCAATCAGGAAAAATTCGACAACCGGGATGACCTGATGCAGGCTATGGCTGCCGATGAGCAACAATGCCGTCAGTTGTTGTCAGCTGACACCGGCAACGGAAGCACCCATGCATAGCTTGTAAATCATTTCTGTCAGCAAGCCTTTATCATCAGTATTGCCGTTGTGCATCCCCTTCGACCTTAAGTCGTATTCCAGCAACAGCGAAAAGACATGCTCCACCTCTTCTTCACTGTACACCTTCCGTGCTTTGTTGAATGAAGGCATGCTGCTGGCATGTATGCCATGCGATTTCCAGTGGCTCCATCCATTACCCGGTCCGTCGGGAAAAAACAGGTACAGCTTGGCGTAGGCAGCATAAATATTAGCAAGGGTTACCACGGTAGGATTTTCCTTCGGATTGGATAGCATATAATGCAGGATGCGCAGCGAGCGGCTGAGGTCCTTCTCCAGCAAGGCATTTACCAACTCGAAAACATTGAAGTCCTTGCTGATACCAATATAAGTCTCAATATCCTCCGGTGTAACAGTAGCATTATCCTTCAGATTGATGCGCAGCTTTTCAATTTCATTCACCAGCCTGCTCAGATTCGTACCGATATGATCGCCCAGAATGGCAATGGCATGATCACTTGCCTGCAGCTTTTGCTGTTGCAGTTGGGCTTTGATAAATGTCGGTACCTCCTGCTCTTTCAGCACATCGGAAAGGAAAACCTCTCCGTGTTTAGCAATGTTCTTGAACAACTTCCTGCGGGCATCGTACTTGCCCTGCTTGTAGGCAATGACCAGCACCGTAGTGGGAACAGGCTTTTCCAGGTAGGTTTCCAGCTTATCGAAATCCCGCATTTGCTTGGCCTCTTTTAATATCACCACCTGCCGCTCGGCAAACATGGGATAGCGCATACAGGTATCTATGATATCCTGCGCCTTACTGTCCTTGCCGTAAAAGATGCTTTGATTGAAAGAGCGTTCGCTTTCATTCAGCAGTTCGTTTTCGAACACCTTTACCGCCTGGTCGATGAAAAACGGTTCTTCGCCGTGCAGCAAATACACGGGAAGAATTTTTCCGGCGCGGAGGTCTTTGTACAGTTTTTGAAAGGACATATGGTAAGTACGGGATAATTTTATGCAAATTAGCAATAAGGTGCAACTATTGTATTCCACATACGATTTTAAAATCCGTCAGAACAAGGGCGATGAGATTTGGGATATCATCCGTCGCAAGTGGGTGAAGCTCACCCCTGAAGAATGGGTGCGGCAGCATTTTGTGCACTACCTCATCACCGATTGCGGTTTTCCTGCCGCCTGGATCAGTGTGGAAAAACAAATCCGCGTCAACGGCATGCAGCGCCGCACTGATATGGTGCTCTACAATCAAGCCGGTGCGCCGCGAATCATAGTGGAATGCAAGGCCGAAAGCGTGCGCCTCGACAATACAACTTTTCAGCAGGCCGCTAACTACAACCTCACCCTGCAGGTACCCTACCTCATCATCACCAATGGCAGCCACGCCATGAGCGCGCACATCGACCGCGAGGCGGGTCGCTTCGAAATGCTGGAAGGACTGCCGCCGGAGATTTTGCAAAAAGCGTAACCTTTGCTTTCTTAAAGGGCGATGAATGTCATTTAAGTAGTTCTATTTTTTTTTCATATTTGGACCTGTAAAACTCCTCCAATATGAATAAACAAGTAGCAGCGTTTATGCAATCCATTGCAGAACGCAACCCCAACGAGCCTGAATTTCTGCAGGCAGTGATGGAAGTGGCAGAGGTAATCGTTCCCTTTACTGCCAAATATCCCGAATTACGGAAAGCCAAAATCCTGGAACGCATTACTGAACCCGAACGTGTTATCATGTTCCGCGTGCCCTGGGTAGATGATAAAGGTGAAGTTCAAATTAACCGCGGTTACCGCATACAGATGAATACCGCCATTGGCCCTTATAAGGGCGGACTTCGTTTTCACCCCAGTGTCAACTTAAGCATATTAAAGTTTCTTGCATTCGAGCAGGTTTTCAAAAACAGCCTCACTACCCTGCCTATGGGCGGAGGTAAAGGGGGTTCCAACTTCGACCCCAAAGGCAAGAGCGATGCGGAAGTTATGCGCTTCTGCCAAAGCTTTATGTCTGAGCTGTACCGCCACATCGGTCCGCATACCGATATCCCTGCGGGTGATATTGGTGTTGGCGGAAGAGAAATTGGTTTTCTGTTCGGCCAGTACAAACGCCTGAAAAATGAATTCACCGGCGTACTGACCGGCAAGGGCCGCTCCTGGGGCGGTAGCCTTATACGTCCTGAAGCCACCGGCTATGGCTGTGTGTACTTCGCACAGGAAATGCTGGCGCAACGCGGGGAAACCATGAACAACAAGACGGTGATAGTCAGCGGTTCGGGTAATGTGGCGCAATATGCCATTGAGAAGTGTCTGGAAATAGGTGCCAAAGTGGTGACTGCCTCCGACAGCACCGGATTCATTTACGATAAGGACGGCTTCAACAAGGAGAAACTCGCTTTTCTGATGGATTTGAAAAACAACCAGCGAGGTCGCATCAAAGCTTACGCCGATAAATACAAATGCGAGTTCCATGCAGGCAAAAAACCATGGGGCGTAAAATGCGATATTGCACTGCCATGTGCGACACAGAATGAGCTGCTGGACAAGGATGCCGCCACTTTGATTAAGAACAAGGTGATTTGTGTATCTGAGGGTGCCAATATGCCTTGCTCACCGGAAGCTACCAACCGCTTCCTGGAAGCACGCATCCTCTACGGGCCAGGTAAAGCCAGCAATGCGGGTGGTGTTGCTACTTCGGGACTGGAAATGAGCCAGAACAGTATACGTCAAAACTGGACCAGGGAAAAAGTAGACGATGAGCTGAAAATCATCATGCACAATATCCACAAAACCTGCGTGCAATATGGTAAGGAACGCGGCTACATCAACTATGTGAAAGGCGCCAACATTGGTGGCTTTGTCAAAGTAGCCGACGCCATGCTCGCCCACGGTATCGTTTAACTTTCTTTGCTCAAAAGCTGCACCGCACTTTGATAGCGGTGCAGCTTTTGTACTTTTGGGCTTGCTAATTGGGTAAGCTTCCCTTCATATTAAAACAGATTCGAAAAGGCGCGGGTTACCTGCTGCCCCTGTTCAGTGTTGTCAGCATCATTGTACTGATTTACGACATTGGATTCCAGCACAGCAAAGAAGCCAAAAACCTGCTGGAGACCTACTATTATTGGTTTGTCTTCATCGCGTTTGTACTCTTGCTGTTGCGCGTCGATTATATCGGTGTCATCAAACGCAAGGTGAAGTACACCACCATAGAACTCATCCTTTTCTTCAGCTTTGCCGGCATCTGGATACTGCAATACTTCCTGCGTTCCTTTCTGATCGACGACCACCCGCTTAGGTACCTGCTGGATCTCTACATCATCGATATCCTGATGATTGTACTGCTGTTTGTAGTGGAGATATCGATAGGTTCCCTCAATCTGGGTAAGTTCTCTCAGAATCCGGCTATTGTATTCCTCATCAGCTTTGTGTTGCTCATCGTTATCGGAACATTGCTGCTGTTGTTACCCAACTCTACCAACATAGAACTGAGTGTGATAGATGCGTTGTTTACCTCTACAAGTGCTGTCTGTGTAACCGGACTGATTGTAGTAGATACTGCCACGGCATTCACACCAATGGGACAGACCATCATCCTGGTGCTCATCCAGGCAGGTGGTATTGGCATCCTCACCTTTACCAGCTTTTTCGGTATGTACCTGCGCACCTCTTCGTCATTTCAGAGCCAGCTCATGCTGGGCGATATGCTGAACGAAGACCGCATGAGCGATATCTTCAAAAACCTGGTGCGTGTGATTGTTTTCACCATCTCCATCGAGTTGATTTTTGCAGGGTTTCTGTACGTTACCCTCGACCCCCTTGAATTCAGCTCCGATGCCGATATGATCCGGTTCTCCATCTTTCATTCCATATCCGCATTCTGTAATGCCGGATTTTCTACCATGTCTGATGGCCTCTACGACAGCACATTGCGCTATAACTATTCCTTCCTGTTACTCATCGCGACACTGGTTGTTATCGGCGGACTGGGATTCAACATCATCTTCAATTTCTTCCGGTATATGAAATACAAGATGCGCATGCTATTCCATGCCATTGTCAGCCATAAACCACTGGCATACCGGCCGCGCATCATCAACGTACACTCGAAAATCGTAACACTTACGACTGTGTTCCTCCTGGTATTCGGAACCATCATGTACCTATTGCTCGAAAAACACCACACCCTTGCCGATCATGGTCCCTTTGGCAAGGTGGTCACAGCATTCTTTGGCGCAGTAACACCCCGGACAGCAGGCTTCAACACCGTTGACATGACCCTGCTGGCGCCGGCCACCATTATCATTTACTTTCTGCTCATGCTCATCGGCGGCTCTCCCGGCTCCACAGCCGGTGGTATTAAGACTACCACCTTTGCCGTGACGGTGATGAACGTGTACAGCCTGGCAAGAGGCAAAAACAGGATAGAAATATTTCGCAGGGAATTGAGTATCGGTTCTATTCGAAGGGCTTTTGCCGTTATCAGCATCTCTCTGTTAATCATCGGACTTTCGGTATTCATGCTGCATGTATTGCAGCCCGAACTCGACTCTACCAAGGTGCTGTTCGAATGTATATCGGCATTCTGTACAGTAGGACTTACCCTGGGCATTACACCCGAACTGCACGCGGCCTCCAAAGTGGTGATTATTTTCACCATGCTGCTCGGACGGATAGGAACACTTACCATCCTGCTGGCGTTGTTCCGCAAAGTGAGTACACTGAGTTACCGTTACCCGACAGAATCAATTCTTATCAGTTAAATTTATAATATGCAATTTATCATTATAGGACTTGGAAACTTCGGTGCATGGCTGGGCGATAACCTCACCCGCTCCGGACACGAAGTGATAGGTGTAGACCATAAGATGGAAAAGGTCGAGGCGCTGAAAGACCGCATCACACACGTTATCAAGCTCGACAGTACCGATATCCACGCTATCAAGACCCTACCGCTCAAAGATGCAGATGCGGTGATTGTAGCAATCGGAGAAGATATCGGAGCATCCATTCTTACCACTGCGCTGCTCAAGCAATTGAATGTAAAACGCATCATAGGTCGGGTCATCAGCCCGGTGCACGAAACAGTTATCTCAGCCATTGGCATCGATGAAGTGGTACACCCCGAGCAGGAAACTGCAGAACGCTGGAGCAAAAAACTCGATATGAACGGTGTGGTGGAATCGTTCAATATTTCGGGTAACTACAACATCATTGAAGTGAAAACCCCTGTGAAGTACGTCGATAAAACCATTCGCAACTGCGACCTGCGGAAACACTACGACCTCAATGTCATAACCATCCTGCGTAGCGAAAGCAAAGAAAGCATTTTCGGATTTGAAAAGACAGTAAAGAACTCTGTGGGCGTAGTGACCGGCGATACCGTCATCATGGGCGACGATATCCTGGTACTGTTTGGTCACATCCGCGACCTCCGCAAATTCATTGAAGAGAACAACTAAGGTTGTCAGTTTAACTCAGATAGCTTATACCCCACTCCTTTGTGGCTCTCCAGCCGTACATACCTGTCCACCTGCAGGTACTTGCGCAATCGGGAAATGAATACATCCAGGCTTCTGGAAGTTTTGTCGTCTTGCTTTCCCCAAACGGCAAACAGGATTTCATTTCGCTTCAACAACTTGTTTTTGTGGCGCATCATGAAGCCCAACAAATCGGCTTCTTTCAGGGTTATTTTAGCAGCATGGTCCCCGCAGATCAACAATAAATTCTCAGCATCCAGCCTGATAGAACCGATTGTAGTAGCATCTGCCCTATTGTTCAGGTTGGCATTCCCTGCTGTGCGTTTGCTGTATACCTCTATCTTATATATGATTTCCTCAATACTATAAGGCTTATGCACAAAATCATCGCCCCCGGCCTTGTAGCCTTCCAGGCGGTCGGCTTCTTCCGACTTACCGGAAAGAAAGATAATCGGAACGCCTGCATCATTACTCCGTATTACCCGACTCAGGGTATGTCCGTCGATATCGGGTAGCAGCACATCAATAAGACAGACCTGCACATTTCCCTTCAGGAAACAATCAATTGCCTCAACCCCGTTCCGACAATGAATAACCTTATAGCCACGGCGCTTTAATGCATCAGCAGTGACCATCGATAAGGATGCATCATCTTCCACATACAGCACGGAGATATTACTTTCCTGAACATTTGCCTGCGTCATAAGTCTGGTAATTGGATATGCATCCATAGCTAAGGATTACATTTCGCTAAGTTACAGGCACCTAACCCAACAGGATGTTAAGCAAGTTCAACAGAGTTCAAAAGGATTGTAAATAGGGTTCGGATAGCGTAAAAGAAACTTAAACCGGCATAATCAGCTTAAATCCCACGCTGCGAATATTCTCAATCTGAATATTGCTATCCTTCTCAAAGTATTTGCGCAGGCGCGAAACAAATACATCCAGACTGCGACCGATGTAGTAATCATCTTCACCCCAAACCTGCTTCAGGATGTCATCGCGTTTCACCACCTGATTTGCATTCATGCAAAACATGCGCAACAGCTCGGCTTCCCGCAGGGTGAGCTTGTATTCATCACTACCGGTGCGGAGACTTAACTCCTTGAAATCGAAAGTATAGGTACCAATGGTAAAGGTATTGCGTTCGGTATCAAGCTCCGTATGGACAATACTGCGCTTGATAAACACTTCAATTTTATAGGCGAGTTCTTCTATGCTGAAAGGCTTGGTAATATAATCATCGGCGCCGGTCTGAAAGCCCTGTATCTTGTCTTCCAGTAAAGACTTTGCCGTCAGGAATAATATAGGCACATGCGAATCCTTATCTCGTATTTTCTGCGCTACATTGAAGCCATCCACCTTGGGCAGCATAACATCGAGGATACACAAATCGTAGCGCTCCTGCTGAAACGCCTGTATGGCAGTTAACCCATCGTAACAAAGCGTTACCTCATAGCCTTTCTTTTCCAGATTATCGCGGGTAACAAACGCTAAATTCTGGTCATCCTCTACATATAGTATTTTATAACTCTTCTTCATCGGCATCGGGAATTTCGGAATACACCGGCATGGTTACAGCAAATGTACTGCCTTTCTCCCATTCACTGGAAACGGAAATTTTCCATCCATGCGCTTTTACAATTAAAATGATATAACTTAATCCAAGGCCGAAGCCCTTTACATTGTGCACATCGCCGGTGGGCACCCGAAAGAACTTCTCAAATATTTTTCGCTGGTACTCATGGGGAATACCAATTCCATTATCGCTAATGCTCATAATCAATGTACTTCCCTGTCTTTCCATACTAAATAGTATTTCCGGCTCCTTCTCAGTGTATTTCATGGCATTGTCCAGCAAGGTATTAACCACATTCACAAAGTGCACCTTGTCGGCATGGATATAACAATCTTCCTCAAGACAATGACGCAGCAACTTACCATTGCGTTGCTCCACCTGCACTGCAAAACCCAGTGTTACCTCTTCCAACACCTGTTTAACCGACATATATTCCTTGCGCAGTTGCACCTCCCTGTTCTCCAGACTCGCCAGTTCCAGAATCTTATTCACTTGCCCTTTCATCCGCTCATTCTCGAGTCGAATGATATTACTGTACACACCAATGCGCTCCGGTTCCAGGGCAATATCAGGCTCCGATAGCACACTTGCAGAAATGCCAATGGTAGAAATGGGAGTCTTAAACTCATGCGCCAATGTATTGATAAAGGCCGTTTGAAAATCGCTGAGCCGCTGCTGCCGCATTACTACAACAATTGAATAGGTAATGAAACCCAGTACTAAAATCAGGATAATAATAGCAGCGGCCCAAATGGTAATCATAATCGAAGGAATAAGGGTGCGCTCCGGAAAATTCACTTTGAAATAATAATCCGATTCCGTAAGGTTGGGCAGGTATTTAGCCTCCTCCACGTCCGATATCTGTCCAATAAAGATAGAATCCGTAAACACCACCAGGTCGGTTCCTGTTTGGAATACTTCATACGTAAAGTCTATGCTGTGGAAGGGATTGGCAAAGTCCCTTTTCAAGCGGTTATTCAGCTGATTCACATCAATGGGCGTGTTGATGTACACCAGATAGGAACGCGGCGACAGGCGAATAACAGCGCGCGCAGCATCGCCTTCTATACCCCGCTCCTGCCACATGCCTGCAGTAATCTGTTCCAGGGTGGTAACCACAGCCTCCTCAAAGTTCACCTGGTTGATGAGCAAACCCTTCCTGATCCAGAAAACCTGGGAGATGATAATACCTACAATAGCGAATCCCGCCAGCAGGATGAGTATGCGAATCCGTTTATAGCGCACAGCTGTTAGTATGTAAAAGTAGTAAATCCTGCAGGTCAGTCCTGCACGGCAGTAACCAGGCCGGTCTGCATGGCATAGAGCATCAATTCAGTCGGTGTCTTCACACCCAGCTTCCGCATGATGTTCTTGCGATGGGTGCTGATGGTATGCACACTGCGGAACAATTGCTGCGCCATTTGCTTTGTGGTAAGCCCTCTGGCCACCAGGCGAATAATCTCCACCTCCCGCTCGGTAAGCACCTGCGGGTCACATATCTCAGCATCTGTTGAAGTCTGTCCCATCAACAGGTCCACCACCTTATGGCAGTAGGTAGTTTCGCCGCGCACCACCGATTGCAGCGTTGATTCAATTTCCTGACGGTCGCAGGTAGGGGTGAGTATCGCTGCTACCCGCAACGACGCGAGCTCCCGCACCTTCACGGCATGCTCACATTGGGTAATCACTATAAAACGGGTATCTGGAAATTGCGCTGTTAAAGTGCGGAACTGTTCGACAGAAGCACCTGAGAGCTGCTGAGGGTCCACCACAACAATGGGTGCCTGCGTCGATAACAATGCCAGTTCCAGCTCCTGCAGACTGCTGCAGTCACCTGCCGGAATAAAGTCGTCCATGCTGGCAATAATGCACCGCAAACCTTCCCGCACCAGGAACTGCTCATTCGCCAACAATACAGAATATCGGGTAGCTGTCATTATTTAGAATAAATCTAAAGTAAAGGTAAGCAGTCCCGTTGTTTTATTCAAATAATCAGCAGAGAAAGGGAGCCCGTTACTGTATCGTTCCCACAGGCGGTGGTCCCGCTGTACGCTGCTATCTTGCCCCGCGCGTCAAACCGGACTGCGGCAAGTATATCCGCTGCCATCGGGGCTATGAAGCAAGGGGTCAGCTTCGGCAGGGTTGGAGTCGTGCTGCTCAGCGCCTGAGGTGTTTATCTGTAGTAATTATCGTATATTACTGATGATGGCCGCACAATGCTCCCTCCTATTGCCACTACAACCTACTTTAATAAAAAGAAATCTATGCGATTGTACGTAAAATATATGGTAAGCCTGCGTTGTAAAATGCTCGTACAGGCAGAACTGGAAAAACTGGCCATACCTTACTCGAAAATCGACCTGGGTGTTATTGATACAAAAGAAGATATTACTCCGGAACAGCGCCTGCAGCTGCAGGAGCAATTGCAACTGGCAGGACTGGAACTCATGGACGACAAAAAAGCCATGCTCATAGAACAAATAAAAACCGCCATCATCAACATGGTGCATTATTCCGATGAATTGCCCAAAATCAACTTCTCGGTCCATTTGAGTAGTGTATTAAACTATGATTATACCTACCTTGCCAATCTGTTCTCTGAAACTGAAGGAAGAACCATCGAACAGTACATCTTATTGCATAAGATAGAAAGGGTAAAAGAACTCATACTGTACAATGAACTCAATCTGACAGAAATTGCCCGGAAAATGCAATACAGCAGTGTAGCAGCCCTTTCCAACCAGTTCAAAAAAATGACCGGTCTAACGCCTTCTTTCTATAAGTCGCTCCGCAACAAGCGCCGGAAAAACCTGGAGAATGTGTGAATCTCGTAATTTATATTTTATTTTTTGTAACGTATTATGCAATTGTTCATTGCATCTTTACATGTAAACATTAAATAAAATAAAAGATGAACTCTAACAAAAAAAATATGGCTACTTATGGCTTGACAATCGCATTCCTATTACTGGGAATTTCGTTTGCCGGCGCACAGGACTCCATTGCCTATAAGCGCGCAGAGGCCGGAATTCGGTTTATGCCAACCGTTACTGCAATGGATATAAAAACAGCAGACGGAGGCACAGTAAATGGAACAGCCACACTCGGATTCGGCATGGGCATACTTCTGGGCTACAATTTCAATAACAACATTGGTATATAGGCAGAGATATTATACAGCTCCATTACCCAAAAATTTGTGGAAAATGATGTAGAGCAACAACTCAATCTGCGGTACGTCAATATCCCCTTACTACTGTCATTGAATACCGGTAAAACCAAAGCCATCAATTTCAATGCTGTAGCCGGTCCTCAGGTAGGTTTCAATGTAGGAAGCAGTCTCAGCCATTCTTCTGAACAAAACCCTGATCAACCTCAGGCACTGCTGTCCGTAAAAAAAGGTGACATAGGCTTTGCCTATGGTGCAGGTATCGACTTTGGTCTGAACCCTGAGAAAACTATCCGACTGGGCATGGGTTATCGCGGTGTTCTGGGTTTACTGGATATCAGTGATTCCAGCAATACAACCACCACCGAAGGTTACTATGTACTAGATCGTTCGAAACTTAAAACCAATGCTGCTTACATTGGCTTGTCCATATTGTTCTGAGCAAGCATAAGAAAATCATAGCCCGTTGCAGTAACGGGCTATTTTTCAACTCCTGACACACATGGGAATTTTGCAAAAAGGAACAACAATTTTGTAAGCGTATTTCACCTGGTATCGTTTACCTTTAAAAGGTCAGGTTGTAGCCACAGACCATTTTGCTACACCTATTTGGACTCCCCGGCAAAAGATGATGTTACCTCAGTCATAACTGCAGCCGGACAATTTTAACAGCTTTTTATTTTCATCCACTTCAAAACAATCAACATGGGAAATTTATTATATATCATCGCCGTAATACTCATCATTGGCTGGGCCATCGGATTTTTTGCATACAGCGCAGGCTCTTTAATCCATACATTGCTATTAATAGCATTGGTGGCTATCATTCTGCGCGTCATTTCAGGAAGAAAAGTTAACATATAAATATAGATATTATGAAATCAGGAAAAGTGTTTTTAGGTGTATTAGCGGGACTTGCAGCAGGTGCTGCTCTGGGCATGTTATTTGCCCCCGATAAAGGTTCCAGAACGAGAAAGAAAATCACCAATAAGGTAGATGAATACGGGGACGATATCAAGGAGAAGTACGATGAACTCAACAACAAGCTCTCCAAAAAATACGCGAAAATCAAGGCTGATGCAGAGGAACTGCTGGCCAAAACAAAACGCAACCAGTCTCCATTGGTTGACAAATCAGAAGCTGCCGGTCACTGACCGCAGCAACCGGCCGATTTACAACATCGCTACATACCTTTACCCACAGTGCTGCTCTCAGAGCAGGCTGTGGGTTTCTTTTTGTCCTGCTGCCACGGTGGTGTCCCTACTTACAGACCATTGTCCGCGGTGGGTGTCCCCACCAACCGACTCAGCTTTTTGGTTACGCTGCGCGTGATCCAGAAAATGGGGGGACGTAGATCAAAACCCGCCGGGCTGGCGTAAGGCTTGTC
>DDYY01000090.1 GCA_002346225.1 Bacteroidetes bacterium UBA3022
ATCCCAACCGACCCCGCTTCAGCAGTTGGGGGAAATGAAATTGCAAGCAGATTCTATACATAGGTCAGTTTTATACCGGCCAATCTTCCCTCAGAGGGTGTGCAGTGAAAAATTGATGTAAAAAAAATTTGTGCTAAAGATTAGGCTCCCAGTAGAAAGCAATTATGTCATTCGCTTGCCATGCGATGGGCAAAAACGGTTGTAGAAGCCTGCTATCGCTATTGAAGGGACCTCGCTGGGTTGCAACTGGCAACCCCGACAGCACAGAATACCTTTTTCAAAGGCTTCAAGAATGCCACTAAAACGTCACCATTCATCAAATAAGCTTTATTTTTCCCTGTTGGATTTTTTACAGAGAACTAAAATTGCTTTATTTGTAGCCCAATTCAATCATTTATAACCAACAAAAAAACCTTTATGAAAAAGTTGATAGCCATTGTTGCCTTACTTGGCATCCTCATGGTACAGACTTCAAATGTTGTAATGGCACAGGATGCCGCAGGTACGGAAGAAGTTGTTGCTGAAGGTGAGGGCGGAATAACCCTTATTAAGAGGTACTTTATTGAAGGTGACTATGTATTTATGTCACTGCCTTTGCTTTGTCTGATCCTGGGTTTGGCTTTCTGTATTGAAAGAATCATCACACTGAGTCTTGCAGATGTAAACACCAAGAAATTACTGACCGGTGTAGAGTCTGCCATCGGAAACAAGGACGTTGAAAAAGCCAAGCAAATATGCAAAGCTACCCGCGGTCCTGTTGCCTCCATTATGTACCAGGGTTTAACCCGCACCGAAGAAGGAATTGATATCGTTGAGAAATCAGTTGCTTCCTATGGTTCTGTACAAATGGGCCAGCTGGAAAAAGGACTGAGTTGGATTTCTTTGTTCATCGCACTGGCACCGATGCTCGGGTTCCTCGGAACGGTAATCGGTATGGTGCAGGCCTTCGATGATATCGCCAACGCGGGAGCTATTTCTGCCACCATCGTTGCGAGTGGTATCAAAGTAGCCCTTTTGACTACCGTATTTGGTTTGATTGTAGCCATCATTTTGCAGATCTTCTACAACTTCATCGTAACTAAAGTGGAAAGCATCGTGAATAAAATGGAAGACAACTCCATTTCCTTCATTGATATTCTGGTGAAGAACAAGATCGTTTAATCTTCAAAACGACCAAAACATGGAAAATTTCCTAGTTAATATAGCCCTTCCGGCAGCCATTATCCTCGCGCTCATCGCTGTGGGGTTGTTCGTGGCTTCTTTGCTGGTGGGTATATTTCAAAACTTACGCGGTTCGATAAAATTGTTGATCGGACTGGGCGTTATTATAGCGACCTATTTTATCAGCTACGCCATTGCTTCTGACGTAAATCCTACCAATATCTCCATGTCAGCGGGTGCGGTAAAAACTGTTTCGGCAGGGATTTATACCATGGCAACCTTGATTATTATGGCCGTTGCTGCTATGATAGGAACCTCTATCTATAACGCTATCAAATAATCCGGCTATGGCTAAGAGTGGAAAAAAATCACCGGAAATCAACGCCAGTTCCATGGCGGATATCGCATTCCTGTTGCTGATCTTCTTCCTGGTTACAACAGAAATTGCGATTGATGAAGGTATCACAGTAACCTTACCTCCGTACACGGATACGCCTCCTCCTCCGGTGGAATCGAATGACCGGAATACATTGACCGTGAATGTGAATTCCCGCGATCAATTACAGGTGGAAGAAGAAGTGACAGAGGTGAGAGAGTTGCGCGCCATCACCAAGCGTTTTATCAATAACAACGGTGCCGATCCGTCTTTCTCCGACAGTCCCCAGGAAGCTATTGTCTCTTTCAAGGGTGACAGAGGTACTTCGTACGACATGTACATCAATGTCTACAACGAACTTCGTGCTTCCTACAATGACCTGAGGGATGAAGCCTCTACCAGGAAGTTTGGAAAGCCATTCGGCGATCTGATTGATACGACGCAGATTAATGAAATAAAAGATATGTATCCGATCAGGATATCCGAGGCTGAGCCAACAGACTTTGGCGCAGCCGGAGGTTAAAAATGAAACTATGTCAAAGTTTGTAAAAAAACCGCGCGAGGCTCCGGCAATAAATACATCTTCTTTGCCGGATATCATCTTTATCCTGCTGTTCTTCTTTATGGTTGCCACCAGAATGCGTGAAACCGATATCAAGGTGAAGCAGGATCTGCCCAAGGCAACAGAGATGGAGAAGCTGGAGAAAAAGGACCTACTGAGTTACATTTATATTGGAGCTCCCGGAGAACGCCTGCAAAAGGAGTTGGGAACAGCTCCCCGCCTGCAACTCAACGATCAGCTGGCCGATGTAGAAGATATTGCTGAATTTATCGACGCTGAAAAAGCGAAAATGCCCGATGAAAACAGATCAAAAATCATCATCGCCCTGAAGGTGGACAAAGACGTAAACGTGGGTATCATCACGGATGTAAAGATTGAATTGCGTAAGTCCAATGCCTTGAAACTTACTTATATCACTACCCAGAAAGTAGAGAAATAATAAAGCGAACAGCACATAAGAAAAGCCGGAATACATCATTCCGGCTTTTTTATTGCACCCATCTTGGGGTTGGTTATTCTTCCAGTCCGTACTTGCCTCTGAACCGGTGGTACAGATCTTCCTGCCAGTTATCGGAGGTAACCTCCACACCGTTGAAGTAGGCGGTAACAATATTGCTTCCTGCCATGTCGAATAAATCGCGTTCGGCAATCAGAAAGGTAGCGGCCATCCCTTCATCCAGAAAACCTGTGGTGCTGTCAATGCCTGCAATAATGGCGGCATTGCGCGTCACCATGCTCAGTGCATCTTCCGGCGACAAACCGTTGGCTGCAGCAGTACCGGCCTGAAAGGGTAGATTGCGCATGTTCCAGTAAGCGCTTCCATCATTGCTTACAGAAATGGCGCAAAGCACTCCTGCTTCCTGCAAAATGGAAGGCAACTGATAGGGGAGGGTAACCGGGTCATCTGTGCGATAAGGTAGTCGGTGCGTGCCTGTCAATACCACCGGAATACTTCTGGCTGCCAGCTCTTCTTTGATCAGGTGGGCTTCTGCACCACCTACAATGACCATCTGAATATCCATGGACTCTGCAAATACAATAGCCTGCATCATTTCCCTTGCGGTTTCAGCTTCGATGAATAGTTTCTGCTCTCTTGTAAAGAGTCCCCGCATAGCAGCCAGCTTCAGGTTGGGCGCATAGGTATTGTCGCGTTGCTGGTAGGCCCTCGCTTCTTCGAAAAAGGAACGTACTGCATTTACTTGTTTACCATAGTTCTCATTCGCCTTCAGTTGATAGCCATTTTCATCCCAGCTGTAGCGATAGGAAGAAGGCCAAGACATATGTATGGCATTGTCCATTGCTATGACGGCATCTTCCCAGTTCCAGGCATCGAGTGTTACCACAGAAGAGCTGCCGTGGATGGTTCCCCCGCCGGGTACAATCTGCGCCATGAGAATGCCATTCTCCCTTACTGTAGGTATAACCCTGGAGTCGGTGTTGTAGGCAATGATAGAACGTACATTCGGATTCATATAACCTACTTCATACACATCGCTGGTGGCGCGCACCTGTTCAATTTCTTTCAGTCCCAATTGCGTGTTCAGGGCAATCAAACCGGGATACACATGCTTGCCTGCCGCATCAATAACAGTATAACCTTCGATATTGAAACGGACCACTGTGGCATCGGCTACCAAGGTCAGTTTGCCATTGTCAAACGCCATAATTCCGTTTTCAATGACTGTTCCATTGCCGGTATGAATAACAGCATTGGTAACTACTGTGCGTTGCTCCTGGCTTTGCTGCCGGTTTTGAGCATTTGTCAGCAGGGTAAAAGATGTAAATAGTATGAATATAATATATCTCATTGTCTGAATTTTTTATTCGCCTACAAAATCAAAAACGGTTTCACATTCGTACTCGGGTTCTTCCCGGATAACTACCGGGGCAACCTTTGCGCCTTTCTTTTTGGCTTCTATAATAGCGGCTGTCAACCGGGCTTTCTCTTCTGCAATTTCCCGCTGCAACTGCTGGTCTGCTTCAAGGTCGTAGAGCAACATCCCGTCTACAAAAGTCATTTCTGCCCGGGCATAAATACTGAGTGGTCGGTCGCTCCAGAGTACCAGGTCGGCATCTTTTCCTTTTTTGATACTGCCTACGCGATCATCAATATGAAGGAGTCTGGCAGGATTAATCGTTACCAGTTTCCAGGCTTCCTCTTCGCTTAGATTGCCGTACTTCACAGCTTTTGCTGCTTCCTGATTCAGGCGCCGGGCCATCTCTGCATCATCGCTATTGATGGCGGTTACCACGCCCATCTGCGTTAACAGGGCTGCATTAAACGGAATGGCCTCTATCACTTCATACTTATAGGCCCACCAGTCGGAGAAGGTAGAAGCACCTGCCCCATGTTGTGCCATTTTATCAGCGACTTTGTAACCTTCGAGTATATGGGTAAAGGTATTGACGGTGAATCCATGTCTTTCCGCCAGCTTCATCAGCATGTTGATTTCACTCTGCACATAACTATGACAGGTAATGAAGCGCTTAGCCTCCATGATTTCTACCAGGGCATCCAGCTCCAGGTCGCGGCGCACCAGCGTGTCCTTACGCGCTAATGCGGCCTTGTAGGCAGTGGCACGCACGAAGCCGTCTTCCATAATCTGTTCCACGCCCATGCGTGTTTGCGGATAGCGGATGCGGTTCTCATCACCCCAATTCGATTGTTTGACATTTTCACCCAATGCAAACTTTATAAAGCCATCGGCGTTTTCAAATTTCATAGCCTCAGGCGCCATACCCCAGCGCAACTTGATCAAAGCAGTTTGTCCGCCAATGGGATTAGCTGAGCCATGTAGCAGGTGGGAAGTGGTAACGCCTCCGGCAAGTTGACGGTAGATGTTGACGTCCTCACTGTCCACCACATCGCCAATTCTCACCTCTGAAGTAATAGCCTGCGTGCCTTCGTTTACACCTTTATTGATGGCGATATGCGAATGCTCATCGATAATACCTGCCGTTAGATGTTTTCCTGTGCCATCTATTACCGTGGCTCCATCTGCCTTCAGTCCTTTTCCTACCTGCGCAATTTTACCATTCTTTACCAGTACGTCGTAACCTTCCAGAATACCATCCGCTTCATTCGTCCATACTGTAGCATTGGTTATAAGGTAGTCCTTCGCCTCCGGCAAGGTTTTTTGACCATAAGCGGTAAATGGATAGATTAAGCTTCCCAGCAACAACGTATCGGCAGATGGTGTCTCTGCTTTGGCAGCGTATACATTTACTTTTTCGGCATTCCAGGTGATACGTTGTGTGCCTTTGGTACCGGTGCCGACAAATCCGGAGCCCTGCAGAATACCACTCAGGCGGTACAGGTTATCTTGCAGGGTAAAGGATATGCTCACATTATCATAGTTGATATTTCCGGTTGCCTTAATAGTATCGGGTTCCCGCACAATGGAGAAGGTAGGCTTGCCGGGTTCTCCGCTGATGAGTAAACCATATACGGTATCGCTCATGTGCAGGCTGTATGCGCCCCGCGGATCGTTCACCAGATAAGGCTGCACCTGCATGGGCTGGCCGTTTACCCAGCTTTCATAAATATCGGCTCCTTGCAGAAAGATGTTATCTGAGCTGATGAAGAAGTTGGCCTTTTTGCCTTTTTCAAGCGTGCCCAGCATGGATGTTGCTCCGACTATGGCAGCAGGAACTGTAGTCAGGGATGCCAGTGCAGCGTCCTGACTTAATCCATAAGCTACCGCCTTCCGAAGCTGGTCCAGGAAGTCTTTCTTTTTTGTGAGTCGATTGGAAGTGATGGCGAAAGGTATGCCGGCAGCTGCGACCATGGCAGGGTTGGCAGGGGCCATTTCCCAGTGTTTAAGTGTGCTCAACGGCAAGACAGCTGCATCCCAGGCATCAGCTACATCCGGTACATCCGGAAAATTCAGAGGCAGTATAAGCTTGCTTCCCGATGCTTTTATTTCATCGAGTCTTTGGTAGGCATCACCGTCGTTTTCTACAATAAAAGTTTGATTGAACTCTGCACCTAAGCGCGCGGCGCGCAGCACTTCCAGTTTGCTATCCACATGCATGAATAACGGCAATTGGGGGTGCTGATTCATCGCCTGCAGGGAAAGGTCGAAGTTGACATCTCTGCCGCCGGCGGCATACCAGGCTCCGTCATAAAAGGTTTGGCGCAACAGGGCAATGACACCCATTTGGGAGCTGGGATAGCTTTGACCGGAAGAACCTTTGGAAAAGGAAAAATGCTTGCCGGCAGCAGCCATCAGCATAGCCTCATGCGGCGGTCCCGCGGTTAACTGCACCAGGGCACTCGTGCCTCTTACGATACCATCTGTTCGATGCGCGAGCACCGCACCAAATCCTATACTTCTCAGCTGACGTGCCATAGCTGTGTCAGTGGAGAAATCATCAAAAGCATTGTATTCAGGTGTGACTGCCTGGTTCCAGTTGGCTGCACGTGTGTCCATGGTTTCGTACTGCGGGCCGCTGCCGCCCTTCATCCGGGGCTTTTCAGGAATGCCGTAATTGCTCGATAGCTCAATAAATGCAGGATAGATGTGTAAACCATTCAAATCGCGCAACACTGCATCAGCGGGTATGGCTGCCTGCCTGCCTACTGCCAG